>JAEYTB010000174.1 GCA_023434205.1 Planctomycetota bacterium | reverse complement strand
GTACCCCGCGGACACGATCGAGGCGATGGTGTCCTCGTCGTTGACGTCGGCCTTGACGAAGGCTTCGAGCTGGTCGTCGTTTGGGCTGGTGAAGGGGTGGTGCATCGCGACCCAGCGGCCGGTCTCCTTGTCGCGCTCGAACATGGGGAAGTCGACGACCCACAGGAAGTTCCAGGGCCCGCCCTCAGCGCCGGGCTTGGGGACCACGCCCATGTCGCGGGCCACCTTCTGGCGGAGCTCGCCGAGGGCCTTGTTCGCGACGTTGTAGGTGTCGGCGACGAAGAGCACGGCGTCGCCAGGCTTGATCTTGAGGGCCTCGACCAGTTCGGCCTTGACCGGCTCAGCGAACTTGGCGATGCCCGTCTCGAAGGCACCCGCCGCGTTCATCTTGACCACGGCGACACCGCCCGCGCCGAAGCCGGCGACGAAGGGCGTGTAGCCGTCGGTCATCTTGCGTGAGAGCTTCTCCGCGCCCCCGGGGACGAGGATGGCTTTGACGACGCCGCGCCGGCTGGAGTACGGCGGAGCATCCTGCCCCTTGGCCAGCGTCTCCTTGAAGAAACCCAGCTCCATCTTCGCGGCGATCGTCGAGATGTCCTTGATTTCCAGGCCGTAACGCGTGTCGGGGCGGTCGATGCCGAACCGCTCCATGGCCTCGCGGTAAGTCATCCGCTGCATGGGCGGGACCTCGAACCCGGTCATTTCCTTCCACAGGCGGCGGATGAAGCCCTCCATCATCTCCATGACCTGCTCGCGCCGCACGAAGGACATCTCCAGGTCGATCTGCGTGAACTCGGCCTGGCGGTCGGCGCGGGGGTCCTCATCGCGGAAGCAGCGGCAGATCTGCATGTAGCGGTCGCAGCCGCTGACCATCAGGATCTGCTTGAAGAGCTGCGGGCTCTGCGGCAGGGCGTAAAAGGTGCCGGGCACGTGCCGGCTGGGGACGAGGAACTCGCGGGCGCCCTCGGGGGTGCTCTTGTAAAGAATCGGTGTCTCGATCTCGAGGAAGCCGTTCTCGTCGAAGTAGCGGCGCGTGACCTGGTAGAGCTTGTGGCGCGTCGCCAGCACCTTCTGCATCTGCGGCCGGCGTAGGTCCACGTAGCGGTACGTCAGCCGCAGCTCCTCGTTCGCGAGCTTCTGGCCGCTGCCGTCGTCGGGCAGGAAGGGAGGGTTGTCGGTCTTGTTGAGCACCTCGAGCGCGGTCACCACCACCTCGATCGTGCCCGTCGCGATCTTGGGGTTGGGCGTGCCCTGGCGCTTGCGGACCGTGCCCCGCACCGCGACGACGTCCTCGTTTCGGAGCTTGCTGCCCTGCTCGACCAGCTCGGGCGACATCGACTCCTTCTCGAACACCGCCTGCGTGATGCCGAAGCGGTCGCGCAGGTCGATAAAGACCAGGTTGCCGTGGTCGCGGTAGGCGTGGACCCAGCCGTTGAGGGTCACGGTCTGACCGGTGTGTTCGTCGCGGAGCTGACCACAGGTGTGCGTGCGCAGGAGCATGGTGAGGCGGCCCTTTCAGGTGAGCCGCCACTATAGGAGTGGGTGGAGCAGCACCTCCGGGGCTGCTGATGAGCACGCCGCGTGCTCATGCGGTCTCAAGCAGCCGCGAGCCCCTCGCCCCCCAGCGCCCCCCGCAGCATCGCCCCGCTCACCGCCTCCAGCAGCAGCGTCCACTCCGCCTCAAGCTCCGCAGACCAGTCCTCGCCCGCGAGCTCCGCCATCGCCCGAAGCAGTTCCGTCCGCACGATCCGGTAGTGCGCCGGGTTCGCCCCCGCCCGGTATGCATGGACCCCCAGCTCCATCAGCGGGGCCTCAAGTTTGTGGAACTTGTCCGCGCTGCGCACAACCTGTGAGAGCGTCTCAAAGAACCGCTGGTTGTGCTTCGAACAGTCCTGAGGGAAAAGGGCACGCACCCCGGGGGCCCGGTCATCAAGCTGACGCAGCACCCGCGCGACCATCGCCGGCCCGCAGGGACGGAACCACTCGAAGCTCTCCCGCACCCGTTGCACCTGGACCCGGTTCATCGCCGCCTCCACACGCCCAGCGGTGGAACATCGGCCGATTCCGCGCCCGGCTTTCACGCTCACCAGGCGATCGGCCGCCCGTCGCGTTCGATAAACGCCCCTGTCCGCTCCGGCGTCAGCCCGTCGATCGTCCGCAGCATCGCCGCGACGCTCTCCTGCGCCGATAACGGCGCCTCACCGCCGCCCATGTCTGTCTTGACCCACCCCGGGTGGACCGCCACGCAGGTGAATCCTTCCCCTCGCAGTTCGTTGGCAAGGCACACGTTGAGCATGTTGAGGGCGGACTTGCTGGAGCGGTACGCGAAGCTCTTCGCATCCTTGTTCGCCGCGGCACTCGCCATGCTGCCCATCACCGAACTGATGTTCACCACGACCTTCCGACGGCCCGCCCGCAGGTTGGGGAGAAGCACCCCCGCCAGCACCATCGGCGCGAACACGTTGGTCGCGTACACCCGCCCGAGTTCGCTGAACGAGAGTTCCGCGACCGACTTCACCGGGCTGGTGACCCCCGCGTTGTTGATCAGCACGTCGATCGGCCGGTCACCCAGCGCCGCCGCCAGCGCCCGGACCGAGCCTTCGCTCGACACATCCAGCGCGAACGACTCAACGTCCTTGGGCAACGTCCCGGGGTCACGGGCCGTCGCCAAGACAGCGTTGCCGCGTGCAGCAAGCTGATTCACGAACTCCCGGCCAATCCCGCGGCTGGCCCCGGTGACGAGGTAGGTGGTCATGCCCTGAATGTATGGGCGCCCGGGGCGTGTCAGCAGGGCCCCCCCGCGATCACCCGGAAGAACGCCTCGATATCCGCGTCGGTCGCGGTGTCACCGTCGCCGTCAAAGTCCGCGGACCCGCACGTGGGGCAGCACGCGCCGGCGATGCAGCGGAAGAACGTTTCAATATCCGCGTCGGTGCCGGTATCACCATCATTATCGAAGTCCGCGGTGCAGAAGATCGGCCCGGAGCCGGGCAGCACCGAGATCACGCGGTCATCGCCGCTGGAAGTGTTCTGCATGAGTGTGTCCACCGCGACCACTCGGATCCGCAGATCCTCGACCCCGCTGCTGGCGGGCAGCCGCCAGTCGAACTCACGTGCCGTACCCGGCAGTGAGGTCACGATCGTGTGGAAGGTGTATCCCCCGTTGAACGAGGCCTGAACCCTGAACCCGTAGAGCCCGTGGTCGTCGGCGGCGGTCCAGCGGACTGGGATTGTCGTGCCGCCCAGGAACGACGCGGCGTTGGGCGGGGAGGTCATCTGCACGCTGGGCGGCGCATCTCCGATGCGGGGATCGGGCCGGATCGTGATGTAGTCGGTGAAGTACCACTCATCGCGGTTCCAGTTGCCCTCGGCCCGCAGCGCGAGCCGGACCCGGTCCGAACTCGCGAGCGGCAGGCGAACCGTCCCCAAAGAGCACGAGTCCGACGAGCCCGCGCTCATCACGACACGGTCATCGGCGCCGGCCTCGATGTAGAACCGGGGCGTGGAGGTCAGGCCCTCGGAGCTGAAGCACACTTCGATATCCTCGCCGCCGCGGAACTCGCCCTCGGGCATCTGGAACGACACGCTCGCCACGGGCGCCTGGTGCGGCACACTCAGCCAGAACTGCTCGAACGACGAGTTCCCAGCGTTGTCCCTCGCGACGATGCGGAAGGGGAACCGCTCATAGGGGTGCAGCCCGACGACGGGCGCCGTGATCTCAAAGGAGCGAGTCGTCCCCGGCAGGTCCTCGCCCAGCGGGATGAAGAAGAATCCCGGCGGAAGATCGGTATTGGGATCGAGCATCAGCACGTCGAACGAGGTGATCTCACCATCGTCGAACGCCTCCCACTCAATGAACACCTTCTCGCCCGGCAACACCACCGGGTTCAGGCGTGTCTTGAGACGAACGACCGGGCGGGCGTCGGAAAGGTCCGGGCTTTGCACGAGGAACGGCGTGAAGCTCACACCGAAGGACACTTCATCACCCTCCCCCTGGGGGTGGAAGTTGGGCTCGAAGGGGCCCGTCTCATGCCCCCACCAGTTGTTGTCCGCGCGGAAGAGGTGGCGGAAGCCGTTGAAAGTGTTGCCGAAGTTCGCAGCGGCAACCGCGTTGCCCTCAAAGACGTTGGGCCGCTCCAAGCCGCTGAAGTGGACCCCCGACTTGATCTGCCCCGCGGGGTTGACAGGGTCGTCGCGCAGGCCAAGCCCGTTGCCGAGGAAGCGGACGCCGGACCCGTAGATGTTCCCGTCCGCGGCGGGGTGCGCCCCAATCCCGCAGTTGGCGATCACGGAATCACGCAACCACAGCTCCGCCTCATTGCCCACCACCCCGACACCGGCGCCATCGATGTGAAGGTGCTCAAAGAGGTGCCACCCCGGCCCCGTCGCAAGACTCAACCACGCCTGTGCGGGGTCGAGCCGCTCCAGGCGGACCGGCCGTCCCGGCTCGCCGCGGAGCGTCCCGTCGTTGCCGTTGTCGCCGCGGACCGTCAGCCCGCCCTCGGGCCCGAACTTCAGGACCGTGCCCGGGTCGATCGTGACCTCTCCGCCCACTGTGCCCCGCTCGAGGAAGTGGTACGGGACCCCAAGGTCCGGGATCGAGACGCGGCTGCGCAGCGTCGCCATCGCGTTCACCACTCCCCTCACGGCGTTGTTCAGGTTGCCGGACGCGGGAACGTGGCTGTCGGGCCTGAGTCCCGCGAACCGCGCCCAGACGGGGTAGAGGTTGCCCGTGAGCATGTTCCCCGGCCCGAGACGGTAGTCCACGGCGCCGCCGGAGGAATGAAGCTCAAGCGCCGCCGCGCCCGCGGCGCCGTTCACGCTGACGTTGTCGACAAGCCGGTCCTGCATCGACGCGATGAACGTCATCGGCGCCACGGAGCTGAGCGAGCCCACCCGCCAGAAGCCGTGCAACGACGCGAACGCCTGCGGGTTCGTGATCGTCACGTCGTCGAGCAGCGTCGTCCGAGCAAAGGTTGCGGCCTCGCTGCGCACCTCGCAGCGCTCCAGCCGCATGAACGTGCGCGGCTGCAGAGATGAGAGGTGCGCCCTTTCACGAAAGAGAGAGTCGAACGCCTCAACCGAGGCATCTTCGTACAAGGTCACGCTGGCATCCACGTCCGCGTGGTATAACCCTGCCCTTCCGCGGACCCTGAGCCCGTCGATGTGATCCCCCACGATCACCACCGGGAACTCTGCGGTGCCCTGCGCGATCAGCTCCCCGTCCACCTGGAGCGTGCGGCCGTCCGCCACCTCCACCCTGGCGCCAGGGCCCAGGATCAGGCGTGCAGACGCAGGGATGACCAGGTCCTGGCAGATCAGGTAGGGCGTTGGTGCGCCGGGCCAGGTGACTGTTTGTCCGGGAGCGGGGAGTTCGAGGCCGCAGGGAGGGCCGGGGGGCGCGCCGACCGACAACTCATCGATGAAGAAGCTCGCCGAGGACATGAAGTTCGAGACCGCCGGCGCGTGGAACCGGATAGCGACACGACCGGGGCCTGGCAGGGGTGCCTGCACCTGCGTGTAGATGACGGGCCCGGAGCTGATCGGCAGCTCGCCGCTGAACAGCACCTGCGTGAAGTCGCCCACGCCGGTCGCCCCCGAGCCCGTGCTCGTCCCCCCGGTGGGCGAGTACCGGATGTCCAAGTAGGTCGCGGTCTGGCCGTACCCCCCGCCGAGGACCCACAGCGAGAGGACATCACCAGCCTGCTGCGCCGCGACCGCCGGGACAATCGCCCAGTTGCTGACCTGAGCCCCGAACTGACCCGCCGCGGAGGTCGTCGAGTGCAGGTAGCCGTCGCCAAGGTACGCCCAGCCCCCGCCCCCGCCGCCTTGCCACGCGGGGGATGGCCCAAGCGGCGACGACTGGTTCCGGAACATCCAGCCCGCGGCAACCAACCCCTGCGGCCCCTGCTGTCCGCTGGCAACGGCCCCGACGTTCTCGAAGCTCTCTGCATAGCTGGCCTGGCCATGGGCGCGCGGCGCAGCGGCGAGGCCCGCCGCGCAGGCGAGCACGAAGGGAAGCAGTGCTGGAGTCGGCACGTGGTTCATGGAGAATCCCCTGGTCTTCGAGCACATGCGTCGGAATGCCGGGAGTTGGGTCAGAATCCGCCCCATAACGAGCGAACCGCGCCGGCCATCGGCCCTCGATCCCCGGGTGCGGGGCGTGAGAATCACCGTTGTGCAATCCACGCTCCTCGGGTAGTGTGCCCCCTGCGGGGTCTCCGCGTGCGTTCGCAAGCTGTTCAGGAAGGGGTGTTTACATCATGCTGAAGTCGATCCGTCGGGCCGTGGCCGCGCTGTGCCTGGTGCTGGGAACGGGAGCGCAGGCCCAGGAGCCGGGCGCGGCCCTGTGGACCCTGCTGGACCAGGTCCCCGCCGCGGAAGAGGCCAAGCCCGAGTGGATCCGCCCCCAGGTGTTCCAGGCGGCCCGCCTCGACATGCAGGGCATGATCGCGCTGCTCAACACCGCCCCGCGCGAGTTCACCCAGCAGGGCGACAACTTCCCGCTCATCATCACGCTGCCCATGCCCGACGGGGCGTTCCATGCCTACGAGATCGTCGAGTCCCCCATCATGGAGCCCGGTCTCGCGGAGCAGTTCCCGCAGATCCGCACGTTCCGCGGCCAGGGCATCAGCGACCCGCACGCGACCATCCGGCTCGATTACACCCCGCAGGGCTTCCACGCCGCGGTGCGGTCGCCCGAGGGCGGTGTGTACATCGACCCCTATTCGAAGGGCGACGACAGCTTCTACGCGGTGTACGCGACGCGCCTTTACACCAAGGCGCAGGACTGGACCTGCGGCACCGAGGCCCAGCCCATGCCGCTGGAAGACTACAACGGCCCTTACGCCCCGCGCAACGCCAACCCGCTCCGCACCTACCGCCTCGCCTGCGCGGCCACGGGCGAATACACCGCGTTCCACGGCGGGACCGTGACGCTCGGCCAGGCCGCTGTCGTGACCGCGGTGAACCGCGTCACCGGCGTGTACGAAACCGAGCTGGGCATCCGCATGACGCTGGTCGCCAACAACAGCAGCCTCATCTACACCAACAGCTCGACCGACCCCTACACCAACAACAACGGCAGCACGATGCTGGGGCAGAACCAGACGAACATCACCAACGTGATCGGCTCGGCCAACTACGACATCGGGCACGTGTTCTCCACGGGCGGCGGCGGCATCGCGGGCTTGGGGGTGGTGTGCAGCTCGAGCAACAAGGCCCGCGGCGTGACCGGCTCGGGCTCGCCCAACGGAGACCCCTTCTGGATCGACTACGTCGCCCACGAGATGGGCCACCAGTTCGGCGGCAACCACAGCTACAACGGCACCTCGGGCAGCTGCGGCGGCAACCGCAACTCGAGCACGTCCTACGAGCCCGGCTCGGGGTCCACCATCATGGCCTACGCGGGCATCTGCGGGGCCGACAACCTCCAGACCTTCTCAGACCCCTACTTCTCCTTCATCAGCATGCAGGAGATCACCACCTTCACCACCAGCGGCGGCGGGTCATCCTGCGATGGCAACATCTCCACCGGCAACACCGCCCCCACCGCTAACGCAGGGCCGAACTACACCATCCCCCACAGCACACCCTTCACGCTCGTGGGCTCCGGCAACGACGCCAACAACGACCCGCTCACCTACTGCTGGGAGCAGCGCGACACGCGCAGCACCGGCTTCACGCTGGCCACCGGTGACCCCGGCGCGGGCGCGATCATGCGGAGCTGGCTGCCGACGACCAACCCCAACCGCACCATCCCGCGCCTCCAGAACCTGCTCAACAACACCTTCGCAACGGGCGAGATCCTGCCAGACGCGGCCCGCACGCTCAACTTCCGCCTGACCACCCGCGACAACCGTGCCGGCGCGGGCGGCTTCGGAACCGACGACGTGGTGATCACCGTCGCCTCCGCCGGCCCCTTCCAGGTCACCGCGCCCAACGCCGCGGTGAACTGGACAAGCGGCAGCTCACAGACCGTCACGTGGAACGTATCAGGGACGAATGCGTCGCCGGTGAACACCGCCAACGTCCGCATCCTGCTCTCCACCGACGGGGGCAGCACCTACCCGCACGTGCTGCTCGCGAGCACGCCCAACTCGGGCAGCGCGAACGTCACGATCCCGGGGGTCAACACCACCCAGGCGCGCATCAAGGTCGAGGCGGTGAACAACATCTACTTCGACGTCTCCAACGTGAACTTCACCATCGCCGGCTGCGCTGCGCCCGCGATCAACGACCAGCCCGACTCGCTCGCCGCGTGCCTTGGGGAGCCCGCGACGTTTACCGTGAGCGCCACGGGCTCCGGCCTTTCGTACCAGTGGCGCAAGGGTCTGAACAACATCGGGGGCGCCACCGGCCCCGCCTACACCATCCCCGCCGTCGCCGCGGGCGACATCGGCAGCTACGACTGCGTGATCACGGGCACCTGCGGCAACGTCACCAGCTCCGCGGCAACCCTTTCCATCGCCACCGCCCCCGCCATCACCACGCAGCCCGTCTCGCAGACGGCCTGCACCGGCGCGTCGGTCACCTTCAGCGTCGTCGCCAGCGGCACCCCCGCGCCGACCTACCAGTGGCGCAAGGGCGCGACCGACATCAGCGGGGCCACCGGCCCTTCGCTCACCATTAGCCCCGTGATGCTCGCCTCCGCGGCGACCTACACCTGCATCGTCACAAACTCCTGCGGCAGCGTGCCCAGCGACGGCGCGGTCCTGAGCGTGCAGTCCCCGCCCACCATCTTCTCCAACCCCTCGCCGCAGACCGTGTGCGTGGGCGAGAGCTTCACCTTCAGCGTCGCGGCGGGCGGCAACCCCTCGCCCACCTTCCAGTGGCGCAAGAACGGCGGCAACATCCTGGGCGCCACGTCCAGCTCTTACACCGCGAGCGCCGAGAACGGCTCCGGCGGCACCTACGACTGCCTCGTCAGCAACACGTGCAACACCATCACCAGCGGCGGCGCGCTGCTGAGCCTGAACGTTCCCCCCACCATCACGGCACAACCCCAGCCCCAGATCGCCTGCGCCGGCGGCGCGGCCACCTTCACCATCACCTTCTCGGGCTCTCCCACTCCGACCGTCCAGTGGCGGCACCTGGGACAGAACCTGTCCGGTGAAACCAGCCCCACCCTCTCCCTGACCAATCTCACCCCCAGCGACGCCGGGGCCTACGACTGCGTCGTCACCAACGCCTGCAACTCCTTCGCCAGCGACCCCGCCGTCCTCACCGTCGGCACGCCCGCGACCATCACCACCCAGCCCACCTCCACCTCCGTGAGCGAGAACACTCAGGCCTCCTTCACCGTGGTCGCGGGCGGCGCCGGCCCCTTCACCTACCAGTGGCGCTACAACGGCGGCAACCTGAGCGAGGGCGGTTCGTACACCGGCACCGCGGCGGCCACGCTCGTCATCAACCCCGCCGCCACAGCCCTCGCCGGGGACTACGACTGCATCGTCTCCAACGACTGCGGCGGCGAAACCTCCAGCATCGCCACGCTCACCGTTGAGCAGACCGGCTGCGGCACCGCCGACTTCGACGGCGACGGCGACATCGGCACCGACGCCGATATCGAGGCCTTCTTCGCCTGCCTGGCCGGGAACTGCTGCGCCACCTGCTTCAGCGGTGGCGCCGACTTCAACGGCGACGGGGACCTCGGCACCGACGCCGACATCGAGGCGTTCTTCCGGGTGCTGGCGGGGGGAGCCTGCTGAGGCCGTGCGGCGGGGCGGGACGTAAAGGTGACGGACGACCCCGCGGTTTTCCGGATGTGTATGCGCAGGGTCATCATGGAGTTTTCGATGAAGCTCACACCAGCGATCATGCTCTTCGCCTGCGCCTCCGCCGCGCAGGGCGGTATTTCTCAGTCAACCGTCACCCCGCCGGGCGGTTTCGCCCAGGCCGCGTGCTACATGTCCAACTCGCCGGGGATCATCTCCGGCCAGGACCTCGTGGCCGCGGGCTCGCCGGCGGATTCTGAGGAGGCCGGCTTCTCCGGCAACTCATCCGCCTCGGCGTCCGCCGCCGCCACATCCGGGAGTGTGAGCAACAACGCCTCGGCCACCATGGGCCTGGGCTTCGCCAACCTGGCGGCCCACAACACGTGCCCCAACAGCACGCTCTTCGCCGCGGGTATGTGCAACGGCGGCTGGAAAGACACGTTCACCGTCAACAGCCCCTCGCTCAACGGGCAGAGCGGCTACATGGTGTTCCAGATCCGCTGCCGCGGGACCATCGATGTTACCGGCTTCGCGGGCTCCGCGGGCCTGTTCACATCCGGCTACAAAAACAACGTGGAGTTGGGGACGAACGCCCACTTCAACCGCGGCCCCTCAGACGCGATCTCGACCGACCGCCAGCGCACGCAGTGGGCCCTGTCGAGCTTCGGTTCGCCCGACAGCCGCACCTTCGACGGCGTGGTCACGATGGCCGTGCCGGTCACGTTCGGCCAGTCCTTCACGCTGGGCGTCTACGCCTCGGGCCGCGCCGGGCAACGCAGCTCGTCCGGCGTCGGCGGCCTGAGCTCGGGCACGCTGAGCAACGGCGAGGTGACCTGGAACGGCGTGTCCGGCGTCATCACCTCCGCCGGTGCGCCCGTCGCCGACGCGAGCGTCCTCTCCGGGTCGGGGGTCAACTGGCTCGTCCCCTGGACACCCTGCGGCAGCGCCGACTTCGA
>JAEYTB010000166.1 GCA_023434205.1 Planctomycetota bacterium | reverse complement strand
ACTTTGACCGCATGCCCGACCCTGTCACCGCCCCCGCCGCCCCCACCACCCCCGCCAACGGAGGCACCCAGTGAGTTCCGCCGCGGCACACGCCGACCACCACTCCCACGCCGCCGACCCCGCCGTCGCCCTCCGCGCGGAGAACATCACCCTCCCCGCCGGCACAGGCAAGGGCATGGGCTTCGGCCTCATCGGCATCGGCCTGCTCCTGGCCGTGGGCGCCCTCGTCATCGGCGGCACCCACGCCATGGGCGCCACCTTCAAGCAGGCGCTCGCCGCGTACCACCTCACCACCATGGCCGTGCTTGCCATGAGCCTGGGCGCGCTCTTCTTCGTGATGGTGTTCCACCTCACCAACGCCGGCTGGTCCGCCACCATCCGCCGCCAGTTCGAGAACGTCGCCAGCTTCGTCCCCTTCGCCTTCCTGCTCGTCGTGCCCACGCTGATCATCGAGATCGCCAACCGCGGCGTGCTCTTCGCGTGGCTGGGCGAGGAAGCCGCCCACACCCACCTCCTCCAGGCCAAGTGGGGCTACTTCTTCACCCCCGGCACCGCCTACGCCGACATGCACGCCGGCGCCTTCCCCACCTTCTTCGTCCTCCGCGCCCTCATCTACGGCGTCGTCTGGACGGGCCTGTCCCTCAAGCTCCGCTCCCTCAGCCTTGAGCAGGACGCCACCGGCGACCGCGCCCCCACCGCCCGCGCCCGCTTCATCTCCTCCTGGGGCATGATCCTCTTCGCCCTCTCCACCGCCTTCGCCGCCTTCGACTGGCTCATGTCCATCGACTACGGCTTCTTCTCCACCATGTGGGGCGTCTACTACTTCGCCGGCGCCGCCTACTCCTCCGTCGCCGTCGTCGCCATCATCCTCGCCATGCTCCGCCTCCGCGGCAAGCTCGAGCACGCCGTCACCAGCGAGCACTTCCACGACCTGGGCAAGCTCATGTTCACCTTCACGGTGTTCTGGGCCTACATCGGCTTCAGCCAGTACTTCCTCATCTGGTACTCCAACATCCCCGAGGAGACCGCCTTCTACGAGTTCCGCAATACCGCCGACTGGCAGTGGCTCAACCGCCTCCTCATCCTCGGCCACTTCGTCATCCCCTTCCTCATCCTCCTCTTCCGCCCCATCAAGCGCAGCCCCAAGGCCCTCATCTTCATGGGCCTCTGGGCCGTCGCACTCGAACTCGCCGACCTCTTCTGGATCGTCCGGCCCGCCGCGGCGATCGGCGACCACGGCGAGCCTGTCTCCGGCAGCTTCCTGGTGGACGCCCTGGCCATCCTGGGCATCATGGCCCTCTTCGCCGGGTACCTCATCCAGAAAATCCCCCAGCATCCCCTGGTCGCGATGAACGACCCCCGCATGCCCGAGGCCCTGGGACACAAGAACTACGTCTGATTCCCCGCAAGAATGCGGAAAGGAACGCCGATGGCCGGCCACGACCACACCCCCGAGATCCACGAGCACGCCGACGCGTGGCACCACCACACCGCCGCAGAGGGCGTCCCCCAGCACGAGCACGCCGCCATCGTCGATGCGGGCGCGCTCATCAAGTGGTTCGTCGGCATCACCGTCGTGCTGGTCATCCTGATCATCGCGCTGTGCATGTACTTCTTCCGCTACAACACCCAGATGCGCGCCCTCTACATCGAGAACCAGGAGCTCGCGCAGCAGGCCCTCACCGACATCGCCAAGGCCGAGAAGCAGCTCGGCACCGACGGCAAGCCCTTCGAGTACACCGCCCTCAACAAGCAGGCCCGCACCGTCCAGGTCCCCATCGAGCAGGCCATGAAGCAGACCGTCCAGCGCTACAACGCCCGCAAGCAGCCCCAGTGAGCACCACCCCCGCCAACCCCGCCCGCAACGCCCGATGCGCCCTCCGCGCGGGCGTCGCCGCGCTCCTGCTGGCCCTCGCCGCGCCCGCCATCGCCCAGATCTCCGCGCCCCCCATCACCGGCGGCGGCGAGCTCGCCGCGGACAAGGTCCCCACGCAGATCGAGGGGCTCGACGTCGACGAGCAGGTCGGCAACACCCTGCCCATGGAAGTCGCGTTCACCAACGCGCAGGGCAAGGTCGTCCGCCTGGGCGAGTACTTCCAGGACGGCAAGCCCGCCATCATCGCGATGGTGTACTACAAGTGCCCCATCGTCTGCACCGTCGTCCTCAACCGCTTCGCCGAGACCATCAACGCCCTCGACTACACCGTCGGCACCGACTACCGCGCCCTGGTCTTCAGCGTCGACCCCGGCGAGGACACCAAGCTCGCCGCCTCCACCAAGCTCTCCTACATCAGCGGCTACAACCGCGACGCCGACGCCAGCGTCCAGGCCGGCTGGGAGTTCCACACCACCGACGACTCCGCGGCACGCCGCCTGGGCGAGGCCCTGGGCTTCAAGTACCGCCGCCTCGACACCGGCGCCTACTCCCACCCCGTCGCCCTCATGATCGTCACGCCCGACGGCAAGGTCAGCCGCTACCTCTACGGCTTCACCTACCCCGCGCGCGACGTCAAGCTCGCTCTGCTCGAGGCCAGCCAGGGCAAGCTCGTCAAGAGCATCGGCGACCGCATGCTCAACTTCTGCTACATGTTCGACCCCAAGGCCGGCTCCTACACCCTCCAGGCCTACCGCGTCATGCAGATCGCGGGCGTCATCACCGTCACCGCGCTGGCCACCCTCATCGGCGGCCTCTTCATCGGCGAACGCCTCCGCCGCAACCGCGCCGCCCGCCTCGCCTCAACGACCGCCGAATCACGCCCCATCGACCCCCAGGGCCACTGAACCGCCATGAACACGCCCACACTCCTCGCGAACATCTTCAGCCCCGACTGGTGGCACAAGGCCTGGTTCCGCGCCGACGGCGCCACCGACCTCGCCCGCACCACCGACGACACCGGCATGTGGCTCTGGTGGTTCTGCACCCTCTGGTTCGTCTTCCTCATGGGCCTCATGGTCGCCTTCGTCGCCAAGTACCGCCGCCGGAAGGGCCAGATCGCCCCCAAGAGCCCCTCCCACAACACCCCCCTCGAGATCGCCTGGACCGTCATCCCCACCCTCTTCCTGGTCTGGATCTTCTTCAAGGGCTTCTGGACCTACATGGACAAGATGGTCACCCCCAGCAACTCCGTGATGCTCGACATGCGCGGCTGGAAGTGGAACTGGGGCCTCACCTACCCCAACGGCTCCGAGACCAACGTCTTCACCGTCATCGGCGCACGCCAGGTCCCCGTCTTCTACATCCCCGCCGACGTCAACATCAAGCTCCGCCTCCAGAGCGAAGACGTGATGCACTCCTTCTTCGTGCCCGACTTCCGCACCAAGACAGACATCTTCCCCAACCGCTACACCACCACCTGGTTCAAGGCCAAGATGCCCTCGGGCGCCAAGGTCCACCCCAAGTCCATCGCCGAGGTCGAGTCCGCCAAGGCCTCCGCCGCGAGCAAGGGCCTCACCTACAGCGGCCCCGAGTTCATCGAGGCCCTCGCCGGCGAGCCCTACGAGGACCACTGGCTCTTCTGCGCCGAGTACTGCGGCGATGAGCACTCCGAAATGGCCGCCATCTTCCGCACCGTCCCCGAGCCCGCGTACAACCGCTGGCTCGAGACCATCGGCACCGGCAGCCTCTCCCCCGTCGAGCTGGGCAAGGTGCTCGCCCTGCGCAAGGGCTGCGGCCAGTGCCACACCGTCGACGGCGCCGCCAGCACCGGCCCCACCTGGAAGAACTCCTTCGGCACCGCCCGCCAGTTCACCAGCGGCGAGTCCTACTCCGCCGAGCAGATGTCCGACGTCGCCTTCTTCTCCAACTACGCCCGCGAGGCGATCCTCACGCCCGGCGTCAAGATCGTCGCCGGCTTCGGCAACCAGATGACGCCCTACGCCGGCCAGCTCAACGAGCGCGAGCTCGACGGCCTCATCGCCTACATCATGTCCCTGGGCGTCAATCCGCCCACCCCCGCCGCGGCGCCCGCCGAGGGCGACCCCGCCAACCCCAACCCCCCATCCCTTCCCGCCGGCGCGTCCCAGGGCCAGCCCCCCGCCGCCCCCGCACCCAAGTAAACGCGCCCCTCCCCGCTGGAGTCAGTTATGGCAGCCACCCACGACCACGCCCACCACCACGGCAGCTACCTCGCGCCCAAGGGCGGCTTCTGGACCACCGTCGTTGACTGGGCCACCACCGTCGATCACAAGAAGATCGGCATGATGTACCTGGTCGCCATCCTCTTCATGTTCTTCATCGGCGGCATCGCCGCCATCGCCCTGCGCCTCGAGCTCTTCGAGCCCGTCCGCACCATGGTCGACGCCTCCGGCGCCGCCAAGGTCACCGGACAGCTCTTCGGCAACCCCGACGCCGGCGGCATCGGCGCCGGCAACAACATCTACAACCGCCTCTTCACCCTCCACGGCGCCATCATGGTCTTCATGGTGATCGTCCCCAGCGTCCCCGCCTCGCTGGGCAACTTCCTGCTGCCCATCATGCTCGGGGCCAAGGACGTCGCCTTCCCCCGCCTCAACCTGCTCTCCTGGTACATCTACGTCATCGGCTCCCTCTTCGCCGTGGGCGCCATCGTGCTCGGCGGCGTCGATACCGGCTGGACCTTCTACACGCCCTACAGCACCACCACCGACGCCGACTACTGGCGCGTCACGCTCATGGTGCTGGGCGCCTTCACCCTTGGCTTCAGCTCCATCCTGACCGGCCTCAACTTCGTCGTCACCGTCCACAAGCTCCGCGCCCCCGGCATGGGCTGGTTCGACATGCCCCTGTTCGTCTGGGCCGTCTACGCCGCGGGCATCATCCAGGTCCTCGCCACCCCCGTCATCGGCATCACGCTCCTGCTGCTCATGTTCGAGCGCATCTTCCGCGTGGGCATCTTCGACCCCGCCCTGGGCGGCGACCCCGTGCTCTTCCAGCACTTCTTCTGGTTCTACAGCCACCCGGTCGTGTACGTGATGATCCTCCCGGGCTTCGGCATCATCTCCGACGTCCTGGCCGTCCAGTCACACAAGAAGATCTTCGGCTACCGCGCCGTCGCCTTCGCCTCCCTGGGCGTCGCCGGCGTCTCCTTCATCGTCTGGGGCCACCACATGTTCGCCAGCATGTCCGAGCTGGCCAGCATGGTCTTCTCCGCCCTCACCTTCCTCGTCGCCATCCCCACCGCCGTCAAGGTCTTCAACTGGATCACCACCCTCTACAAGGGCTCCATCGCGCTCAACACGCCGATGCTCTACGTCCTCATCTTCCTCTTCACCTTCTCCATCGGCGGCCTCACCGGCCTGCCCCTGGGCACCCTCTCCACCGACCTCCACCTCCACGACACCTACTTCGTCGTCGCACACTTCCACTACGTCATGATGGGCGGAACCATCATGGCCCTCATGGCCGGCCTCCACCACTGGTGGCCCAAGATGGTCGGCAAGATGTACAACGAGCCCATGGCCATCCTCGGAGCCATCCTCGTCTTCATCGGCTTCAACGTCACCTTCTTCTCCCAGTTCTTCCTCGGCTCCCGCGGCATGCCCCGCCGCTACGCCTCCTACATCGACGAGTTCACCTTCCTCCACCAGATCTCCACCATCGGCTCCCTCGTCATCCTCGTCGGCTTCCTCGTCCACCTCTTCGTCTTCATCGCCTCCTTCGCCACCGGCAAGAAGGCCCCCGCCAACCCCTGGGGAGGCCTCACCCTCGAGTGGCTCGCCGACTCGCCCCCCGAGGAGCACAACTTCGCCCACGAGCCCATCGTCACCCACGGGCCCTACGACTTCGAGAACGTCGTCCCCCACCACTGGGACCCCAAGGACTACCCCATCCCCGCCGAGAACCGCACCACCGCCAGCCACTAAGCGACGGACCACTTACCCATGAGCACCCTCGACACCCGCGACCTCAGCACCGCCCAGCGCTGGCAGCGGTACGTCCACGGCCACCACTGGCGCTCCTCCGCGGAAGAGTTCGACGCCGTCAAGTTCGGCTTCTGGCTCTTCCTCTCCACCGAAGTCCTGCTCTTCGGCGGCATCTTCTGCGCCTACTTCATCTTCCGCAGCCTCTACCCCGCCGCGTACGCCGAGGGCTCCCAGGCCCTCGACTGGCGCTGGGGCGGCCTCAACACCATCATCCTGCTGATCTCCAGCTACACGATGGCCGCCAGCATCTACTGCGTGCAGAAGGCCCTCTTCGCCCGCGCCAAGCTCAACCTCATCATCACCCTGCTCTGCGGCCTGCTCTTCCTGGCCATCAAGATCCTCTTCGAGTACACCCCCAAGTGGTCGGGCTACTTCTTCGTGCTCGACCCCGCCCTCAGCCACCACGCCGCCACCATCGTCGAGGGCAAGACGGCCATCGCCGGCCTCTTCCAGTACGTCGAGGGCTACGGCGGCAAGCGCCCCGGCTCGCTCTTTGACTACCCCTTCGCCCAGGCCGCCGAGATGCCCATGTGGTGGTCCGTCTACTACTGCGGCACCGCCATCCACGCCCTGCACGTCATCATCGGCATGGTGCTTATCTTCCGCGTCCTGCTCCGCGTCAATGCCGGCTACTACGGCCCCACCCACTACACCATGGTCGAGATCGTCGGCCTCTACTGGCACCTCGTCGACCTCATCTGGATCTTCCTCTTCCCCCTCCTCTACCTCATCCACTGAACTCGCCCCCGTCCCATTGGTCCCACCAGTCCCACTTGTCCCATCAGTCCCATAGGACTCCCTCCGATGGCCCACTCCACCACCCCCCCCGAAGCCTTCAACGAGCTCGACCCCCACGGCTTCGAGGGCCACGGCCAGCACGCCTCCCACGTCATCGTGGGGCCGCTCACCCTGCGCCTGGTGCTCGCCGCCCTCCTCTTCTTCACCGTCCTCACCGTCGGCCTCGCACAGCTCGAGGTCGCCATCCAGAACTACTTCGGCATCCTCCTCCCCTGGTGGGTCAACGTCGTCGTCGCCATGTCCATCGCCACCGTCAAGGCCCTGCTCGTCATGGCCTACTTCATGCAGCTCAAGTACGACAACCCCATCAACACCGTCCTCATGCTCTTCACCTTCGGCGCCCTCATGATCTTCCTGTTCTTCACCGGCCTCGACCTCCTCACCCGCGGCGCCATCGACCCCATCAAGCAGGACTCCATCATCGCCGGCGGCACCGGCCGACAGGTCCAGGGCACCGGCGACAAGCCCCTCGTCGTCGCCGCCCGCGAGCGCCTCATGCAGAAGCTCCTCGACAAGCACGACGGCAACGTCGCCGCGGCCGAGGCCGACTTCGCCATGATCAAGGCCGACGTCGCCGGCCACGGCCACCACGCCCACGACGACGAGCACCCCCTCCCCACCGCCAACCGCACCTTCCCCCGGCACGGCCCCTCCGGCGCCCTCTCCACCGACACCCCCGCCGCGCCTGCGCCCAGCGCCCACTAAGCCGTCGAACCCCCTGCCATGCCCAAAGGCCGCCCCATCGCCTGGTCCATCGCCCTCGGCGGCCTGGCCGTGCTCGCGGTCTGCTCGGCGATCATGATCCAGCGCGTCCGCGACTTCCACCGCGACAACCCGCGCCTCATCTACGCCTTCCAGGCCGTGGACTCCCGCAGCTTCTCCTTCGCCGGCCGCCCCATCACCCTCACCGACGACAAGTCCGACCCCGCCAAGCCCCGCCTCATCGTCCAGTACGGCGACCAGCAGCTCCCCCTAAACGTCACCATCCCCGGCCGCTACGACCTGCCCGCCCTCAAGAGCCACGAGGACTGGATGCGCGTCCTGCGCTTCGCCCCCCGCACCGGCCTCACCGAGGAACAGTTCCAGGCCCAGATCGACGCCGGAAACGACCGCCTCGCCATCGTCACCCGCACCCCCCCCGCCGGCGCCGACCCCGAAACCTGGGCCAAGGTCTGGAAGAAGAACTGGGTCTTCGACTTCTACGAGTTCAAGCCCGACGGCTCCATCCAGCACCAGACCCTGCGCTACCCCACCGCCCGCGGCCTGAAAAAGCCCAGAGACGGCGAGCTCCACGAGAACACCTGGGAGCACCAGGCCGCCCTCCAGATCATGCCCAACGCCGGCCAGACCGGCCCCACCCGCAACTTCTACGGCGACGCCCTCGCCGCCGCGGGAATTACCCTGCCCCTCGCCGCCTTCGCCGGCCTGGCCTCGTTCCTGGGCTTCGCCTTCGCCCTCGCCCCCCGCAAGCGCACGGC
>JAEYTB010000062.1 GCA_023434205.1 Planctomycetota bacterium | reverse complement strand
GGCCTGGACGAGAGCCCCGGCGAGGTCGTCATCACCCACGGCCGCCGCTACAAGTCCTACCGCGGCATGGGCAGCGAGGGCGCCATGAACGCCGGCTCCGCCGACCGCTACCGCCAGGCCGACAAGGTGGGCTCGGACGGCAACGCCAAGCAGAAGTTCGTCCCCGAGGGCGTCGAGGGCCTCGTCGCCTACCGCGGCACGCTCGCAGAGTTTGTCTACCAGCTCGTCGGCGGCCTCAAGTCCAGCATGGGCTACTGCGGCACCCGCACCATCCAGGAACTCCGCACCGACGCCCGCTTCTGCCGCGTGAGCGGAGCCACCGTGATCGAGAACCACCCCCACGACATCCTGATCACGAAGGAGAGCCCGAACTACATGGCGAGCAAGGGCGGGTGAAGCGAGGCGTGGACAAGTGAGGATCTACTTCGATGGTGGCAAGTCCTGGTTGGGTGGGCAGGGCACGGTGGGTGTCATCGCTGTGTACCTCCACCAGGATGGCGAGCCGGGATCTGTCCTTCAGCAACGGTTCAATGATTGGGACGAAAACGGATTTCATGCGATCGGCGCTTACCCGTTTACCGAAGTTCCACGCGAGGAACTGGAGCGTCTTCCGCAGCAAATGGATGTTCTGCTGACGGTCTTGAGGACCACGGCGCGTTTCGGAATGTCCCAGATTGATCGACTCCAACTCGCAACCGAGGTCGAAGATTTCCAGCGCTACGTGCGAGAGCAAGTACTCCAGCAATAAGGCGGTACGCGAGTACACCGGGGGGCCGCCGCCCCTCTTGCGAATCCCTGAGCAAAGCAGGCGGTCCACATCACGCAGAGTGGCGAGTGAAAATTGAAAAGGGTTGGCCATGAAACCCTCTCGGCTTCGTGCAATCACAACTCGCCCGAGTCCCGCAGCACGCTTTCGCGCAGCGACGCCGACACTCGGAACTCAATCTCACGCTCCAGCCGCACAATGAGGGGGGCCGCGGCAGGTATCAGCCGTTCACGCTTCGCTCGCACGAGCATCCCTAGTACACCTGTGGGGGAGAGGCCATACCGACGGGCCAGTGCTCGGCCATCAATCTCATCCATCAGGATCGTCGTCACGCCGAGCTCAAGTGCGAGCGAGATCGCTTCCGCCTCCCCTTTGTCTACCTGCTGAAGAAGGGCCTCTACCCTCGCCACGTCTGTGGGTGCGGCAACGCGGATAAACGGATGATCCCCGAACGGGAACGGCCCCGTCGTAGCAGTCGGAACGGCCAGTTCCGAAGCGACCGCAGTGGGAACGACCACGTGCCCGTACCACCGATCAAGCAAGCCCGTGAGCCCGAGCACCTGAAGCCCGCGCAGCGGCGAGGTATCGCTTACAACGAGCATCGCTCAGCCGGCCTTCCGATCACTCACACGCCCCATCTCGCGCTCATACTCCTCAAGGCTCGTGTGGTACACCGCCAGCTTCCGCTTCCGGAGTTCCTCCTCGAACTCAATCCGTTTGAGTCCGCACATCCGCGCCGCCAACCCCTTCCCCAGCTTTTCTGCATCGAACAACCGGCACGCAAGCTCGATCAAGACCTCGCGCTCGGTCAACCCCGCCTGCTCCAGGATGCCCTCAGGAATGTTCAGCGTCATGACCCACAATCCTACACCCCGGGTCCCGCCCCCGCCCCAACCCCTCCCGCACCCGTCTCTATACTCCGCCCCATGCTCAAGTCCGTCGGCCTCATCCTCTCCGACGCGGCAGGCCTCGCCCGCGTCTGCGGCCCCGCCGTCGCCCTCCGCTGGCTCACCAAAGTCCTCATCAACTTCGGTGAATGCCGCCGCGCCGGCAACCTCCAGCCCGCCGACCGCGCCATGGGAGATGGCCCCTTCGCCTGCACCCACCGCTCCGGCGCCCGTGCCAAGCTCAGCGGCCCCCAGGCCATCAGCGGCATCCGCGAGATCTGGGTCCGCGATGTCTACACCGAAGGCGGCTTTATCACCCTCCCGCGCGACGGCGTCGTCGTCGACCTCGGCGCCAACATGGGCAACTTCTCCATGCTCGCGCTCGGCGCCGGCCCCAACGTCCGCCTCGTCAGCGTCGAGCCCGAGCGCAAGTACGCCGAGGGCCGCCTGCTCGACCAGCTCAAGGTCAACGGCTGGCAGACCCGCTGCACCATCATCAACGCCTTCGTGGGCGGCACCACCGCCGCGCAGGAAGAGATCGAGCACGCCGGCACCGGCGGAGGCGTCCCTCACCTCACCGAAGCCCAGTTCCTCGAGCGCGCCGGCATCACCGACCGCGTCGACCTGCTCAAGTGCGACATCGAGGGCAGCGAGTTCGACCTCCTCCGCCCCGGCTCACGCATCCTCGCCATCACCCGCCAGATCACCATGGAATCCCACAAAGACCGCGGCGACGTCCAAGCCCTCTACAAAGTCCTCGAGTCCGAGGGCTTCGAGGTCCGCACCGTCCGCTCAAGCCCCAGCGACGACATCGTGCAGGCTAAGCGGCGCTAGCCCAAGTTACTTGTACCTTCCCACCAGCTCCAGGATCGCCGGCTGGTCCCGCTCGATCTGCAGCGACCTCCGCAGCGCCCGCATTCCCTCCTCGTGCGCCGCCCGGTCCTGCTGCTGGCTGAACATCCACTGGTTCAGCAGGCACACGCCCACGCCATTCAGCGCCGGGTAGTAGTTCGGATCGATCTCCAGCGACTTCCTGAACGATGACAGCGATGTGTCATACCGCCGCAGGTTGAAGTACCCGACCCCCAGCCGCTCATAGCACACCGCCGTGGGCTCCGTCCGCGCGAGCTGCTCGAGCGTGTTGACCATCTCCTCGTGCCGCCCGACCCGGTTGAGGCTGTTCGCCAGGTTCAGGAGCAGCGGCCCCGTGAGCTGCGTCAGCTCCGCCGCCTGCTGATACTCCACGATCGCGTCCTCGTGCCGCCCCAGGTTGGCGTAGATCGCCCCCAGGTTCGACCTCGCCGCCGCGTTCTCGCCGTCGATCTTGACCGCCCGCTCCGCGTACGGCAGCGCCTGCCGCGGCTCATTCAGCTGCAGATAAGCCGTCCCCAGGTTCAGGTTCGCGTTGAAGTCATCCGGCCGGATCGTCAGCGCCCGGATATACGCCCGGATCGCATCCTCAAACCGCGCCATCAGCTGTAGCGTCAGCCCGTGCAGGTACTGCGCATCAAAGTTCCGCGGCTCCAGCGTCGCCGCCGCCCCGTACCGCTGCTCCGCCGTCTTGTAGTCGCCCTTCTCGCGGTACATGTCCCCCGCGCCCAGGTACGCCACCGTCAGCCGGGGGTTGGTCTCGATCGCCCGCTCGAACTCCTCCAGCGCCTTCTCGTAATCGCCCGCCGCCTCCGCCGACTGCGCCCGCATCACCGCCGCGTTTGCCGAGTCGCGGGCGGTGGGGGGGGCCTGCGCGATCATCGGCGCCCGCCCGTTGTTCAGCGTGCCCGAGGGTGGCGGCGGCGCAGGGCTGCGCCGCGCCCCGAACATGTTGTCCAGCGACTGGCACCCGCCGATCGCGCCGAGCGCCGCCGCGACAACGCCCACCATCGCGCCACGGGTCAAAAGCTGAGTCTTCGTCATCAATGTCCCTCGTCGATCGTCACCCCAGACCAGTACGCCTCGGAACGGCGCCCCGGCCCACGCCCATGCCAAATGTGACCCGAAAACCACGGGCCCGCCGGGTATTGATCGGCCGTGAGCATCCTTGGCGGTCAGATTGGGGGTTTCCCGCGCGCGGGCCGCCCCGCCGCCCGCGCCCTCCGCGCCGGCCCCTTGGATTCCACAGCCGCGGGCTTCCGGCCCGCCTTCGCCCCTTTGCCCGCCGGAGAGGTGCTCTCCGCCGGGAAGTTCCCGCCCTTGCCCATGATCGCCTTCAGTCGCTCCAAGTTGATGACATCCAACGCCTTAGGCGACCCCGGCACCGGCGGCCCCGGCGGGCAGTCCTCCTCCTTGGGCGTCTCCAGGATCTTGGGCAGCTTCCGCAGCGCCGGGGCATTGACGACGTACCCAAAGCCGCTCGCCCCCAGCGTCTCCGCCGTGGGCCGAAGGGCCTTGCCGCCCACCTCGCCCTCCCCGATGTGCATGTGCCGGTCGAGCTTGCTCCCCAGCGCCCCCTTGCTGTCGTTGAGGTGCATCACCCGCAGGTGCTCGATTCCGCACACCTGATCGAACTGCTTGAACGTCGCCTCCGCCGCGTCCCGCGTGCTCATGTCATACCCCGCGGCGTGCAGATGGCACGTATCAAGACAGAACCCCACCCGCCCCGCCTCGCCCGTTTGCTCGATGATGAGCTGCCGCAGCGCACCCAGGTGCTCAAAGGTCCCGCCCAGGTTCGTCCCGCTGCCCGTCGTTCCCTCCAGGCAGCACACCGTCTTCCCGCCCCTGGTGCGCCTGAACAGCTCTTTGTACGCCTCACCGATCCGCGCGATCCCGCGCTCCGGTGTCGTCGACGTGTACGCCCCAGGGTGGTGGACCAGGAAGGGGATCTCCAGTGCCTCGCACCGCTGAATCTCTTCTGTCATCAGGTCGATCGACTTGCGCCACAGGTC
>JAEYTB010000003.1 GCA_023434205.1 Planctomycetota bacterium | reverse complement strand
GTGGTGCTGATCAACGAGAGCTCGGCCTCGGCCAGCGAGATCGTCGCGGGGGCCATCGCCACCTACGCCCGCAAGGGCCAGCTCGACGGCGTGGTGCTCGGCGCCCGCAGCTACGGCAAGGGCAGCGTTCAGAACGTGTGGCCCCTCACGGCCAACTCCCGGATGAAGGTCACCACCGCGTACTACATGCTGCCTGACAAGACCATCATCCACCGCCGCCAGGGCGCCAAGAACTGGGGCGTGGAGCCCGACCTGCGCGTCGAGATGCTCCCCAAGCAGACCGAGAAGGCCATCAACATCCGCCGCAACGCGGACGTGCGGCCCATCAACGAGAAGGGCGAGATCATCCAGGCCGCGGGCGAGACCCCCAACCCCGAGGACCTGATCACCAAGGGCATCGACCTCCAGCTCGAAACAGCCCTGGTGCTGCTGCGGGCAAAGGTGGTCGCGACGGCGGCGTCGGCCAAGGGTCTGCCGCACGCGTCGATCACGAAGTAGGCGAGGTTCGAGCAGTCACCGTTAGGCGGTCTTTGGAGTGGCCGTGCGCGCCCGACGGCTGCGGTCGGCCACCTACTATCAGTCGAACCATCTGAGCCAGCACAGCGCCGGCAAATGGTCTTGTCGCCTGAATCTCGACCTGATCAGGACATAGGTGGACTTATGACCACAAGTGCTTATGCAGCAGTCACGGCCATTCTGCTTCTGTGTCCAGGGATTGGCTGTACCCGCCCGGATCGACTCCGCGTGCAGGTGGCCGATGCTGTCACCCTGTCGCCCCTCTCCGGCGTGAGGGTGCAGATCTCGCCGGTCTGGAGCCTGCGAGGGCCGTGGACATCCGTGTCCGATGGCGACGGGATTGCGACGGTCCGAACTGATCTGGACGCATCCAGCATGTTCAACGGACGCGCATACACCAACACTGCGGAGTACTACTTCCCTATCACGCCAGATCGGGTGCGAGCTGGGAAGTATGAAGCGAGCGTGTCTCCCTTGACGGGCTCAGGTGGAGAGATACAGGTATCCATATCCCTGGAGCAGTAGCATGACGACCGCGGACGTGGAGGTACCGTGCGACGAGCGACGCTGAGCGTTATCGGTGCCATCGCGATCTTCGGGATGGTGGGTCCAGCCTACTGGATGTACTCCTCGTGGCACTCACGCATCCATGGCGTGCACTTGCACTTTATTCTGCCCGACGGCCATGGTCTTTACACAGTCAGGGTCGGAGACGCGAAAGACCCGCCGATTCAGAACGGCAGGCACGAGTTCCGATTCGACGACAGTAGAAACTTGACGGTGCATGATGGGTCAGTTTTTTTCAAGTGGTCGACTCGAACTTACTCAGATGGTGCGGGAACCTCGCTAGCGCAACGTGAAGCGGGAGACACCTTGGGAAGCACGCGGGGCGTTTGGGAAACCGGAGGCGTCGCGACTGGCAAAGGTCGCTATGTCTTTCTCTTCGTTGGCACCCCTGAGGAATGGACTGTGGAAGAGTCGCGAATCCAGAAGCGGCTCGAGGCCGGTGATCTGTAAACAAGTGCCCGCGTTCTGCCCGAAACTTCGTCGAAGACTCCTCAGTCTCGGCGTCGCAGTTCGTCACAACGAAAGGCCGCCGGTTCCTTGCGGAGACCGGCGGCCGTAGCGGGATGGGGTCTCTGGTTGTACCGGGCTCCAGTCGCCCGGTTGCGGGATTAGTTGCCCAGCGCCAGCGACTTGTCAGAAGTCGTGGTGGGGGCCGTGTTTGCGGTCGGCTTCGGGGCCGCCGGGAGGGGCTTGCGGACGTCCGCGGGGGTGATCTCGATCACCGTGGCTGGGGCGCGGCTGGGGCGGATGCTGCTCCGAAGCTCGATGGGCTTCTTGCTGTCGATGTCGAACTTCGCCCGGTCCTCGTAGTTCACGGTGCTGCTCGCCGTGCCCAGCGACTCCAGGCGAGCCTCCTGGCGGGCCCGGATGTCCGCGAAGCGGCCGGCGAGCTGGTCGAGGCTATGGGCCTTGTAGCGGCCCTGCTCATCCAGCGTGCGCTGGCGCTTCTCCATCATGTCGATCAGCCGCTCGTTGCGGGCGATCGAGTCGACCTGGCGGTCCATCTGCCACACCTGCGACTGGAACTCCGTGTACTCGGTCTCGAGCTGGCTCAGCAGGTCGGTCAGCCGCTGCTCCTGCTGCTCGAGGTAGCCCATGTCGCGATCGATGTCGTTGGCGCGGCTGCTGTACGCCGTGTGTACCTGCTGGATGCGCGTGGCCTTGCCGTACGCCTCCTTGAGCGGGATGCTCTGGTTGTTGAAGACGACCTTGACCACGCTGGCGCCGGCGCTCGGGTCGGCGGGGTCGTACATCGCCTGGGCCGTCTGCTGGGCCTGCTCGCCCCGCTCGATCATGGCCTGAAGAGTGAACATGTCGCTCTCCGCCAGCTCGACGACGCGGACCGAGACCTCGCGCTCGCGGACGAGCTGGGCCTTCTGCTGCTGGAGCTCGGCCAGGTCGCGCCGGACCTCGGCCAGCCGCTCGGGGTACTCGCCCTCGAGCTTGCGCATCTGAGCCCGCAGGGCCACAGGGTCGGTGATGACCTTGTCCACCTGGTTGTTGATCGAGTTCTGCGTCTGGTCGAAGAGAGCGCCCAGGCGATCCGGGCCCACGACGATGGCCGCGGTGCCGCCCACCAGGGCGAGGATCACGGCTGAACGAACGATGGTCTTGGTGAATGCCATGACAGGACTCCAGCGGCCACACACCGGTTCCCTGGGGACGCCCGCAGGGAGCGGGGGTGGAATGCGGTCGATGGAGCGTTCTTGGGAATCGTCCCCGCCGGGTTTCGCAGGAAAATGAGCGATCCCGGCCGGTCTGATCAGGCGGAAAGGGAACGGGCTTTACCGGTTTTCCAGCAGTTCCTTGAGGCGGTCCTCGGTCGCGACCCATTCGACGTGGCCATCCACAAACCCCACAGCGATGCCCCGGCGGGGCCACGTCTTGTAATCCTCGTGAAGGAGGACCGTGGTCGCGGGGTCGGCGATCTGGGTCATGCGTTTCGCCGGGGTCAGCAGCTTCCACCCGCGCCCGTCCGGGTGCGTCAGGGGGCCGCCCAGGTAGTCCTGGAGGTCATCCAGCGAGGCCGGGAGGGAGTCCTGCTTGTCCGCGGCGAACGAGTGAACCCCGATCAGCACCTGACGGCTCTTGGCCATGATCTCGACCTGCCGGGCCGAGATCCGGGCCTTCACCAGCGGCGCGGCGGCCGCCGACGTGAAGCGTTTGACCTGCGATGCGTTCACCCGCAGCTCCGCGCGGTCCTCGTTGGCGATCCACTTCAGCTCGCGGCCAGCCTCGTTCATCGCCTGGTAGGGCGAAGCCTCCACGGCTTTGCTCATGAGCTGGTTGGCCGCGGCGGCGATCTGCTGCGCCGCGGTGTGGGTCGTCGCCTGGATGACGGCCTTGACCTCGGGTGCCGGGGGCGCAGACACCGCGATGGCGGCCCACTTGACGCGGAGGTTCAGCCCCTGCGGGATGTCCACGTCCGTATTGGCCTTGACGAGAGGGATGAAGTTGGCGAGCAGCAGGCGGTGGTTGTCGGTGGGCACCAGCACGAACCGCGCGACCGGGTCGATGTCCTTGCAAGCCCCCAGGGCCTCGGTGAGCTGCTCGGCGCGCGGGGCGGCGGAAAGTGGCAGGCCCCGGAGCGGGTTGCCCGTCACCAGGACGCCGTTGCGCTCGCGGACGGCTGTTCTGCCCTCAATCTCCAGCACGTCAAGCAGCTTGGAGAGCTTGCCCGCGTCGGACTCCTCGTGGATCGGCACCACCAGCGCCTGGCCGGGGGCCAGGATCATCCAGCCCTCCTTCCCTCCCGCGGCGGTGTAGTCGGCCACCCACTTCTCGGCGAGCTCCTTGCCCTTGAGCACATCGGCCTTGGTCTCACGCGTGTCCTGCGCGTCGATGCCCTGACCGGCCTCAACACGGCCCACCGCATCGGCAAGCTGCTGCAGCACCGACCCCAGGTCGAGCCGCTTGACATCAACCACGGCCACGCCGAACACGCGGTCATCCACCCAGCGGGCAAGGTCCTGGACGATCACCGTGGGATCAACGATCGGGGCGGGCGGCGGTGCCTCTTCCTGAGCGCAAAGAACCGGACCAACGCACAGTGACGCTGCCAGAACGGCGAGAGTGCGGAGACGCATGATGACCCCCGGGTGAATGCGGGTTAGCGGGCCGTGCTGCCTTCTTCTACCCGCGCCGGGGCCTGGGGTTGCGGGGCCTGCCCGTCACTGGCAGACTGGGGCTGCGGCCGGGACTGGAACCGCTGCGGATCGCCGGTGGTCGCCTCCGCCCGCGGCACAAGGCCCGGTGCGCACGCGAGCCGGTACGCCGTGATCGCCGAGTTCGTCGCCGACTGCTCCAGGTAGATCGGGATGGCCAGCTCGAGCTTGTCGTGCTGGGTGTGCCAGCCGTACTGGTAGTCCGCCCGGCCCACCTCGGCCCAGTAGAACCCGGGGACGCCCACGGCGTTGAACGAGGCGTGGTCGCTGCTGCCGTGGGAGGCGATCCGCTTGCCGCTGTTCTTGATGTCGACGTTGAGGTACTTGTTGTCCACCGGGCAGAAGAACTGGTTGTTGACCGGGGCGGTCGCCGCGGCGAGGTAGTCAACCTGGGTCTCGGCGACGCCCAGGCCTCCCTGGTAGTTGGTGCCGCCGTCGTCCACGAACGTGCAGGAGTGCTTCTCAAGCTCGCTGGAGCGTTCCTTGACGTAGGCCTTGCTGCCCAGAAGCCCCTGCTCCTCGCCCGTCCAGTGGACGAAGCGGATGGTGCGCAGGGGCTTGGCCTGCGCCGCCATAAGCAACCGCGCCGCCTCGAGCGTCACCGCGGTGCCCGTGCCGTTGTCGGTCGTGCCCTGGCTCCCCGGACCGTTCCAGGTATCAAGGTGGGCGGAGACGATGACGACCTCATCGGGGAAGGTGCTGCCCTTGATCTCCGCGATGGTGTTGTACACCGGCACCGGGCCGGGGATGAACGTGTGCTGGAGGTCGAACTCGGCCTCCACAGGCTCGCCGTCCGCCACGCGGGAGTTCAGGGCGTCATAGTCGCTGCCGCGGAGAACGACCTGGATGTCCTTGGGGAGCGTGTCCATGGTCAGGTCCCGCCAGCCGGGGACGGCGCCGGTCCACACCCGCTCATCGCGGCTGGTGGAGATGTAACCGGCGACGTCGATCAACGCGACCTGCTCGGGGATCGTGAACTTCGAGGTGTCCTCGCCAGCCCCGGCCTTCTCACGGGCCTTGCCGCGCATGCCGTACGCCCCGCCCACGCGGTCGCGGATGCCCCGCTGCCCCGAGGCCGGCGGGGCCTCGATCAGGACCCACGCGCCCTTGAGCTTGTCCTTGACCGCCTCGAACTGCTCTTGGGTCTTGGGCATCTTCACCACCGGCGCACGCAGGGGCCCGTCGGTACCCGGCGTCCACGACAGGGTCGTGAACTCAAAGTCGCGCAGCGCGATGTACTCGACCTTCGGCGGCTCGGCCGGCGCGGCCTCCGCGTCGGGGCTCTCACCCGCGCGGGCGGGCCGGCGCGGGGCCTGACGGGGGGCGCGCTGGACGTAGAGCTTGCCCGTCGAGGGCCCGCGGTCAAAGCCAACGCCCACGGTGCCCCATTGCTCCAGACGCGGGTTGTCCAGCCCCCAGGACTGGTACTGCTTCACGCACCAGTTGTTGGCCTCGAACACCGCGGACGAGCCTGTGAGGCGCGCCCCGATGTGGTGCGAGAGATACGTCAGGTGGGCCATGACCTGGTTGTTGGTCTTGCCCTCGTGCAGGATGCGGTGGACGACCGCGTCATCGCCCATGGGGATGTTGGGCGCGGGCACCTCCTTGCCGTCCACGATGGCGACCCAGCGGGTGCTCACGACCGCCGCGGGCGCGGAGGACGCCGTGCCGATCGCCGCGGCGGAGGCGCCCGGAGCGGGCCCGCTCTTGCTGGCGCACGCGCCCGCAAGCAGGGTGAGCAGAAGGACGGAGGAAAGCGCAAAGGGCGTGCGTTGCATGACGGCTCCCATGGATGACCCCTCCCAGTCTACCAGTTGCGGCCCAGAGGGGGAGCCTTATCGGCAGGAGGGGGCAGGGCTTGGGCATCCCGGGATGGGGAGGGACCGGGGCGGTGTACGCGGCTAAACTTCCCCCCCGCTCGCCCGAGCGGAGCAATGGATTCCACGCGCATCCCCCGCCCCGGGCGGGTGAGAGAAGAAGGACCGCCCCTCATGGCCACCGCTACCCAGGACCGTCAGAACACCGTCAAGCTCGCGGACGCGGGCCCGAGCTGCAAGAAACTGTCCATCGAGATCCCCGCCGAGACGGTGAGCGAGAAGCTCCGCGACTCGCTGGACACGCTGGCGGTGGAGGCCGAGCTCCCCGGGTTCCGCAAGGGCCGCGTGCCCCGCTGGCTCGTGGAGAAGCGGTTCGGCCCGGCCCTCAAGAAAGAGGCCAAGAGCGAGCTGGTGACCAGCGCGTTCAGCAAGGCGGTCGAGGACCTCAAGCTCAAGGTGATCAGCCAGCCGGGCGGCGGCAACCTCGAGACGGTGGAGGTCCAGGACGGCAAGCCCTTCGCCTTCGAGATCGAGGTCGAGGTGCTGCCGGAGTTCGACCTGCCCAAGCTCGACGGCATCGACGTCAAGAAGCCCATCATCGAGGTGACCGACGAGATGGTGAGCGAGGAGATCAACAAGCTCCAGATCAACGAGGGCAGCCTCGAGGGCCGCGATGTGGCCGAGCCGGGCGACTACGTCACGGGCCACGCGATCATGACCGGCGCCGACGGCACCGAGTTCTACAACCTCAAGGGCGCCGTCATCCAGGTCCCGCCGAAGGAGAAGAAGGGCAAGGGCATGATCCTTGGGATCATGGTCGACGACTTTGCCAAGCAGCTCGGCACGCTCAAGCCCGGCGACACCGCCACCGTGAAGGCCAAGGGCCCCGAGCAGCACGAGGTGGAGAAGGTCCGCAACGCCGACCTCACAATCACCTTCACCGCCGACCGCGTTGACCGCATCATCCCCGCCGCGATCGAGACGATCGTCAACGGCTTCGGCGTCGCCGACGAGGCCGCCCTCCGCGAGTTCGTCAAGGGCCGCATGGGCCAGCGCGTGCAGGTGCAGCAGCAGGGCGCCATGCACCAGCAGATCGCCAAGTACCTCATCGACAACACCAAGATCGACCTGCCCCAGAAGATGACCTCCCAGCAGGCCGCCCGCACGCTCGAGCGCCGCCGCCTCGAGCTCATGTACCGCGGCGTGGATTCGGCCAAGATCGAAGAGCACATGGCCGAGCTCCGCCAGGCCAGCAACAAGGTCGCCGCCCGCGACCTGGCCCTCTTCTTCATCCTCCACAAGGCCGCGGAAGAGACCAAGGTCCGCGTCGACGACGCCGAGATCAACGCCCGCATCGCCCAGATGGCCTTCCAGCGCAACGTGCGGCCCGAGCAGCTCCGCCAGGACCTGATCCGGTCCAACCAGGTGAGCGGGATCTTCCAGCAGATCCGCGACCACAAGACCCTCGACGCGATCCTCGCCAAGGCGACCGTCACCGACCTCCCCGCCGAGGAGTACAACAAGCTCGTCAAGGAAGCCGACGCGAAGGTCTGACCCACAGCAAAGACCAGAACGACGGAGGGCGGCCCCGCGGCCGCCCTCTTTGTTTTACCCCAATGCTCATCCAGCGCCGGCCACGTTCGCAACGAACCCCGAGCGCAGCGAGCGGGCCAGCCCCCGCGTGCCCGCTACTTCAACGACTTCGCCCAGATCGACAGCACCAGCAGCATGTACAACCGCTGGCTGTGATCCCGCTTCCGCCCCATGTGCTCATGCAGCATCTGCGCGACGAACTGGCGGTTCAGCTCAATCCCAATGTTCGGCCACGGCTCCGCCGCGTTCATGTGATCCAGCAGCAGCTGCTTCATCTGCCCATAGTCGCTGCGGAACCACTCGCCGATCGGGATCGCAAACCCCTGCTTGGGCCGGTCGACGATCTCCGTCGGTAGGTACTTGCGGGCGACTTGGCGGAGCAGGCCCTTGCGCTCGCCGCGGGGCATGAGCGACTCGTGTGTGGCCTGGAGTGCAAGGGAGACGACGCGGGGGTGCAGCAGGGGGCTGCGGAGCTCCATAGCAGAGTGCATTGACGCGGTGTCGGCCTTACGCATCAGATCCAGGCAGAGGTAGCTGGTGCAATCAAACCCTGCAAGTTCATCGAGGGACGTCGCACGGGGTTCTTGCTGCTCCGGGGGTGAATAGAGCTGCGCGCGGAGTGAGGTTGGGAAGATCGCGACGAGGTCGAGGAGATCGTTGGACCTGGCCGCGTCGGCGAGGCGGGCGAGCTTGGTAAGTTTGGACTTGGGGTTGCGGGTTGCAAGCAGCCCAGCGGGTAGCCTGGAGAGCATGGGTGCGAGTTGCGCGAACCGGCGTGCGATGGTGTGGCGCTCATAGCCGAGGAACAGCTCATCCCCGCCCTCACCGCCAAGAGAAACCTTGACGTGGCGACGGGCGGCCTGATTGAGCCACGTCGATGGAAGGAGGGAAGAATCCCCGAACGGCAGGCCGAGTTCGCGGATAAGGGCCGGCAGCTCCGCGGCGGGATTTGCTCCAACGTCAAGCGTCGTGTGGGTCGTCCCGAGGATCGAAGCCACCTGCTGAGCGATCGGCGATTCGTCGTAGGCCAGAGCGGGCATGCGGACGGCGAAGGTCTGCAGCCGTCCCAGGTGCTTCATCGCCGAGTGGGCGATCAGAGATGAGTCGATGCCGCCGGAGAGGTAGCAGCCCAGGGGGACGTCTGTTTCAAGCTGTGCACCGACGGCATCGTGAATGGCCGCGTCCACCTCGGCAGCCTGCAGGGCGCGGCGGCAGCACTCGCCGTTCTCATCCTCGGGAAGGTCCCACGGATCGCGTGCGAGCCGCAGGTCGACGATGGCATCGAGCACGGTCCACATGCCGCGCTTGAGCTCGGATTCGCCCGTTGGCGAAACCTCGTCGAACCCGAAGCGGATCCAGCGCGAGATCGCGAGCGGCGACACGGCGAGGGGAGTACGCGCAAGTTTCTTGAGCGAGTGCAACGCCGGGACGGTGCTCGCGAAGCCGTGAAACCCGCGGTCGAGGGTCGTCACATACCCAGGCTTCTCCCCGAATGGGTCGCGTCCGAGCACCAACCGCCCTTGGGCCCGATCCCACAGGGCGAAGGTGTACATGCCGTGGAGACGCGGAAGGAGCTCAAACCCCCACTCGCGCCAGGCGTGGAGAAGGACCTCGGTGTCGCTGTGGTCGGAGGAGAAGAGGTGGCCTTTGGACGCGAGCTCCCGCCGCAGCTCCCGATGGTTGTAAATGCACCCATTGAACACCACCGCAACCAATGCTTCAGGCTCCGAGCGCCCGCGCTCGCTCACCATCGGCTGCTGCCCGCATGCGGGGTCGATGATCGCCAGCCGCCGGTGTACGAGCGCCACATCCACCACCGACCCATCCGCCCGCATCACACGGTCCCGGAACCGCCCCTGCCCATCCGGCCCCCGGTGCTTGATCGCCTCATCGATCGTGTCGAGCCACACCTCGGGGATCGCCTCGTGCGGCGGCGGCGGGGTCGTCCCCGCGGGCCACACTCTCAGGATGCCTCCAATGCCGCACACGGGGGAGAGACTACCTCAAGGGGGCTCAGGAGGCTGTGCGCTCGCGGTGCGGCGACGCCCGCTCGGGCGTGAGCGGGGAAGACACGGGGTGCGGGGCCGGCTCTGGGTGGGGCGCCGCCGCCGCGGCGGTCTTGAGCCTCTTCAGCGCCTTCTCCTCCTGCCGCAGCATCCACATCGTGTGCACCGCCCGGGTCGCCGCGATGCCGGTGATAAAGCCGATCGCCGTGGACATCTCCAGGCTGACCCCCTTGTGCAGCAGCGTGTTCTGGAGCCCCAGCGCCATCACGTACAGCAGCGGGCTGAGCACCGCCCGCTCAAACTGCACCAGGGTCGCATCGCGCACAAACGAGAGGTCCGCGTACGCGATGCTGGTCTTGGGCCGGCCCCCGCCCCGCGGCATGTGGTTGGCGAGCCAGTGCAGCCCGTAGTACACGGCGACATCCGCGATCAGGTCCACGATAAAGGTCAGGCCCGAGATGACCAGCTTGTGGCCGTGGAGCTCGAAGCTCCGCCCGAACAGCCTGAACGCAAAGTCCGGCGCGACCCCCTGGAACTTCTCGATCAGCCCCCAGCGGTCGGCCAGGTGCATCACGCCGATGGTGATGAGCAGGGCGATGACCCCGGCGACGACAACGTTGACGTTGACGTTGATGATCCGGCGGTTGTACAGAGAGGCCATCCAGCGCATGGGGTCGGAATGCTAGCGGGTGTTCAGGGGGTTGCCGTGGCGGTGGGGGGGGATGGTTCACCCAACCGATCGGTGGGAGGCTCGCAGGCGATGGGGGCCGCGAGCCGGGCCCGGGCGATGGCGACAGCCTCGGGGTTGATGTCAAAGCCCAACGCCGACCGCCCCAGCCCCGCCGCCGCGACCAGGGTCGTGCCGCTCCCGCAGCAGGGGTCCAGGACCGTCCCCCCGGGTGGGCAGCACGCCCGGATGAGCAGCTCGAGCAGGGCGAGCGGCTTCTGCGTCGGGTAGCCGGTACGCTCGCGGGCCATGTTGTTGATGCTGGGAATGTCCAGGACATCCGTCGACTTCTTCATCTGCCCCGCCATGCGGGCGCTGGTCGCGGGCACCATCGGCGGGTCGAAGTAGTACCGCTCGGGGTCCAGGCAGTAGAACAGGATGTCATCGTGCTTGCGGGCAAACCGCCGCGGCGACGAGCCGCCCAGGCCGTAATGCCAGATCAGGTGGTTGACGAACCGGTCCTCACCCAGCAAATCATCCAGCAGCACGCGTACATGATGGCACACGCGGAAGTCGATGTGCAGCAGGATGCACGCCGTGGGCTTGAGGGCGGGCAGCGTGGCGACGAGCCGCTCCCGTAGCCAGAGGATGTAATCGCGCGTGGTGGGCCAGGCGTCGGGGTAGGAGCCGGCCCGGTCCTGCTGCGTCTGGCCGGTGTTGAAAGGCGGATCAGCGTAAAGAAGGTCGATGCTCGCGAGTGGGAGCGTGGGGGCAGACATGAGCCAGTCGGAGTTGTGAACAGCGGCAGTCATGATGCACATGCAATCAGCGATCGCTCGAGACGAGCCCCGAACGCAGTGAGTGGGTTCCGATGATCAATGAGCAGCAAAACCCTCTCACTGCGTTCAGAGCTCGTATTCAACCTCTCCATCACCTGATCGCAACCTCCCGAATCGCCTCAATGCAGTTCTGGATATGCTGCTCCTCCATCACACCCGCAAGCGGTCCCAGCTCCGTCACCCCCAGCGCAATGTCCTCCCGCGACACCGCCGCCGCAAAAGCCCTGTCCTTCAGCTTCTTCTTCACGCTCTTGGGCTCCAGCGTCGCAAGCCCATCCGGCCGCACCTTCGCGCACGCCACGATAAACCCCGCCAGCTCATCGCACGCGAACAGGGCCTTGTCCATCGGCGTCGTGCGCGTGTACCCGGTCCGCTCCGAGGCATGGCCGCGAATCGCGTTAAGGATCGCCTCGTCCACTCCCAGCCCGGCCAGGTGAGCAACGCCAACCCTCGGGTGCTCATCCGCCGTGGGGTGCCGCTCGTAGTCAAAATCATGCAGCAGCCCCGCGACCCGCCAGGCCTCCTCGCTCGCGGGTTCAAGAAGCCGAGCGTACCGCCCCATGCACGCGCCCACCGTCTCCATGTGGACACGCAGCGCCGGACTCTGGACCCACTCGTGCATCAAAGCGCGGGCTTCGGCAAGGTTCATGACCGCAGTCTACCGGGACTGGAAATCCGAACACAGAGACCGCTCGGGAAGAACCGATACGGACACAGAACGCGGCAAGGCCAGGCCCGACAAGGTCTCAAAAGCCGCTTCCTGCCTCCGTTCCCTCCGTCACCCTCCGTGCCCTCCGTGTTCCTCCTGAATGTCCTTTGCCACACCCTCCGGGCTCACGACGATCGTGTGGTCCGGCGTCCACAACTGCCCCAGCTCCCGCCCCACGACTCGGTGCTGCTGCCCATCCGCCGCCTGCAGCATCCGCTTCAGCGGCTCCTCCATCGGCTCGTCGCTCAGCTTGAACGTCGAGTGGTGGATCGGCAGCAGCCAGTTCCCCGCGGCATGCCGGTGCATCTCCCACACCTGTTCCGGGTTCGCGTGCGCCTGGATCCACGGGTTGTACGCCCCAATCCCGAAGATGGTCAGGTCCACCCCCTGCGGCCCGCACGCCTTGAAGCTGTCGGTGTACGCGGTGTCCCCCGCGAACAGCACGCGGTTCTGCGCTGTCTCCAGCACATAGCCGTTGAACCCGCGGTGCCGGTCCCACGCGGTGCGGGCACCCCAATGGTTGGGCCTGATGGCGCGAATGCGCAGGCCATTGAACGCCGCCTCCTGGTCCCAGTTCAGCTCCTGCACGCTCGCGAAGCCCTTGGGGATCAGCCGGCGGGTATTGAGGGCCGTGATGACGTGAGTTCGTTCCGAGGCCATCCGCCGCATGCTCGGCAGGTCGAGGTGGTCGAAGTGGGCGTGAGAAATCAGGATGATGTCGATGGGCGGGAGCAGCGCCGGGTCAAAGGCCGGCCCCTGCCGCCCCGCGCCCAAGGTCCAGCCCCCCAGCCGCACGCCAATCCGGTGGCTGAACACCGGGTCGGTCAGAATCCACCGCTCCCCCAGCCGCAGAAGTACCGTCGCATGCCCCAGCCACGCCGCGACCAGCGGGCCGTCGTGCGCCGCGTGGTCCAGCTCCGTCGACCACACCTCGCCCCGCTTGGTCTCGGACTTCAGCCCGTTGAGCAGCTCCTGCGAGTACCGCCGCACGCTCGACCGCGCCACCGCCGTGGCCCTGTTCAGGAGGGCGACATCCTCCTCGGCCAGCTGGAACGACTTGGCAACTCCGTCGCGTTCCGTTGCCCCAGTTGGATCAGTCAGGTCTCTCACAGCGTCCTTCACCATAGGTTGGTGGTACGAACCTCAAATCCGCATGGGCCCACCCTTAGCCCCGGATTGGGGAAACAAGCCCCCTGTCGGCGCCCCCTGTGAGCAACGTGTCACCAGCACTTCCTCGCCACAACCCATGCCGCGCTCTCCCTACCCTCCCATGCGATGACCGTGCCGGACTCATTCCTCTCAAGGCTGTACCCCAACTCACAGGGCTCCGCCACCCCTCCGGACGCCCCCCAGCAGCCGGAACTCACCGAACAGGCCCTCACAAAGGACCTGACGGCCCCGCAGAAGGAGGCCGTTCTCACAACCGAGGGCCCCCTGCTCGTGCTCGCCGCGGCCGGTTCGGGGAAAACCCGGGTCATCACCCGCCGGATCGCGTACCTCATCAGCCTGGGGGTGCCACCCTGGCAGGTCCTCGCGCTCACCTTCACCAACAAAGCCGCCGGCGAGATGCGCGAGCGCGTCCACGCACTCCTGGGCGACAGCGGCGGGCCGCGGGCCCGCGGCCTGACCATCACGACCTTCCACGCCCTGTGCGCCCGCCTGCTCCGCCGCTACGCCGAGGCCGCGGGGCTCAAGCCCGACTACTCGATCTACGACTCCGGCGACCAGGCCGCGCTGTGCAAGAAGGTCATCGAGGGTCTCCCGCTTTCCACCAGCAACTTCCCCGCCCGCAGCGTCCTCAGCGCCATCAGCAACGCCAAGAACGACCTGAAGGACGCCGACGCCTTCGCCGCGGAGGCCCTCGACTTCTCCAGCAAGATGATCGCGAAGATCTACCACGGGTACACCAAGGCCCTGCGGGCCGCCAACGCCGTGGACTTCGACGACCTGCTGCTCCTCACCGCCAAGGTTCTGAAGAACAACCAGCTCGCGCGTGAGGAGTGCCAGCGGCGCTGGCAGTACCTGCTCGTGGATGAGTACCAGGACACCAACCACGCCCAGTTCCTGATCGCCTCGCAGATCGCCGGCAAGGGTGGGGGGGCCGCCGGCCCCAACTTCTGCGTCGTGGGCGACCCCGACCAGGCGATCTACGGCTGGCGCGGCGCGGATATCAGCAACATCCTCGAGTTCGAGGAGCACTACCCCAAGGCCCGCGTCATCACGCTGGGCGAGAACTTCCGCTCCACCGCCCCCATCCTCAAGGTCGCCGACACCCTCATCCGCAACAACAAGCGCCGCAAGCACAAGGACCTCTTCACCAGCCGCCAGGGCGGCGACAAGGTCGAGGCCGTGCTCACCCGCGATGAACGCCACGAGGCCGACGTCGTGGTCGACTGGCTCCGCGCCCGCCACGCCGGTGACGCCTCCAACAAGCCCATCGCGTGGCGCGACATGGCCGTGTTCTACCGCACCAACTCGCTCTCGCGCGTGATGGAGGAGGCCCTGCGTGCCGCGGGCGTCCCCTACTCCATCGCCAAGGGCACCGCCTTCTACGAGCGCGAAGAGGTCAAGAACGTCCTCGCCTACCTCCGCGCCGTCGCCAACGGCGACGACTCCATCAGCCTCGCCCGCATCATAAACACCCCAGCCCGCGGCATCAGCAAAGCCACCCAGGACGCCGCCGAGCAGTTCGCCGCGATGCAGGGCCTCAGCCTGCTCGACGCCCTCCGCCACGCCGACCAGCTCCCGGGCATCACCCCCAAGGCGGTCGCGAGCATCCAGAAGTTCATCGAGATGTACGACGGCTGGACCGGCGGCGGCTCGTTCCTCTACAAGGGATCGGACCAGAACCTCACGCTCCACGAGCTGGTGGACCGCGTCGTTAAAGAGTCCGGCCTCGAAAAAATGTACAAGGACCAGGCCAGCAAGAGCCAGAGCGAGACCGACGCCGAACGCCTCGACAACCTCGCCGAAATCGTCAGCGCCGCCCGCGAGTTCGAGCTCGAGTTCGACCCCCAGGCCGACCCCGCCGCCGATGTCCTGGGTACCCCGCCGCCCCGCGGCGGCTCTTCCCCCCCGCCCCCAGCCACCAGCGTCGAGTTCGACCCCCTCGACGACTCCCCCTTCGCACCTCCCACCGAACCACAGGGCGCTTTCAATCCGCAATCCCCAATCCCCACTCCGCAATCCCCCAAGATGCTCTCCCTCCTCCGCGCCTACCTCGAGTCGGTCGCGCTGGTGGCCGACGCCGACGCCGTGGACCCGACGCAGGGCAGCGTCACGCTGATGACCCTGCACGCCGCCAAGGGGCTGGAGTTCCCCGCCGTCGCGATCATCGGTCTGGAAGAAGGCCTGCTGCCGCACATGCGGGCCCTCAGCAGCGAGGCGGACATGGAAGAGGAACGCCGCCTCGCGTTCGTGGGCGTCACGCGGGCCATGCGCCGCCTGCACCTGACCGCCGCGAAGTACCGCACCATCCGCGGCCTGCAGGAGCGCACCATCCCCAGCCGCTTCCTTGGCGAGATGCCCCCCAGCGAGATGGTCCTCGTCGATATGAGCGACGTCAGCAGCGGTCTGGGCGAGGACTGGGGCGAGCAGTTGGACAGCGGCAGCGACCGCGTCGAGGCCCGCATCGGCCGCATGAACAGCAGGAGTGGGGGAGCGGGAACCCCGGGCGGCCCGGGCTTTTCACGCACCACGCCCGCTCCGGGCCTCGCGGGCGAGTTCCCCGTGGGCTGCCAGGTCCGCCACCCGCAGTTCGGCGTGGGCACGATCAAGAGCGTTCAGGGCGGCGCCAACGCCCGCGCCACCATCCAGTTCCGCGATGTCGGCGTGAAGACGATGGTGCTGGAGTACGCGCGGCTGACGCGGGTGAACTAGCCGCTCTCCAACCCCTGCCCGGGTCCTACGGCCCTCCCGTCACCCACCACAACGCCAGCAACAGGACCGCGAACATCAGGATGTGTACGGCCCAGACCAGGCCGGTGAACACGGCCTGCCTCCGCGTCCGCCACGCCATGATGCGGTGACGGTGGCGGTACATCACGACCACCGACGCGGCGCTCAACCAACCGAACGCATCCGCCACCAGCACCGGCCACGGCGCCCGCTGGTCCGGGGGGAGCTGCCAGAACGAGACGAATATCGGCACCGCCACAAACGCCGCCGCGACCCCGCTGAAACACCCCGGCGCCATCGCCAGGATCATCCACCCAAACCGCGGCCTGGCCGACCCCACCTTGAGGACCAACTCCTCCCCGCACTCCGGGCACGTAGGCACCTGGATGTCCCGCAGGTCATACGCGCACCGCGGGCACGGCGCGGAGCGGTTGCGAAGGAAGGCGATGAGTTCGGACGGGGGTGGTGGACTCGATGTCACGCGACCCACACAACGTACGCAAGGGCAGCCCGGTTCGCTGCTAGGCACAAAAGTCTCGCGTACCGGGGGGGGCGGGCTTTCAGCCCGCCGCGCAAGGGCCTCTTTTGTTGAGGGCGGATAACGCCCACACCCCCCGGCCAGCGAGGGGCTGACGACGAGGGCCGCCTGGCCGGGAGCCCGGGGACTCGCGCCCGACTCAACACACCGCTACGCCCCGCGGCCTCCCGCAGTCCCGCACTCGGGGCACACGCGCAGCCCGCGCAGGTCGTACCCGCACGCCGCGCACGCACCCCGCCGCCGAGCCTTTCGCGATCTCGTCGCTGCGGCGGCCTGCCACACCACGAAAAGCCCGCCCCCATACACCAGCACGTTTCCCAGCACGCCCTTCCACAGGAGGCTTGTCGGCAGCACGCCGCCGAGGTGCTGGCTTGCCACCGCGTCCTTGAGTGGGTGGCCAAAGGCGGTCGTTGTCCCGGTCGGCAGCCCGGGCATCACGAAAAGCCCCGCACGGCCGCTGCGGAAAGGAAACCCGGCCGTAAACCCGTAGAACGCGGTTCCGTCCGGCCAGTCCGCGAACAACGAGGGTGTCAACCCGGTCCCGGGGTGCGGCCAACCGTCGGGGTACCAGTTGACCTCCCAGGTACGCTTGAGGAGCGGTAGCGCCGGGTCGTCGGGAGCCGCCGCCACTTCGCGCCGCGACGCGTGGACAAGCGAGACCCAGCGCAGGTCCCACGTGTCCCAAGTCCACACCTGACGACCCGTTTGGTCGATAAATGAGCCTTTTCCGCTGGGCTTCGAGTTCCGCAAAGGTGTAGCACCCGCGTGGCGATCATCCGCCTGCCGCCGGCCCACCGCCATCGTCCCCGCCGTGCAGGCGATACCGAAGGCTGCGCATATGAGGGAACACCGCAGCCAAGGGTGGTGAAGAATGTTCGTGCCGCACATGCTCATCGCGAGGATGTTACCAGAGCGCCCCTCAACCCCCTCATGGGCTCATGCTTCACGGCTCAGTTCCGCCCATTCCCCTGAACCATCCCCGCCCCCCCAGTACTCTACTTCCATGCTGACGCTCTCCCGACCGGCCCGCCGCGTTCTGCTCCTCCTCATCGCGTTCACGGTCTTGTGCGCCGGCCCCACCCCCGCCCGCGCCGAACGCCCCAACACCCCCCTCTCCATTCTCAAGCAGGCACCCTATCAGCTTGAGGTCACCGTCCTCTCCATCGAGCTCAAGGACGGCCCGAGCCGCTCCAAGGGCGTGTGGCACCGCGTGCGTGTCGACCGTGTCCTCGTAGCCCCCGCGCCGACGGGACCCATCAAGCCCGGCGACGTGCTCGCGGTCGTCTCCACCGTCTACACCCTCGCCCCCGGCACGGTCGGCGGCACCGGCGACCGCGGCACCTTCAAGGGCCCCAACGGCCTGCCCACCAAGGGCGACCGCGCCCGCCTCTACGCCAACGCCGCGAAGGACAGCCCGGGCACACTCACGCCCATCCCCCCCAGCGGCTGGCAGCCCGTCGAGCCCGTGATCGCCCTGATCGGCGCCGATGCCAACGCGCAGGCTGAGCGCACCATGCCCCTGCTCGCGGCCCTCATCAGCGCCAACAAACTGGGCACCCCCGCCCTGCACCTCGCCGCGGCGTGCGACGGCCGCGGCGGCGATGGCCCCGCCAAGCCCGACGCCAAGCGCTGCCTCACCCACGCGTCCGCGCTCCGCTACGCGGGCGATGTCGTCGTGCTCGCCGTCGAGCACCTCGCCCCAGACCACAACACCGCGCTCGCCCTCGACGACGCCCTCCGCACCTGCCGCCCGCTCGTCGCGCTGCGGTCCTCCATCAACACCTACGCGGATTCCCCCTTCGGCGCCGAAACCTTCGGCTCCGCCGCAAACGCGGCACAGGGCACGAGCACCCGCGTGCTCCCCCCCGACGCCGACGCCGCGGCGCACCCCATCCTTGCCGGCATCCGCATCCCCGCGCACGGCCTGCTGCTCCCCAGCCCTGCGCTCGAGGTGGACCCGCTGCCCGCCGACTGCCGCGTGCTGCTCTGGGGCGAGCCCGGCCAGGGCAAGGACATCATCGCCCCCCGCCGCCCAGTGCTGTGGGTGCGGGAGCGCCCCCGCGCCCTGCCCCCCAGCGCCAAGGCCACAGTGGCGCTCCCGCCCCAGCGGATCGCCGTCACCACGCTCAGCGCCGCCGCGGACTTTGACAACCCCGAGGTCCGGGCCCTCGTGCTCCGCATGATCGCGTGGGCGGGGAGCGATGAAGCAAGGCTGGACCCGCCGCCCGCGTCCCGGCCCTGACGCGGCTACACCCCCGCGCCCGCCATCTTCTCGCAGCTCGCCGCGCACCGGCGGCATACCTCGGCGCAGCGCCGCATCATCTCATCGCCCTGCCCCAGCCGCTCGCACGATTCGGCGCACGCGATGCAAATCTCCGCGCACTCACGGCAGACGTGCCCCATGTGCCGCGATTCGCGCACCATGAAGCCAACCGCCAGCGCGCAAATCTGCTTGCAGTCCAGCATCACGCCCTGGTGCTCGGGGCCGGCATGCTCCCCGCCCATGTGCAGGCAGTGGTACGCGCACTGGGCGCAGATCGTCGCGCAGTCGGAGCAGTCCTTGATGCACTGCTGAACCTCGCGGGAGGGACCGGAGTGGGAGGTGGGCATGGTGGGCTCCTTGGTCAGAGTTTCAACGGGTTCTACAAACACACGCGACCGAAGGCCCGGGGGCCTTCAGAAAAGGAGACCCGCGCTCACCGAGCGCGGGCCCCCCGATCAAGGCACAGACCGTGCGCGGGGGACCCCCCGCCCCCGCATGGACACAGACACACACCGTGACGGGCCGCTACCGCCGCCTGCGCAGCGCCACGCCCGCCAGCCCGAGCCCGGCGAGCCCCGCCGTGGTCGGCAGCGGGATCACCACGCTCACGAAGCTGTCGCTGTCGTCCTCGCCGCCGATGGACCGGACGTGAAGCCCCAGCCGCAGGTCGCCCGACATCAGCGCGCTCTCAACATCCGCGAACGTCGCCCCGTTGAGCAGGTTGTAGCTCACGGTCAGCACATCCCCCGCGGCGTTGATGCCGTTGGCCGGCGGGCCGGGGTCGGCGCTCACGTTCAGCGCCGTGTTGGCGTCGAACGCCGGGGAGATGCTGTTGCCCCCCGGCACGTTGCCGGGCGCGCCTCCCTGCGAGAAGCTCGTGCCCGTCTGGGTCACGAACGAGTTGAACGACATCAGGTTGTCGTCGTCGAAGTAGATGTTGGCGATGTTCGACGGGATCACCGCGCTGTTGGTGAACGTGAACGTCACCGTGCTGCCCGCGCCCTCGTCGGCGACGGCCAGGAACTGCGACGCCACGTCCGTGGACGCGTTGTTGGTGATCCGGGTAAAGGTGATCGGGACAGGGGCGGCCAACGCCGGCGCCGCCAGCACCAGGCCCGCCAACGCGGGCAGGAGGACTCTCTTGTTCATGCACGAGCTCCTTGGTGGCGCGCCCCGCGGAGGGGTTCTTGACGGGACGCGCCGAACCAGAGAGTGCGGCGAGTTCGCATGAATAGCCGTAAAACTCGCGTGAACCCGCATCTCAGCCGGACCATCGCCTGCAGATGCGGAGTGAACTCCCCCGAAGCCCAGCCGCGCCAAGAACCCGTGCCCGTCCCCGCCTCCGGTTGAGACCGCTCTCCGCCCGTGCAACGCGCCTGGTAAGCTCGGGCGCATGGCGGTCCCCAACGAACTTGTCTTCCGCGGCATCGCCCAATGGGCCCGGTGGACCTCCGTCGGGACCGCGCTCTCCATGTTCCGGGTCGGCGGACCCGGTTTCGGCGTGGCGCTCAAGTGCGCGGCGGCCATATCGCTGCTCACCGGCCTGTTCTTCCTGCTCGCCCACAGGCCACCAAGGCCCCTCCGGACCGCCGGCCAGTTCCAAGTCTTGCTCGAGTGTCTTTCTGCCGGCGCCGTGCTGGCGGCGTTATGGCCGGGTGTCCCCGCGGTGCCCCTCGCCCTGCCCGCGGTGCTGGCGACCCTCGGCTCGGGGCTGCTCTGGATCCGGTGTGCCGCGGCGGTCCGGCCTGTGCTGCCGGAGGCCGCGCTGTCCCTGCAGCGCACCGGGAACGCCTGGCTCCTGATCCACGGGCTGGGGTCCGTGGTGGTCGTCGCCATCGTGTACGCGCGGGGCCAGGGCAACCTCCAAGTCGATACCCCGCTGGCTCCCTGTTTGGTATGGGCGGTCTTTGCGGTGCCGGTCATCATGGGGCTGGCCGGAGCGGCCAAGCTCCACGCCGCCCTCCAACGTCCCGCGGACACATGCGGAAACTGCCGCTTCAGCCTGGTGGGGCTGCGCGATCCCATCTGCCCCGAGTGCGGCGCACCAGTCCGCGGGCCGCTCCCCGGCCCGGGCGAATCCGCGGTGGAACCCGACGCCGTAGGGCTGCGGGTCGCGACCGCGGCGATCCTGATCACCGGCGCCGGCGCGGCCGCGTACTTCCAACTGCCCGGAAACGGCCTCGCCAAGCACAAACCGTTCTGGCTGCTGCGCCGGGATTCGCTCACGACGTCCGGCTCGCCGGCGCCCTGGCACAACTTCATGGGCCGCGAGAAGCCCAAGCAGCGTTACCCGACCCCAGGGGCCACCGAGGCGATCAAGGAGTTGGCCGATCGCGTCAACGCCGGGGCCGTGCCGCCGGTGTTTTTAGGCGTTCTCGCCGAAGACACCCTCACCGCCTTGGAAGATGTGGATCTGAGCTTTGAGGACTGGACCCCGCTCGCGGACGAACTGCGTGCGTTCTTGACGCCCGAGCAGCAGGACCGTTTCGACCGCGGAACCGTCGTCGTCAGCCTCGAGGTTCCCGCGGCGGTCCCCGCGGGGGAAGCGGTCGCGATGAGGGTGGTCTGCGAGCCCAGGGCGGGGCGGGGCTATGACATCAACCAACGTTTCCTCTACTTCCTGAGCGCGACAGCCAACCTCGACGGCGTCTCCACGCCCATCAGCCAGCGCTGGAACGCTCGGACCAGGTCCGCCGTGGCAGAGTGGACGCTCGAGGCCGAGGCCCTTGGCAACGCGCCCGGCTGGGTGACCGCCCCCCAGTCGCCCGGTTCATACCCCCTTGAACTCCGCGTCGTCTTTGGCGGCGTACGCGGCAACCAGCTCGAGCAGACCGTCCGCGCCACCCTCAATGTCGTGGGCCCTGAGAATCAGGCCGAGCTGCCGGTCATCACAGACCCCGAAGAACTGCGTGAGATCCGTCGGCGGCTCGCCTTCGCGAACATCTCCCTGCGTAGTCAGGGCGGCTTCGTGAGCGTCTCGATGTCAAGCGGCAGGATTGTTGACTTCGATCTCGTGGCAGACGCCGCGCTCGAGGTGGGCACAGTAGAGGTACCGCTCGGAACCGTCCACATCCGAGGAAGCGACCACGTGTCTTACGTGCGCTTCCCCGCGAGCACGGCCGCAGTGCTCACCGGCCGCGATGGGCCTTTCACGCTGGTCCTCAACCCCAACCCGGCCGCCGCCAGAAGAGCCCTGGGCGTGGAGCGGCTCTGGCACGGCGAACCCATCCGTATCCCGGCAGAAGTCGAGCAGTTCCGATCGAACGGCCATCGGTAGAGGGGCCCCGCACCACACCCAACCGCGGCCCACCGAGAAAGCCGCCGGCAAGCAGCGTTCCTCAAACCTCGATGACCCGCGGCGGCGCCGGCACCAGCAGTTCCGCCTCGGTCTTGCTCTTGACCTCGTCCACGCCCACGCCCGGCGCGAGCTCTTTCAGCACGAACCGGCGCTGCGCCGGGTCCATCTCCAGCACGCACAGCTCCGTGATCACCATGTCCACGCACCGCCGGCCCGTGAGCGGCAGCGAGCACTCCTTCACAAGCTTGGCCGCGCCCTTGGCCGTGTGCTCCATGGTCACCACGACGCGCTTCACCCCCGCGACCAGGTCCATGGCCCCGCCCATGCCCTTGACCATCTTGCCCGGCACCATCCAGTTCGCCAGGTCGCCCTCCTGCGACACCTGCATGGCGCCCAGGATGCACAGGTCCACGTGCCCGCCGCGGATCATGGCGAACGAGTCGCTGGACGAGAAAAAGCTCGCCCCCGTCCGCGCCGTCACCGTCTGCTTCCCCGCGTTGATGAGGTCGGCGTCCACCTCCGCCTCACGCGGGAACGGCCCGATCCCCAGCAGCCCGTTCTCCGACTGGAGCCACACATCCATCCCCGCCGGCACATAGTTCGCCACGAGCGTCGGCATCCCGATGCCCAGGTTGACGATGTACCCGTCGCGGAGTTCCCGGGCGGCGCGCTGCGTGATCTGGTCTCTGGTCAGTGGCATGGCCCTAGGGTAGCAGCCCCTGAAACGCGGTGGACGCTCCCCCGTACAACCGGTACCCTGCGGCCCGGGCCGCAAGCCGGAGCAAACCCATGCGCACCATCACCATGTCGTCTGTTCTCGCCCTCCCCCTCCTCGCGACCGGGCTGGCCCTCCCCGGCTGCATCTACGTCAACAAGACCAGTTCGGCCCCCGTTGTGGCCCTCCCCGAGGGCCGCTACACCGGAGCCATCCGCGCCGCCCAGGCCGTGTCCTTCTCCAAGGACCGCGCCCAGGCCTTCATGGCCATCGCCGGCAAGCCCGACCTTGAGGAGTGCGACCAGCACCGCCTCGTCTACGCGCTGCGGCGCGATGACGGCTTCAGCCAACAGAAGACCGACGTCGTCCTCGCCCTCATCGAGAACCCCTCGGTCACGAACTCCACTCGCTCGATGATCGGCTCCAGCGTTGAGGACCTCGCGTCCTTCTCCAGCGACCGCGCCCGCATCGCCCAGGCCCTGGCCCGCTAGGTCCCTACCCCCGCGCCGCCCGCCTACGGGCCACCATCAGCAGCACCCGCCCCACGATAAACACCGGCGCCCCCCCCGCGCCGATGATGACCCCGCGCATCATCTCCCCCTTCACCCCCGCCTCCGCGCCGTCGGGCTGGTTGAGAGGGTCGCTCAGATTCCCCGCGTACAGCCCCGCGAACGCCGACAGCGCCACGTAAATCCCCACGCAGATCACCGCCCCGCCCACGACCATCAGCAGAATCCCGAGGCTCTTCTTCATGCCCTGCTCCCGCGCTTCAAACCTCCGCAAACCCGCGACTTAGGGCTGGGCGCACCGCCCGCCCCACACTACGATGGCCCCTTTCCGACCCCGCCTGCCCCCAACTTCATCGTACAGTTTGGGAGGAGGGCGGGCCGCATGGCCGATGCTGCCCCTGTGTTCCCGGGACCCGTTTGGCCCCCAAGAGTGAGGTGAACCGTGCTCAGCCGTCTGCTCAGTGATGCCCCCGCCAGTCCCTTCGACCTCCTCGAGCCCCGCGCCCTCCTCGCCGCGGACCTCATGATCGCCGAACACGGCCTCACCACCACCCGCGATGCCCAGCAGAACGTCATCATCAAGCTCCCCGTCACGGTCTACCACCGCGGCGGGGGCCTCTACTCCGGCGGCGGCCGCATCGAGTACTACCTCTCCGCCGACACTGCCTTCGGCTCCGAGGACTACCTCTTCGCCACCACGCCCCTGCCCCGCCTGGGCTTCGCCGGCACCTCGGGCAGAGTCACCCTCGAAACCCGCCGCCCCGCCAACCTCGCCCCCGGCATCGGCCAGCAGATACCCGAGGGCGACTACCACGTCATCGCCCGCATCGCCCCGGCCATCGCCGCCCGCGAGGCCAACCCCGACAACAACGTCGCCGTGACCGACGAGATCGTCACCATCCGCTACTCCATCGGCAGCGGCTCCGTCGGCGGCAACGGCAGCGGCTCGGGCAACACCGGCGCCAGCCCCAGCTCCCCCCTCACCGTCACCCTCGCCGACGGGTCCGCCGTGGAAATCCGCCTCACCGGCCCCGGAACAGGCCAGATCCTCAACGTCGATAACCGCCTCACCCTCGTCGTGAGCGGCACCGACAACCGCTCCGTCCTCCGCCTCGTCCCGCTCAACGGCTCGCCCACGCTCGGCGGCCTCCGCGTCCAGGGCACCATCAAGGACGTCCTCGCCAACGGCGTCAACTTCGACGGCGACATCGACATCAACGGCAACATCGGCTTCCTCCACCTGGGCAACGTCACCAACTCCAACATCACCGTCCGCGGCTTTTCCGAGGGCTGGACCTCCGCCATGGGCCACGTCCGCGACACCACCATCACCGCCAACTTCAGCCCCCTCCGCAACCTCAGCCTCGCTTCCTGGACCGACACCGGCGGAACGCCCGACGCCATCCGCACCCCCTACATCGACGTGCTCATGAGCGGCGGCGACTTCGGCGCCAGCCTCAAGCTCTCCGCCAGCCGCGAAGGCTTCGCCGTCCGCCAGGTCCGCGCCGGCAGCCTCACCTCGGGCGCCTGGAACCTCAACGGCGGCATCGAGCGCATCGACGTCCGCAGCATCGGCAGTGGCTGGGGCGGCACCATCCGCGGCTCGGTCCTCTACTTCAACATCGGCGGCAACGCCTCGGGCACCCTCAGCGCCTTCAACATCCGCCGCATCATCATCAGCGGCAGCATGATCGACGCCAACTACCTCATCGGCGCCAACCTCGGCGACGACGGCCGCCTCGGCGGCACCGGAATCAACGCCGACCAGTTCGCCGGCGGCCGCGTCGGCGTCTTCGAGGTCCGCGGCAGCATGCAGAACTCCATCTTCGCAAGCTCGCTCGGCACCATCGACGACGTCCTCCTCGACGACGACGACCGCCTCGTCCCGGGCCAGGGCAACCAGATCGACTCCATCACCGTCCGCCGCGGCATGTTCAACAGCTTCGTCGTCGCCCCGGCCCTCCCCGCCCGCGCCTCGGTGAACTTCCGCCCCGTGCTGACCGACCGCGACCCCCGCTTCATCGACGAGCTGCCGCGCTAGTTCTGTAAACATCTGCAATCAAAGACGTTGCGAGAGTTGCCCCGAGGTGCCTGCACACCGCGTCACTTAATGTGGCGTTCCCCATTGTGCCCCCCCTCGTTGCGGTGGTACCGTGGAGCCCTCGCCCGCACCGATGTGCGGGGCTACACCTGTAAGGGGGTCTCCACATGCTCCGATTCCGTCGTACCTGGCAAGGGTCTGCTGTCGCATTTTTGGCCGCCGCGTTCACCGCGCCCGTCTGGGCGCAGGTCGCCGTCAACCCCACCGGGGGCGGCCACGTCCCCGTCCTCAAGCTCCAGCACTCCCCCGACAATCCGGTCCTCCCGCCCGCGCACCCGCCGTTCGACCAGATCCCGCCCATCCCCATGCCCGAGGGTGAGCCCGTCCGCAACGGCCCGCCCGACCGCTCGCTCATGATGCACGATGCGCTCGCCGGCCGCACCACCCTGCTGCCCATGGACCGCACCATCGAGCAGCTCGGCGGCACCGGCCCCGGCTCGCTCCCCATGGACGGCGCTGGCGAAGTCCCCGACATCAACAGCGGCTTCGGCACCAACTCCCCCGCCGGCGCCCTGGGCAGCTTCCCCGCCGCGGCAAACTGCAAGCTCATCATGCGGTTCACCGACACCCTGGGCAACCAGTGGTTCTTCGCCGGCTCGGGCTCCATGCAGGACCCCGGCGTCGTGCTCACCGCCAGCCACTGCGTTTACACCCGCACCTTCGTCTCCGGCGGCATCACCCGCACCGTCAACAACTGGGCCGACGTCATCTGGGTCTACCCCGGCTGGGACGGCAACAGCGCCAACGGCCCCTTCGGCGGGCCCAACGGCAACGAGGTCATCCAGAACTTCGGCTGGATGACCGGCACCAACTACATCGCGAGCACCGACTGGATCAACAACGGCGGCTTCGACTTCGACGTCGGCCTCATCGCCTGCCACGACCGCTCCGCCGGCTCCCTCACGGGCTGGTACGGCTGGACCTGGGGCTTCGACTGCGCCTTCGCCCAGGGCCGCACCTACTTCAACTACAGCTACCCCGCCGAAAGCTGCGGCGGCGGCCTCCACACCGGGACCACCATGTACTTCTGGGGCGGCACGTGGGACTCCTGCCCCGGCAACCAGCTCCAGCTCACCACCACCGCCGGCTGCGCCACCGCCGTCTGGGGCGGCATGAGCGGCAGCGGCGCCTACTACCTCGAGGGCAGCGACCGGCGCGTCCACGCCGTCTGCTCCAACTCGAACCGCTCCACCGTCGGCCGATACGCCAAGCTCTGGGACCAGTTCAGCACGGCGATGGGGGACTTCAAGTTCAACACCCGCGGCAACGGCTTCGACCCCGAGGTCCTCCGCTTCCGCACCGCCGCCACCTCCGCGCAGGCAGGCACCAGCTTCCCCGCCGGCAGCAACGTCTTCGTCGCCAACAACTCCTACGGCGACCCCGCCCACCAGAACTACACGCTCAACGTCTACCTCTCCACCAACAACGACATCAGCGCGGGCGACACACTCCTGGCCACCTGGAACTACGGCCTGGACTTCGCCCCCAACAGCGGCATCACCTTCAACGTCCCCGGCCCCTTCATCCCCGCCACCGTCCCGCCGGGCAACTACTGGATCGGCGTCATCCTCACCGCCCCCGGCGATGTGGACGGCAACAACAACGACACCGACACCTGGGATGCGCAGCCCGTGACCATCACCGCCGCGCCGCCCAGCAACGACACCTGCTCCGGCGTCATCCCGCTCAGCCTCAACGCCCCCTTCTTCGGCAACAACTCCACCGCGGGCACCGACATCACCGTCGCCTGCGCCAGCTCCAGCCGTGACGTCTGGTTCAGCTTCACGCCCGCCTGCTCGGGCGACTACCAGTTCACCACCTGCGGCAGCACCGCCGACACGGTCCTCTCCATCCACAGCACCTGCGGCGGCGCCACGCTCGCCTGCAACGACGACGACTTCAACGTCCACTGCGGCTCCGGCTTCATCCGCGACTCCTGGATCAACCTCGCCCTCACCGGGGGCACCACCTACTTCGTCCGCGTCGCCACCTTCGGCACCACCTCCGCCGGCGGCAACTACGCCGTCCAGGTCAACTTCGCGACGCCCGCCAACGACAACTGCGGCTCCGCCCTCGCCGTGGGCGACGGCGTCTACAACTACAACACCTGCAACACCAACACCGACGGCCCCACCGAGCCCGCCGACTGCAACTTCTTCGGCGACCCCAACATCGGCAGCGACCTGTGGTACCGCTACACCGCCCCCGTCACGGGCAACGCCGTCGCCGCCCTCTGCGGCTCCAGCTACGACACCGACCTGGCCGTCTACGGCTCTTCCTGCCCGCTGGTCTCGGGCACGGTCATCGCGTGCAACGACGACGACCTCAACGTCCACTGCACCACCAACATCCGCCACTCCTGGGTGACCTGGCCGGTCGTGGCCGGGCAGCAGTACCTCGTCCGCGTGGGCGGCTACGCGTCCATCCAGGGCGCGGGCGTCCTGACCCTGTCCAGCTCCGCCGGCGGCGGCTGCGGCTCCGCCGACTACGACTGCGACGGCGATATCGGCACCGACGCCGACATCGAGGCCTTCTTCGCCTGCCTCGCGGGCAACTGCCCCGCACCGCCCTGCACCAGCAGCGCGGACTTCGATGGCGACGGCGACATCGGCACCGACGCCGACATCGAGGCCTTCTTCCGCGTCCTGGCCGGCGGCCCCTGCTGACCAGCCCGCAACGCCAATGACAAGGCCCGGGGATTGCTCCCCGGGCCTTTTTCATGCGCAACCCGCGTTACGCGAGGTTTTCATGGCCGGCGCGGGTTGTTGTCCCCCGGCGTGATCCGGTCCCACGCATCGCGGACCGCGTGCTTGGCCCGGTCCCACGTCAGCTCGGACCGGTCCTTCGCGTTCTCCCAGCCCCGCTCGAGGTTGGGCTCCACCTCGTCGAACCTCCGCCCGCGGTGCTGCGATGCGCTCTCCCACCCGTACCGGTACGCCGGGCGGTACGTCTCGTACGCCACATCCCTCGCGTACGGCCGGCTCTTGTAGTTCTCTGACCAGTAGGCGTCCTCCACGGTCGGGTTCACCGCCTCCCCGCCCGCCTTGCCCGCGAGCCCCCCGGCCACCGCGCCGATCACCGCACCCGCCGCGGTCCCCACCGGCCCCGCCATCGACCCGATCGCCGCGCCCGCGGCTCCTCCCCCCGCCGCCCCCAGCCCCGTCCCCACCGGGTGCGACCCCGGGGCGCCCGTGATCGGGTCCCGATTCGCCGGGTTGTTGTCCGTCCGCTCGTCACGATGTTTGTTGGTGTTGTCCATGCACCCACCATGCACCGCCGCCGTGAACCCGCGCTGAGCCGCGGCCACGATCAATCTCACGCGCCTACCCGCACCCCGCGCTCGGGGACTCCACCAGCCCGCCTCCACCCCGCCCCGGCTGGCAGGACCGCACCCCGCTCCGGTATGCTCGCCGCTCCCAAGCCCGGAGAACCGTTGATGCTCAAGTTGATGTTCCAGACGATGTGCGGCGTGCTCGCGACCTCGGCCCTGATCCACACCGCCACGGCCCAGCCCCAGGCCCCGCTGGGCTACTACCGCCAGCCCGCGATCCACGCCGACACCATCGTCTTCGTCGCCGAGGGCGACCTCTGGAAGGTCCCCGCCACCGGCGGCGTCGCCTCCCGCCTCACCTCCAACGTCGGCGGCGAGGCCACCCCCAAGATCTCGCCCGACGGCACCCTCGTCGCCTTCACCGCGGCGTACGAAGGCCCCACCGAGGTCTACGTCATGCCCCTGTCCGGCGGCCGACCCACCCGCCTCACCTTCGACAGCGAGCGTGCCGCGGTGGTCGGCTGGGACGCACCCGAGAAGGACCAGCAGCGCGTCCTCGCGAGCACCAACCGCTTCGCGACCCTCCCCGCGACCCAGCTCACCGCCATCGACCCCGCCACCGGCCGGCGCGACCTCATCCCCCTCGCGCAGGCCAGCGACGGCTGCTTCGACGACCGCCGCCGCCTCTACTTCACCCGCCTGGCCTTCCAGGGCAGCCAGACCAAGCGCTACCAGGGCGGTACCGCCCAGAACATCTGGCGCTGGGACGGCGAGGGCAAGGAGGCCGTCCCCCTCACCCCCGACTACGCCGGCACCAGCGCCACCCCCATGTGGTGGCAGGGCCGCGTGTACTTCATCAGCGACCGCAGCGGCATGATGGAGGTCTGGTCCTTCGACCCCGAGGGCAAGAACCTCAAGCGTCACACCTTCCACGACCGCGCCGGCAACCCCCCGACCGTCGGCTTCGACGTCAAGGGCCCCAGCCTCCACGCCGGCCGAATCGTCTACCAGCTCGGCGCCGACCTCTGGCTCTACGACATCGCCAAGGACACCGACGCCCGCCTCGACATCCGCCTCGACACCGACTTCGACCAGACCCGCGAAAACTGGGTCAAGAAGCCGATGGACTTCCTCTCCGCCGCCCACCCCTCGCCCGACGGCGACCGGGTCGTCCTTACCGCCCGCGGCCAGGTCTTCGTCGCCCCCCGGGGCCAGGGCCGCCTCGCCGAGGTGACCCGCAAGGACGGCGTCCGCTACCGCTCCGCGCGCTTCATGCCCGACGGCAAGTCGCTCATCGCGCTCTCCGACGAGTCGGGCGAGGTCGAGTTCTGGAAGCTCCCCGCCAACGGCCTGGGCGCACCAACGCAGATCACCCGCTCCGGCGCGGTCCTCCGCTGGGACGGCCGACCCTCCCCCGACGGCAAGTGGCTCGTCCACCACGACAAGAACCAGCTCCTCTGGCTGCTCAACCTCGACACCGGCGAGGACCGCCAGATCGACGAGAACAAGTGGGACGACTTCACCAACGTCGAGTGGTCCCCCGACAGCCGCTGGTTCACCTACATCACCCACGCCGACAACCTCAACCGCGTCGTCCGCCTCTACAACGTCGAGACCGGCTCGCGCACCCCCGTCACCACCGACCGCTTCGACAGCTTCGACAGCGCCTGGAGCCCCGACGGTAAGTGGCTCTACCTCCTCAGCGACCGCAACCTCCGCAGCGTGGTCGGCTCACCCTGGGGCCACATGGCCCCCGAGCCCTTCTTCGACAAGAAGACCAAGGTCTACCAGGTCGCCCTCCGCAAAGGCGTGCGCTCCCCCTTCCAGCCCGCCGACGAGCTCCAGTCCAGCACCGCCGAGAAGAAGGAGAAGCAAAAAGAAGAAGACAAGAAAGACGACCAGAAGAGCGACCCCGCAAAGGACGACGCCCAATCCAATAAGGACAAGCCCAAGCTCCCCTCCAAGCCCGAGCCCAAGCCCGTCCAGATCGACCTCGACGGCCTCGCCGGACGCCTCATCGAGCTCCCCGTCCCCGCCGGCCGCTACTCCCGCCTTTCCGCCACCGACAAGCGCATCTACCTCCTCGAGGACGACCGCGACGGCCCCGGCAACCTCCTGTGGTTCGACGTCGCCAACAAGGACGTCGAGCTCAAGACCCTCGTCAAGGACGCCACCAGCTACGAGCTGACCCGCGACAACAAGTCCATCCTCATCCGCCGGCGCGATGCCCTGCACATGATCGACGCGTCCGCCGCCGCCAACGCCACGCTCGACGATAAGACCTCCATCAAGCTCTCCGGCTGGACCTTCCCCATCTCACCGCGCGAAGAATGGCGCCAGATGTTCCGTGAGGCCTGGCGCCTCGAGCGCGACTACTTCTACGACACCAAGATGCACGGCCTCGACTGGCAGGCAATGCTCGACCGCTACATGCCCCTGGTCGACCGCGTCGCCAGCCGCGAGGAGCTCAGCGACCTCATCGCCCAGATGGTGGGGGAGCTCTCCACCCTCCACATCTTCGTCCGCGGCGGGGACCTCCGCCAGCCCGCCGACCAGATCACCCCCGCCACGCTCGGCGCCCTCACCACCCGCGACGATGCCGCCGGCGGCTACCGCGTCGAGCGCATCTTCCGCGCCGACCCCGACATGCCCGAGCGCCGCTCGCCCCTGCTCGCCCACGCCGTGGACATGCAGGAGGGCGACGTCATCCTCGAGGTCAACGGCCGCAAGGCCCTCGACGCCCCCGACCTCTCCATGCTCCTGCGCAACCAGGCCGGCAAGCAGGTGCTCCTGAAGGTCAAGCCGGTCCGCCCTGAGCCCGCCCCGGAGCCGCCTGCCGCCGAAGAGGGCGAGACCCCCGAGCCCGTCCAGGCCGCGGAGGACGAGGGCACGCGCCTGGTCATCGTCGTCCCCATCACCCCCTCCAGCGAGCAGGACCTCCGCTACCACGACTGGCAGCACACCCGCCGCATGATGGTCGAGGACCAGGGCAAGGGCGACCTGGGCTACCTCCACCTCCGCGCCATGGGAACCGAGAACATCGCCGAGTTCGCCCGCGGCTACTACCCTGTCTTCAACCGCAAGGGCCTCATCATCGACGTCCGCAACAACCGCGGCGGCAACATCGACTCCTGGATCCTCTCGCGCCTCCTCCGCAAAGCCTGGTTCTACTGGCAGCCCCGCGTCGGCGAGCCCTACTGGAACATGCAGTACGCCTTCCGCGGCCACGTCGTCGTCCTCTGCAACGAGTCCACCGCCAGCGACGGCGAGGCCTTCGCCGAGGGCATCAAACGCCTCAACATCGGCAAGGTCATCGGCACCCGAACCTGGGGCGGCGAGGTCTGGCTCTCATCCAGCAACTTCCTCGTCGACGGCGGCATCGCCACCGCCGCGGAAGTGGGGGTCTTCGGTCCCGAGGGCCAGTGGCTCATCGAGGGCCACGGCGTAGACCCCGACATCGTCGTCGACAACCTCCCCCACGAGACCTTCAAGGGCCGGGATGCGCAGCTCGAGGCCGCGATCAAGTACCTCCAGGACAAGATCAAGGCCGAGCCCATCGAGGCCCCCAAGGCCCCGCCCCACCCCAACAAGGCCTGGGCCCCCGCCCCCGAGCCGATGCGCTGAACCCCGCGCTCAGCACTCCCCGCCCGCGAGCACGCGGAAGAAGCTCTCGATGTCGGCGTCGGTGCCGATGTCGCCATCCCCGTTGAAGTCCGCGCCCGCGCTCCAGCACGTCGGGCAGCAGCTCCCCGCCAGGCACGCGAAGAACGCCTCGATGTCGGCGTCGGTGCCGATGTCGCCGTCGCCGTCAAAGTCCGCCGTGCCGCACCGGGCCGACACGCTCAGCACCGCCGCGGCGCTGGGCACACTGCCGCACCCGTTGCTCACGACCACGTCGTACGTGCCCGCCTGCGACGCCTGCACGCTCATCAGCGTCAGGTCCGGAGAGGTTGCGCCGGTCACAACTCCGTTGTCGCTCAGCGCATCCCCGTTGTACCGCCACTGGTACGACAGCGGGAACGTCCCCGACGCCGCCACGCTGAAGGTCACCGGGTCGCCCTCGACCGCCGCCGCACCCTGCGGCTGCGTGCCGATGGTCGGGCCGGTGCCCATCGACACAAAGACCACGCCGCACGCGTCGCTGGTCTGCCCGTTGGAGAGCGACCGCGCCCGAGCGCGGTAGCTCGTATTCACCGTCGGCGACACCACGATCGACGCGCCCGTCCCCAAGAACGTCGTCCCGCACCCGCCCGTGTACCAGTCCACCGCCTGCCCCGCCGGCACCGTCGCCGACAGCGTCGTGGAACTCCCCGGGCACACCGTCCCCGGGTCGGCCGTCACGTTGGTGGGGGCGGGCAGCCCGGGCGCCGCCGTGATCGTGAAAGACACGTCCGAGATGTCGTAGAAGTAGTTGTCTACCGCGTCGATCCGGATCCGGGCCAGGTTCGTGGACAGGTCCGGCAGCGTCACCACCGCCGAGCCGTCGTTGGGCGTGCTCGCCAGCAGCACGTGGTCAAAGCTCTGCGCCCCGTTGGTCGAGAGCGAGATCTTCACGTTCGCGCAGCTGATCGGCGTCGCGTTCGTGCCCGCCACGTCCCACGTCACCGTCTGCTCGCCCGACCATGTCACGTTCGTGTTGGGGCTGGTCACGCGGAACGGCCCCGCCGTCGCCACCACCGTCAGCAGCACATCGTCCGTGTTCACCCCGCCCCCGCCCGCGCGGTTGTCGCGGACCGTCGCCCGCATCCGCATCGTCCGCGCCAGCACCGGCATCTGCTCGCCCAGCGAGGGCGTCCCGTGCGACACGAACGACTGCCGCGGAAACGACCGCGCGTTGCCCGTCACCGGCATGAACACCCGGAACAGCGGGCTGCTCCCGTTGTCCGCCGAGCCCGCCCCCGTCACCGGCTGCGCTGGCCCCGTATTCCGCTGCTCCCACGAGTACGTCATCGTGTCGTTGTTCGCGTCGCTCGCAGCCGCCGTCAGCAGGAACGCCGTCCGCGACGGGATCGACCGGTCCGGCCCCGCGTTCACCGACGGCGCCGTGTTCCCCGTCGCCGTGTTCGACGAGCACGACCCCGTCCCCGAAATATGCGCCGCGATCTCCGCGTACGACCCCTGGTTGAACATCGGGTCCGCGCCGCTCTGGAGCTGGTTGTTCGACCCGCACAGGTGCGAGTACGACATGATCGTGCTCCCGCTCCCCGGCTCGTACGCCGTGGTCCCGTTGCGGTTGGGCAGGCACACGTTCCCGCTCGCCGAGTCGTCCGCGTTGAACGTGTGGTTCGCCCCGCACTGGTGCCCGATCTCGTGGCTCACGTACTGCACCCAGAACGGGTCCCCGATGGGGCTGCCCAGCCCCGTCCCGCCCCGCGCCTTGTTGGTGCTGCTGCACAGCGCCCGCAGGTACGCCAGCCCGCCCAGGTTCATCCCGCTCAGCACGTGCCCGATGTCGTAGTTGCTGCTCCCGATCACGCTGTTGATGTTGCTCTGGTTCTGCCCCAGCATCGTGGACAGGTTCCCGTCCGTGTACGGCCCCGGGTTCGCCGCCGTGTACACCAGGTTCTGGTTGTTCGCCACCAGCGTGAACCGCATGGCGAACTCGTTCCCGTAGATCTGGTTGACGCGGTTGATCCCCGTCACGATCGCCGCCTGCCCCTGCGCCGCCGTCCCCCCGTGCCAGCTTGTGTACGACGGCGTCGCCGCCACCGCCATCCGGTACGTCCTCAGCGTCTGCCCCGTCGCGCGCGACAGGTACGCGGGCACCGTCACCGGCTCCTGGTCCGGCCCCGTGTGGCACACCCACTCCACCTCGCGCTGGTAATCGCGGAAGTAGTAGCTCGCGTAGTGCGTCACCTCGTCCCGCGAGTACGGGTCGATCGCCCACGCACCCTCCGGCGCCAGCACCTGCGCATGGAACCCCGCCGGCGTGATGTCCAGGTGGACGTTCGCCGCCGGGTTCGTCACCCCCTGCCCCAGGAACGTCCGCACCTCCGGGAACGTCGCCGCCAAGCCCGGCTCCATCATCGAGTACTCGACGATGTCGAAGCTATCGAACCCCCCCTCGGGGTTGGGCAGGCTGACCCGCAGCGGCACCTCGCCATCGCCCTCCTTGGGCGCCATCGCCAGCACGGTCTTCAGCCGCACCATGTCCGCCCTCGCGGCAGTAAACCGCACCGGCCGCACCCACGCCTCCCGCGCCTGCTCCACCGCGGGCATCACGTCCAGGCTCACCCACGCCCCATCCGGCGAACGCACATCCGCGACCGACGGCGACGCACCCGCCACCCACACGACAGCAACACCCAGCAGCGCAGCACGCACCATGAACACCCCTTTGACCCGCCCAAGGCGAACGTCCCAGAACCGGGACCGACGAACCAACCCGCACTCTACGTTGTCGGTCAAGCACCCGCCCGACCCCAGCCAACTCCTGTACGAGCCCTTCCCGCCCCCCGTTGCGTCCCTCCACGCGCTTTCACCGGCCCCACCCCGCCCCGGGGAAGCCCGCCCCATCCCGGTATAGTGCCCCCTGTGCAGGCCCTCACCGTCCAGCCCTCCGCCCCCGCGCCCGCCCCAAACCCCAAGGCCCGCGCCACCGCCGGCATCTGGGTGCTCGGCCTCGCCATCCTCCTCCTCATCAGCCTCATGGCC
>JAEYTB010000233.1 GCA_023434205.1 Planctomycetota bacterium | reverse complement strand
TCGGTGCGGCCCATGTTGGCGTATACGCCCGCGAGCAGGAAGTAGGCGGAAGCGGTCTCGACCGAGTCGGGCCCGGTGAGGCGTTCGAGGTTCTCCGCGGCGATCTCGCCGTGGATCAGGGCGTTGCGGATGTTGCGGTCCCGGAGGAAGGTGTCCCCGAGCATGCAGATGGTTTCGTAGTAGCGGGCGTCCTTGCCGCGGATTTCGCGGCAGAGCTTGATGGCCTCGGTGAAGGTGGTGTTGGCCTTGGCGAAGTCGCCGGCCTCGGAGTAGCTGCGGGCGAGGGCGGCCAGGGAGCGGAGCAGGGCCTCGCTCTTGCCGCCGTGGCGGTTGCGGTGATACTCGACGAGCCAGGCGCGGTGCTCGGCGGCGCGGCCCATGAGGCCCAGGTTGTCGTAGGTGACTGCGAGCTTGTCACGGACTTCGGCCTCGACGTTGGGGTCGTGTGCGAGCTCGCCCTTGGTGAGGCGGCTGGTGGCGTCGTCGAGCATGTCGACGAGCGAGAGGTCGTAGCCGCGTCCGGGCGCGGGCGTGGCGAGGTCGAACGTCTTGTCGAGGAAGTCCTTGACGCTCTCGGCGGCGACGCGGGCGTCGTGCTCCTTGCGGCTGAGGCTCTCGAAGCGGCGGGCCTGGCTGTAGGCGTAGGCGGCGAACAGGGAGAGGCCGACGAACAGCAGCGCGGCCGAGGCCGCGATGGCCCGGTTGCGGCCGACGAACTTGCGCAGCACGTAGACGGCGGAGTCGCGCCGGGCCTCGATGGCCTCGCCTCGCAGGTAGCGGCGGATGTCCGCGGCCAGGTCGGCGGCGGACTGGTAGCGGCGTGACTTGTCGCGGGCCATGGCCCTGGCGGCGATGGTCTCGATGTCGCCCCGGAAGGCGGGGTCGTGAACGCCCAGCCGCTGCGGCTGGTCTTCACGGATGCGCCGCACCCCCTCGTGGAGAGGGGTATTGGTGACGTTGAAGGGCAGCTCGCCGCTCAGCACCTCGTACAGGATGACGCCCAGGGCGTAGACGTCGGAGCGCGTGTCGGTCTCCGCGACGTTGCCGCCCACCTGCTCGGGGCTCATGTACGCGAGCGTGCCGATCAGGCGGCCGGCCTCTGTGTTCATGGTGGCGGTGGTGGGGTCGGCGGCCATGCGGGCCACGCCGAAGTCCAGCACCTTGGGGTGCGGGGAGAGGTCCGTGCCGCTCGCGGTGGCGGCGGTGCGGTCGGGCACGAGGATGTTGGGCGGCTTGAGGTCGCGGTGGATCACGCCCTTCTGGTGCGCGTATTGCACCGCGTCGCACACCTTGGCCACCAGTTCGAGCCGGTCGGGGATGGAGAGGTTGTTCGCGAGCGCGAAGGCCGTGAGCGAGCGGCCGCGGATCAGCTCCATCGCGAAGTAGGGCTGGGGGATCTGGATGTTGGGGGCGATGGTGGACTCGGCGACGGCGGCCTCGTAGATGTGCGCGATGCCGGGGTGCTGGAGCTGGCCGAGCACCTGGATCTCGTGCTGGAAGCGCCGCATGAGCTCGGGGGAGAGCACGCCGGGGCGGAGGACCTTGAGGGCGACCGTGCGGCTGGGGCTCTGCTGGCGGGCCTCGTACACGACGGACATGCCGCCCTCGCCCAGCACACGGACAATCTCGTAGCGTCCGATGTGCGTGGGGATGGGGGCGTCGTCCCGCGGCTGCCCGGCGATCAGCGGGGAATCCAGCGGGCCGCGGGTGGGGGCGTCGTTCTCGGCCAGGAGTTGGTCGACCAGCTTCCTCAGCGCGGGGTTGTCCGCGCACCGGGCGACCAGGAACCGGGCACGCTCATCGCGCGGCAGGTCCGCGGCGTGCTGGAAGAGGTCGTTCGCCGTCCTGATCGTCGCTGGGTCCATGGGTCACAGCGCCGCCTTGTCGGCATCGAGGCCCTTCACGCGGGTGTGAAGGAACGCCCGGATGAACCGCCACTCCCGGTCGATGGTGGAAAGGGACAGGTCCAGGGCGCGGGCCGTTTGCTCGGCGCTCAGGCCCGCGAAGAACCGGAGCATCACGATTTCGCCTTGGCGCGGGCTGGCCTGCTCGAGCTGGGAGAGGGCCTGGTCAAGGGCGAGCAGTTCCTCGGGGGGTGTGGCGATGGGCAGGTCGGTGTCGCTGCGGACCGCCCGATCAACGCCGTCCAGGTCGACCCGGTGGCGGTCGCCGCCGTGCTTGACCGCCGACTTGCGGCGGGCCTGGTCGACCAGGATGTTCCGCATGGCGTTCGCGGCGGCGCCGAAGAAGTGGCGTCGGCTGGACCAGCCGCGTTCGTCGGACCCCAGGAGGCGGAGGTAGGCCTCGTGAACTAAGGCCGTTGGCTGCAAGGTGTTGCCGGCGGGGGCCCGGGAGAGGTGGACGCGGGCCAGGCTGCGGAGTTCGTCGTAGACCAGGGGAAGGAGGGCCGCGGCGGCCTGGTTGCTGCCTTGGGAAGCCTCGTCGAGGAGGCGGGTGACATGGCCTGTCGCGGCCGTAGACATTGGGTCGCTCGAAAAAAATCGTGACGGGCTGACGTGAGAAATTACGGACTCAGTCAGGGAGCGATTCAGGCTCCGACGCTCACAGTCTAACCCGGCGGTGGGCCGGACGCGATGCGATTGCGCACCTCTTCGGGAGGAACTTGCGCGATCTTCGCGGAGGCCCGCCAGGGGGGTCATCAGCGTCCGGGGCGTGGGGAAGGGCCACACTCCTTCCCCACCCCCGGTAAGCTGTTTGCATGGGCCAATGGTCGGTCTGCATCGTCGGCTCGCTTAATATGGACCTGGTGGTCCGAGCGCCGCGAATCCCGCACCCGGGTGAAACGGTCCTGGGCGGCGGGTATCGGACATTCCCGGGCGGGAAAGGGGCCAATCAGGCGGTTGCCGCGACGCGCCTGCTCGGGCCTCTGGGCCGGGTCGTCATGATCGGCTGCGTGGGGGATGACCCGCACGGCGGCAAACTCAAATCCGCGCTTGAAACGGAAAAAGTGGATATCTCGAGGGTCCTGACCCGCGACCCGGAGCAGCACCCGACCGGCCTCGCGCTCATCACGGTCGCCGAGGGGGGCGAGAACACGATCGTCGTCGCACCCGGGGCGAACGCCTCGCTCTCGGCGCAGGATGTGGAAGACGCCAAGGACGTGATCGCGGGCTGCGGCGTGCTGCTGGTGCAGCTCGAGGTGCCGCCCACCACCGTCGCCGCGGCGGTGAAGATCGCGAAGGACGCGGGCGCGGCGGTGATCCTGAACGCGGCGCCGGCACGCCTGCTGCCCCGCGAGCTGCTCAAGCAGGTCGATGTGCTGGTGGTGAACAAGACCGAGGCGGCGATCCTGCTGGGCATGGACCCGACGGTGGACGCCGCGCGGCTGGCGATCCGCATGCCCGACCTGGGAGCGCCCACCATCGTGCTGACGCAAGGGGCGCAGGGCGCCATCCTGGCGCACAAGGGCCGCCCGCGCCGCATGTCCGCCGTCGCGGTGCAGTCTGTAGACAGCGTGGGCGCCGGGGATGCGTTCTGCGGGGCGCTCGCGGCGAGCTGGCCCACGGTCCACGCCGCGATCCGCGGCAAGAGCCCCGAAGAGTTCAGGCTGGTGGAAGAGGCGGTGCGGTTCGCGACGGTCGCCGGCGCGGTGGCGACGACCAAGCCCGGGGCGATGCCGTCGATGCCGCGGCGCGAAGAAGTTGAAGAAGCGGCGCGCCGGACCGTCTAGGCGAGCACGGCTAGGGCGATGCGCCGCGGCGGGACTCTGAAGCTGCCCGTGCTGCGTGCCTGCACCTCGCGTCCGCGCTCAACCTCAAACTCGGTGAGGAGGAACTCGCCCTGCGCGTAGGCGAGGGACTCGCCGTCGTCCTCGTAGAGCGTGCCGCGGGCGTGGCCGTCGCGGAAGTGGACCAGCAGCGTGAGCGGGTCGAGCGGCGCTTCGGCGGTGTGCTGCACCACCGGGCCGACGGGGACGATCGTGCCCGGCCGCAGGTGCAGCGAGGGGAGGCGTGGGTCGGGGGCCGTCAGCTCGAAGGCCGCCCAGGTCTCGAAGTGTGGATCGACCTCGCCCGCGCTCGCGCCGGGTGGGCCGACGAGCACGTGCTCGCCCAGCAGGAAGGCGTCGTCGATGGTGCGCAGGCGGCGGTTGCCGGGGTCCTCAAAGAACAGCGGGCGTGCGACCGGAACGCCGGTGATGGACGCCTCGCGGAACAGCGTGTAGAGGTAGGGCAGCAGCCGGTACCGCCGCTCGAGCGCGAGGCGGCAGGTCCGCTCGCACTCCTCGCCCAGTTCCCAGGGCTCGTGCATCCGCGTGCCTTTGTTCTTGTGCGCTCGGGCAAAGGGCAGCAGCGTCCCGACGCCCATCCACCGCGCGAAGAGCTCGGGGTCGCAGTCGCCGATGAAGCCCCCGATATCCGGCCCGCAGAAGGGCTGCCCGGACAGGCCCAGGTTGAGGGCCATGGGGATCGACCAGCGGAAGTGGCGATCGTCGGCGCGGTTGTCGCCGGTCCACGTCGCGGCGGTGCGCTGTGTGCCGAGGAACCCCGCGCGGGTGAGCACGAAGGGCCGGCGGTGGGGGAGGTACGAGGCCATGGCCTGGCGGGTAGCGCGGGCCATCTGGTCGCCGTATAGGTTGTGGTACCGCGCGTGGGGCCCGGGCCCGCCGAGGTCCGCATCGGCGTCGTGGCGTGCATCGAGAGGCAGCGTTTTGCTCGGCACGCCGAACGCCGCGGGCTCGTTCATGTCGTTCCACAGGCCGTCGATCCCGATGGCGAGCAGGTCCTGGCAGAGCCCGGCCCACCAGTCGCGGGTCCGTGCGCGGGTGAAGTCCGGGAAGGCGCACAAGCCTGGCCAGACGTGGGCGTGGCACTCACCGCCCGCCGCGTCGGTGATGAAGTGCCCCTGCTCGCGCCCCTGGGAGTAGGGTGCGTACGCGTCGTCCACCTTGAGCCCGGGGTCGAGCATACAGACGACCCTGAAGTCCAACTCGTGGAGCGCCGCGACGAGCCCTTCCGGGTCGGGGAACGCCGCGGGATTGAACGTAAAGCTTCGGTACCCCTCCATGTAGTCGATGTCGAGCCAGAGTGCATCGCAGGGGATCGACCGCTCCCGGAACCCGCGGGCCACCTCCATCGCCTGCGCCGCCGTCTCGTACGAGAACCGGCACTGGTGGAAGCCCAGCGCCCAGCGCGGGGGCATCGGCATGACCCCCGTCAGCGATGCGAGTGATTCCACCACCTGCCGCGGCGTGTCGCGAGCGATCACCACGACCGCGGGCGGGGGGCCGTCCACCTCGAAGAGCGGCCCCCTGGCCGGGCGGGTGAGGTCGATCGTGCAGCGGTGCGTGGTCTCAACGATGACGCCGATCGCGCCGGGCCCCCAGCCGCCGCGCGGCAGCGCCAGCAGGAAGGGGTGCGACTGGTAGAGGCTGGGCGTGCGGTCTGTGTAGTCGTAGCTGTCGCTGTTCCAGAGCACCTTGCGGTCGCCGTTGCGGCGGAGTCGGCCGGCCTGCTCGCCCGTGCCGTAGTAATCGCAGAAGCCCAGCCCGGTGAGGCTGACGACGCTCCGGCGCGCGTGCCGGGCGTGCCTTGGCCGCACCGGGAAGCCCAGCGGGAGCGCATCGCCGGTCACCGGCTGCCGCACGTAGGCGGGGAAGGGCGGCGGCGTGCGAGGCCCCATGGTGAAGCGCGCGACGCCCGGGGCGATGAGGGACCCGTGGAGCATGGGGTGATCATTCGCCGCCCGCCCGTCAACAAAATGGCCTTGACAGGGCGTTCACGCCGATATCGCAGCAGTCTTTTTCCCAACGATTCCACTCATGCTGCTGAGGAGTTGTCCGTTGTCCAAGGTGCCGAGCGTGCAGGTATTCCCCTTCAAGCAGGCTCAGACGTTCAAGCCCGTGGAGGTCCACGCCCCCGGGCTGGTCCGCACCGCACGCATGGTCCTGAGACCCCTCCGCGAGAGCGATCGGCCCGAGTTCCTGCGGGTCGTGCGCCTCAGCCGCGACCACCTTGAACGGTTCTCCTGCCTCCACCGCGACGGCGAAACGGACGAACAGCTCTTTGATCGCCAGCTCGAGATGGCCCGCGTGGGCGACCAGCGCGGCACCGCCTGGCGCCGCGTCGGCGTCCTTCACGACGGCTCCATCGCCGGCTGCTTCAACCTCAACACCATCACCCGCGGTCTGACGTTTGAGGCCGACGCGAACTGGTGGATCAGCCGCGAGGCCGTGGGCCGCGGCCTGGGGACCGAGGGCGCCGGCGCGATGCTGGACCACGCCCTCGCGGACCTGCCGGTGGGACTGGGGCTCCACAAGGTCCACGCGGCGATCATGCCCTGCAACGGCGCGGGGCTGCGGCTGGCCCGCAAGATCGGCATGCGACGCCGCCCCGACGCGAAGGTCTCGATCCGGATCGGCGACCGATGGGAGTTCCACGAGGTCTACGAGCGGACGGTGCTCGACAGCCCAGCGCACCTGCCCAGCGTGGCGTGCTGAGCAGCCCGAACAGGGACCAATCGGGCGGAGGGGCTTGAGGCCGCCGGGGACCAACTCGGGGGACCCACGGCAAAACGGACCATGGAATTGCGGGGTCCCGATGCCCTTTTTCGCGTGCAAGCGCGGCTTTTATCGGGCATTGCAAGCGAACCGCGTGCCGCGAATTGCGGTTTCCAATCCCCGTTCCTATCCTTGACCCCTTTGGCGAACGGCCATAAACGGGGCCTTGCGAGGGCGTAGCCACGCGGCAACCGTTTTCAGTTTGGGGTTTGGCTCCGGATGCCCTCAGTTACCCACGACGGGCGCAGCTTCATGATCGACGGCCGGCGCGTCTGGCTGGTGTCGGGGCGGGTGCCGTACGCGCGCCTCCCGCGTGATCAGTGGGCCGACCGGATCCATCAGGCCAAGCTCGCGGGGCTGAACACGATCGAGACGCCGGTGTTCTGGAACCGGCACGAGGCCCGGCCGGGGAAGTTTGACTTC
>JAEYTB010000205.1 GCA_023434205.1 Planctomycetota bacterium | reverse complement strand
CCGCGGAGCACCGCATCGCCACCGGCGGCGCGACGCCCGGCTGGGAGCCCGAGACCGGCCTGATGCACCTCCACGCCGCCGCCGGGCAGGACGAACTGGTCGCCACCCTCCGGGACAACGCGGTGCTCTACGCCCGCACCACCGTCATGGAGCGGCTGGGCATCGCGGGCGGGCGCTACGAGGTTGTCCGCACCGCCGTGCAGACGCCCGCGGTCACTCGGCCTGCTTCTTCCGCGGCTGCGTGCTGATCACCTTGGCCCCAAAGAGCTCCACCGCGTCCCTGATCAGCGGGTGATCCTGGATCGGCGGCAGCGGTGCCGCGGGGTTCGGCGGGGCTTCCTTAACCGCCTGAGGCGCGGCCTCGAGCCGTTCGCCCGTCGCGCTGGTGAGCTCGACCTTGAGGCTCTGTCCCCACGCCACCGAGAGCAGCGTGCACAGGTCGCGCTCGGCCGACTGTGCCGCGGTGCGCATCTCGTCGCTCACGGCGAGCACGGCGCGTTCATCGTCCTTGGTCACGAGCTTCAGGCCGCCGACCAGCATCCGCATGCGGTGCTGCTTCTGGCACGCCTCCACCACCATGGACCAGAGGGCAACCGGGTCCTCGGGCAGCGGGCCGCTGAGGCGGGCGATGCCGGAGATTGGGGGCTTGGCCTCCACCTCGTGGCGCGTAGGCGAGACGGGCTTCATCACCTCCGGCGCCGCTGCGGGGCGCGGCGCGGACGGTGGGGGCGTCGGCGGTGGGGGGGGTGGGTGAGCCTCGGCGGCGGGGGCACGTGCCGGCCCGGCCGCCGTCAGCGTTTTTTTGCGGGGACAGCCCCACGCGTCGCGCCCGCCGCGACCGCCGTCACATCGGCGATCCGGTCGGTCATCGCCATCCGAACCAGCAGCGCATCCAGCAGCGCCCGCGGCACGGCGGAGTTCTTCGCCGCCTTCTGCACGTTCTCGCACAGCGCGATCATGTGGACCAGCGCCGCGGCGTCGAACTTGCCGGCCCGCTCGACCTCTTCCTTGCGGGCCGAGTCGGACAGCTCCACCAGCGGGGTCTGCGGCCCGCACGCCGCGATCACCATCAGGTCCCGCAGCCGCCCCAGCAGCGTGTCCAGAAGCTGGTCGATCCCGATGCCGCGGGTGAGCATGTCGGCGCCGCGCGCCAGCGCCGTCGCCGCGTCCCCCTCGCCCAGAGCGTCGATCAGCTCGCCGGTGAGCTGACGGTCGGGCAGGCCCAGCAGGTCCTCGAGGAGCTTGACGGTGAGGTGCTTCTGGCCCGAGGCCATCAGCCGCTCCATCAGCGAGAGCGCATCGCGCATTGAGCCGTTGCCGAGCTGCGCCACCAGGTGGACCAGCTCGGGGTCGGCGGTCAGCTTCTCCTGCTTCACCACCATCGTCAGGTGCTCGGCGATCTTGGACGAGGGGATGTTGCGGAAGTCGAACCGCTGGCAGCGCGACTGGATCGTGGGCAGCACCTTCTGCGGCTCGGTGGTGCACAGGATGAACTTCACGTGCTCGGGCGGCTCCTCCATGGTCTTGAGCAGCGCGTTGAACGCGGCCGTCGAGAGCATGTGGACCTCGTCGATGATGTAGATCTTGTGCCTGCCCCGCAGCGGCTTGTAGATGGAGTTGGCGATGAGTTCGCGGGCGTCGTCGACGGAGTTGTTGCTGGCGCCGTCGATCTCGATCACGTCGGTGTCGCGCCCGTGCATGATGGCCTCGTCCACCTCGGGCGTGCCGCCGTTGAGGGCCTTGGCGAACAGGCGGGCCATGGTGGTCTTGCCCACCCCCCGCGTCCCGACGAAGAGGTAGGCGTGGGCGACGCGGTTGGCCCGGATGGCGTTCTCCAGGGTGTCGGCGATCGCCTTCTGGCCGACGACCTCGTCGAACTCCCGGGAGCGGTAACGGCGTGCGAGGACGGTGTAGGCCATGGGGCGGATTCTAGCGGGAGGCGGGGTGGGCCCGGAGCGGTCGAGACCTCCCTTATAACGCCCGCGTGCGGCACGACTACCAGGACCGGTGAGTCTTGAGATGGCCCGCCGCGTCGCGGCCCTGCTCGCAGCACGCCCCGAGCTGATCGAGCACGCCCGCGCCACCCTCGCCCGCTGGAGCGAGCAGAACAAGGATGCGCCAGGGCTTCTGCGCTGCTACCGGGAATGGGAGGACATTCTCGCCCGCCCCCTGAGCGACGTCGTGGCGGTCCTGACGGGCACATCCGACGCCAGCCGCCCGCTCCGCCAGAACTCCCCTTTCACCGGCATTCTGCCGCCGGATGAAGTCCGTCGTATCAAGGACCAGCTCCGCGATGACCCGCGCGCAGCTTGAGCACATCCTCCGCGCCTGCGGCGCCATCACCGGTTCCCCGGAGATCGTCGTCATCGGTTCGCAGTCCATCCAGGCTTGTCCGGATCGACACGCCGGCAACCGCCGGAACGGTGGGCCTCTGCCTCGATCCCATGGACCTTGCCGCCGCCAAGCTCGCGGCCGGTCGTGAGACCGATCTGGAGTTTGTCGGTGCGATGCTTGCGTTCCGCCTCGTGTCGCGAGATGACCTCTCCACGCACCTGATCGGCTTGTCCGAACCGTACCGCGCGCTCGCGCTCGACCGGCTCAAACGGCTGCGCTAACGCCCCCCTCGTCGGGCTCGGGCCGCTTGCGCACCGTCCTCACCACGCTCCGCACCACCGCCCCCTCCGCCAGCAGCCCCGCCACCACCGCCGCGCTCGCGAACACGCCCCAGCCATAGAACACCGCCAGCACCGCCGCGAGCACCATCACCACCGCCGTCAGGGGCAGCGAAATCACCAGCCCGATCAGCGACCCTGTCACCACTTGGTTCACGAAGCGGTCCATTCGGGTGCTTGGCGGCGGGCACGGCGGCGGCCCCATCCAGAAACTCCGCCTCGCCCCCAGCACCAGGCACACGCCCAGCACCGCTCCTCCCGCGGCGGCCATCCACCTCCACGCCGCGGGCCCGTACTGGGTGCCCAGCACCCACCCGGAGATCGCCAGCGCCCCCAGCACGGGCAGCGCGACAAGAAACCCCCGCAGGAGCGTCCAGCCGAGACCTCTGAAAATCATGAGCAGCATGCCGGCCTTATTCGCCGGCCCCGGGGGCGTGTTTCAGCCCCGCCCATCCCCCTGATCGACGGCCAGGACACCGGCGGCACCGGACGACGGCCGCTTATGGCTGCTGCGGTCAAGCCCTGACCAGGTTCACGGGCCATCCGTGCACCGGGCCCGGCCGTCGATCAGAGGGACGGGACGTGGAGGATAGTGGCCGCCCGCCCCCCAATCCAATCTGAACCCCAACCCCCGCCCCAACCGTACAC
>JAEYTB010000058.1 GCA_023434205.1 Planctomycetota bacterium | reverse complement strand
CCTGGAGCTCATCCACGGTCATGTCGCTGTTGCGCCACTTGTCGCGGCTGTAGTCCATCGCCGCGAGCTGGAACTCCAGCCCCAGCGCCTTGGCGAGCTTGGCCTGGATCCCCTCGCCGCCCGCCTTCTCCTCCCTGGTCAGCGGCTTCTGGTCCTTGAAGTGCAGGTCCGCCGCGCCACCCTCGCCCCCCGCCGCGCCGTCCGCGCCCAGCGAGATGATGTCAATCGTGGGGGCCGCTCCCTCGCGCTCGCTCACCAAGATCGTCTGCTCGTTCCCCCAGGCGTCCACCACCGCGGCCCGGCCCAGCCGCGCCATCGACCCATGCACACCCTCCAGTGCGGCGTCGATGTCCTGCGGGTACGCCTTGTGCTTCTGGTAGTACCGGTGCCACACGACTGCCAGCAGCCGCTGCCGGCTCTTGGTCACCTTGACCTTCGCGGCGTCGTCCGCCCGGGCCAGTTCCTTCCCCGCGTCCGCGGGCTTGACGCCCTCGAACAGCACCAGGTCCTGCGCGTCCAGGAACTTCTGCAGATCGTCGTAGTACGCCTGGTCCCCGATGTGTACCGCCCCGACCAGGTGGACCGTCGGGCTCCCCTGCTTCTCGAAGGTTCTGATCGCCACCTGGAGGATGGCCTTGCCGCCATCGTCGGAATCCTGCACCCGCACGTAGCTCTCGGGCTGGGCCAGGGCCCACCCCGGCAGCATGAGCATCAGCAGGCCAACGACGATCAGGGTGCGAGTGCGCATAGGTGAACTCTACGTGGCCATCGACCAGCCCGGGGTGAAACCGCCCCGCGGCTTCTACCATCAACGAGCGATGCCCGACCGGCGTTACCAGAACCCCGACTTCCACCTCGAGCCGCGGCTTCTGGAAGAAGAGTTCGCCCGCATGCGCGCCGACCAGCGCCCGCTTGTGAGGCCCGTCGTGATCCTCGGCGGCTGGCACTCCCCGGGCGTCGCCAACTGGGGCCTGGCCGCCCGCCTCACGCCCAGCACCAGCGGCCGCCCGGAGGACTTCCTCTCCATCACCTACCCCTCGCGGCTGTCGCTCTCTTCGGCCGCGGGGGCCGCGTTCCGCACGATCGAGGCCCAGGGTCTGCGCTCACGCGACATCGACGTCATCGGCATCTCGATGGGCGGCATCCTGGCCCGCGCTCTGGCGGCGAACGCCTTTGCGTTCGGCGACCTCAAGGTCCGGCGGGTGTTCACCATCGCCTCCCCCCACCGCGGCGCCAAGATCGCGAAGGTGGTCGTACCCGACGCCGCCGCGTGGGACATGCGCCCCGGCTCACGGTTCCTCGGCACGCTCAACAAGCACGAGGCCGGCCACGAGCTGCACTGCTACGGCGCGCTGCGAGACTGGTGGATCGGCGCCCGCAACACCGCGCCCCCCGGGCTGAACCCCTACTGGATCGATGTGGGCCCGGGCCTGGGCCGCTTGTGCACCCACTTCGCCATCAACCATGAGAAGCGGGTGATGGCCGACATCGCCCGCCGGCTCCGCGCGGAGGACCCCATCGCCCTTCGGGCCAGCGAGCCCCCGATCGACTAAATCGCGAAGACGCGACGCACCGTCTCGACCGTGCGCTGGTCGCGCTTGCCCGGGCCCGTTCTCTCGAAGGCCTCGAGCGCTGTCCGCAGCGCGTGCTCGCTCATCAGCAGCCCCAGCGGCGACGCCGTGCCGTGGTGGAACGCCAGCCGCCGGATCATCTGCTTCGCATTCCTTCCCAGCCGCATCGACCGCGCCAGCGTCCGGAACGCGTGCTCGTTCACATCCCCCGCCGCCCGCGCCCGATACGCCACCCACGCCCACGTCGCCAGCGCCAGGACTGCCACGCCCCCGAACACCGCCGGCAGCACCCAGACGGGGAACGCCGGCGCCGCCTCTGCGCCCGTGAACAGCTGCACCGGACCATGAACCGCGAGCACCATCATGCCGCCGCCCCCACGGTCGCCCCCGACTTTCTCTTCCACGTCGCCCGCAGCGCCGCCTCCAGCCGCTGGCCGCACGCCCGGGCCCGGGCCCGCACCCGCGGGTCCTCGTCGTGACGCGCCAGCTCCCCGATCCGCGCCACAAACTCCGGGAGCTGCGCCCCCAGCGCCGTCCGCGCGGGCGTTGAGAGCACGCGCCCCGCGAGCCACACGCCCGCCAGCCGGTGCATCGGGCGCGAGTCCATCAGCATCTGCGCCACGCTGCTCCCCTCGACCGCCCCGCACGCCTCCAGCAGCCCCGCGCGGATCGCGTTGGCCCGCACCCGGTGGTGCGCATCGGTCTTGAGTTCCACGACCGTGCTCTCCAGGGCCATCCCGCCCCGTGCAGCGCCGATCCCCCGCCGCGCGAGCTTCGCCATCGCCTCGAGCGCATTGGCCCTCACCCGCGCATCTCTGTGCTGGCTGAGCACCCCGGCCAACTCCGCGGCACGCGCGCCCGAAAGCTGCCCCAGCATCGCCGCCGCCGTCGCCAGCACCCGCGGATCGGCGCGCCCATCCGACGCCAGCCCCAGCACATCGCCCTCAAACTCCGCGGCAACGCCCAGACCCCGCACCTGGCCCAACGCCCTCAGCACGACCCCGGCATCCGCGCCCCGCAGCCTGAGGCGCAGGGACTCGACAAACGCCCGCCGGTCCGCCGCCAGTTCTCGCCTAATTGCCAACCGCCCCGCGACCGTCCCCATGCCGCCCTCGGCGAGGTCCCGGTCCTGGCCCGCCCACACCCGGAGCTGTGCGTGCGGCGACCGCGCCGCCAGTCCCAGCACCCGCGTATCCGCGGCCCGGTCCACGCCCGCCCCCGCGTTCGACCACCTCAGGAACGCCGTGCCGGCCACGCGGGCATCGCGGTCAAAGCAGTACTCATCAAGCCCCGCCGCGGGGGCGACGCGGCACGCCGCGTGCCGGACGACCGCGCTCTCGTCCGCCAGCAGCGGGTCGAGCACCGCCCGGCGGGCCTGCACACCCAGGGGCAGCGCCATCACCAAGCCCGGCAACGCCCGGCGTGCCTCTTCCGACAACTGCCGCACCGCCCCCGCTGATGGCAGCGTGGCGTCGTCCTCCGCACGCCCCTTCGCCCGCGCTCTGGCCGGGCGCGCGAGCGTGGGCTTGCTCCCCGCCAGCCTTGCCGCCCTGCGCGGGCGAGCCAGCAGGTGCGCGCTGCCCAGCACCAGCTCGTGATCCAGCAGCGACTGCGAACGCAGCAGCCGGTCCAGGCACGCGACCGCCAGATGCTCCCGGGTCAGCAGTTCCAGGGCCCGCAGCCTCGCCGTGGGGGCCCTGGACCACCGGATGACGCTCCGCAGCACGCTCTGGCTGGGGTGCCGCTCGTTCGCCAGCCAGGCGCCCAGCGCCGCCGCCCCATCCTCACGCGAACGCAGCCGCTGCCGGCTCCCCATCAGCAACGCCGCCACCACCGGCCCGCGCCGACGGTGCTCGCCGATGGTCATCGCCCCTTCCGCGGCGTGCTCGCACAGTTCATCCACGGGCCCGCGCACCCCCACGTGGACCACCCTCGCCAGGTGCGGCGGGATGACCCCCGACACGAACCGCGCCGTCGCGGGGTTCGCCGCGAGTTCCTGCCGCAGCACGCTCACGCTCAGCACCAGCAGCGACTGCTCCGCCTGGTCGCCCACCGCGGCGTCCTGGTCGTGCAGCATGCCCGTCAGGAGGAACGCCAGACGCGTGTCGCCCGCGTCCCCCACCAAAGACGCCAGCGAGAGCCGGACCGGCGTGCGCGGGTCGGTACCCAGTCGCGGCAGCAGCGAACTCCACCGGTTTTCCCCAACGGCGAGCACCGCCTGTACATACTCGGGGATGACCTGTCGCCAGCACCGGGCGAGCTGGGTGAGCGCAAGATCGCTCTGCCGCTCATTCCGACGCTTCGTGAACGGAAGTAACCGCGCCGCCCGAACCGCGCCTCGGTCGCCCTCGAATGTCGGAACAACCGCCAGGTCAAGCAGTTCGGGCACGAGCCGCTCGGACTCGGCCGGCGAGGCGCAGGCGAGGGCTTCCCCCAGCGCGGCGATGCGCAGAGGCACCGGGAGCCGTCGCGCCAGCGTCAGTCGATCGGAGAATGTCTTAATGAACCTTGACATGGGCCATGCGCGCTCGTCAGGATACGGTGAACCGGTCCTCAAGCCGCCCTTAATGAAGCCTTCATCACCCCGGAGACACGACAGATTGTGCTTGGCGCGGACCGTCCCAATATATATGGTGGTGTAGCTGGGGACAACACGGGAGTGGGAGCACGGAGGTTCCTGGAGAGAGATATCGGACCGGCGCCCCGGTCTGCTGGAGTTTCGGCCCTCGTTTGGGAGGTCGTAACGCAAGGCAGGAACAGGCGCTACGACGTGCGGGAGTCAATGACGGCGATGAACGTGCCCATGAAGAGCAATGTCCTGCAGACCTACCAGATCGTCCTCTACAACCGCGCTCTCCACCCCGAGAACGTGGGACTCAAGGGCCGCAGGGTCGTGAAACACGGCGAGTTTGAGCTGGAAGCCTGGATCCTCCCGGGCACCCACATGCTCCGCTTCGACTACCGCACCCTCTGCGCCTGCGAGCTGCTGACCGACCAGGAGAAGGCCTCGCCCCTCCAGGGCCAGGTCACGTCGTTCCTGTGCGCGGGCGAGCGCGACTTCGAGCACCGCTTCCCCAAGGACAAGGTCACCTACATGACCACGGTCCAGACCGAGACGCTCTCGGACAGCCTGTTCGCCGCGACCATGGACGAAATGGCGGAGCACGCCCGCATCAACCGGTCGTTGAGCCACACGTGGGATGACGAGGCCGGCCGCTGCCTCAGCCTCATCGACATCCAGCACATGGCCAAGCAGGTCCACGTGCAGTC
>JAEYTB010000055.1 GCA_023434205.1 Planctomycetota bacterium | reverse complement strand
AGAAGGCGGCCGAGCTTGCGCTCACGTCCAAGTACAAGTCGGAGTTCCTGGCGAACATGTCGCACGAGCTGCGCACGCCGCTCAACTCGATCCTCATCCTCGGCCAGCAGCTCGCGGAGAACGGCGTGGGCAACCTCAGCCCCAAGCAGGTGGACTTCGCCAGGAACATCCACTCCGCCGGCACCGATCTGCTCACGTTGATCAACGACATCCTCGACCTGTCCAAGATCGAGTCGGGCACGGTGACGGTCGAGGCCGAGGAGCTGCCCTTCCCGCAACTGCGCGACAACGTGGAGCGGACCTTCCACCACATCGCGGAGCAGAAGGGGCTGGAGTTCAAGCTGGACTTTGATCCTTCGCTGCCGCGGAGCTTTACGTCGGACCCCAAGCGGCTGCAGCAGATCCTCAAGAACCTGCTGTCCAACGCGTTCAAGTTCACGGCGCAGGGCGAGGTGGCGATGACGGTGCGGACCGTGACCTCCGGCTGGAGCCCCGACCACCCGGTGCTCCGCTTCTCGCAGAACGTGATCGCCTTCGCGGTGAGCGACACGGGCATCGGCATCGCCCCCGAGAAGCAGAAGCTGATCTTCGAGGCCTTCCAGCAGGCCGACGCGGGCACCAGCCGCAAGTACGGCGGCACGGGCCTGGGCCTGGCGATCAGCCGCGAGCTGGCGACCCTGCTGGGCGGCGAGATCCGGCTGGTCAGCCAGCCGGGCCAGGGCAGCACGTTCACGCTCTACCTGCCCGCGAGCTATACGGGCCCGGCGCGGCCGATGATCACGACCAACGTCGCAACGCCCACCTCGTTCTCCCGGTCCCCCGCCGCGGCGGCCCTGCCCACGATTACCATGGTTGAGGAGGCGATCCCCGACGACCGGGACACCATCCAGGAAGGCGACAGCGTGCTGCTGATTGTCGACGACGACCCGCACTACGCCCGCGTGCTCATGGGCCTGGCCCGGGACAAGGGGTTCAAGGCGATCGTCGCGGCGAGGGGGCAGACGGCGCTCTCGCTGGCGCGCAACTACCGCCCCACCGCCATCACGCTGGACGTCTTCCTGCCGGACATGCTGGGCTGGACGGTGCTTAATAACCTGAAGCTGGACCCGGTGACCCGGCACATCCCCGTCCAGATGCTCTCGGTGGAGGAGGAGCGCCGGCACGGCCTCTCCCACGGCGCTTTGTCGTACCTGGTCAAGCCCGCCACCACCGAGGACCTCGAGCACGCCTTCGACCGCCTGAAGACGTATGTCGCGCCGCACACCAAGCGGCTGCTCGTGGTCGAGGACAACGACATCGAGCGCCAGAGCATCGTGGAGCTGCTCGCGCACGACGACATCGAGATCACGGCGGTGGGCACCGGGCGGGAGGCGCTCGATGCGCTGCTGGACCGCGTGTTCGACTGCTGCGTGATCGACCTCCGGCTGCCGGACATGACGGGCTTCGAGCTGCTCGAGCGCGTGCAGGCGGAGCCCGCCCTGCGCGACGTGCCCGTTGTGGTCTTCACGGGGAAGGAGCTCTCGCCCGACGAGGAGTCCCGCCTGCGCACGGTCGCGAAGAGCATCGTGCTCAAGGACGTGCAGAGCCCCGAGCGGCTGTTCGACGAGACCGCGCTGTTCCTGCACCGCGTCGTCTCGGACCTGCCCGAGTCCAAGCGCACCATGCTCGAGAAGCTCCACGGCTCCAGCGAGATCCTGCGCGGGCGGCGGGTGCTGGTCGTGGACGACGACGCCCGCAACATCTTCGCCCTGACGACCGTGCTGGAAAACTACGAGATGGAGGTGATGAGCGCCACCAACGGCCGCCAGGCCATCGAGCTGATCAAGTCGACCCCCGATCTCAGCGTCGTGCTCATGGACATCATGATGCCCGAGATGGACGGCTACCAGACGATGCGTGAAATCAGGCGGATCCCCGAGTTCCGCACGCTGCCGATCCTCGCCCTGACGGCCAAGGCCATGAAGGGCGACCGGGAGAAGTGCCTCCAGGCCGGCGCATCGGACTACATCGCCAAACCAGTTAATACCGACCAGCTCCTCTCCCTGCTGAGGGTCTGGCTGTACCGTTGAGAAGCGTGGGGGAGGACAAGGAGACCGCCACAGGCGTAATGCAGCAAGCCGTTCCCATCCTGCTGGTCGACGACCAACCGCGAAACCTCGATGTGCTCGAGTCCATCCTCGGGTCGCCGGAGTACACGCTGGTGCGCGCCCAGTCCGCGGAGCAGGCCCTGCTGGAGCTGCTCAACCGCGACTTCGCCGCCATCGTGCTCGATATCAAGATGCCCGGAATCAGCGGCCTTGAGCTCGCGCAGATCATCAAGAAGCGCAAGCGCACCGAGAACATCCCCATCCTCTTCCTGACCGCCCACCTCCTGGAAGAGCAGGACGTTCTCCGCGGCTACGGCGCAGGGGCCGTGGACTACCTCAGCAAGCCCATCAACCCGGAGATCATGCGGTCGAAGATCGCGGTCTTCATCGACCTCTACAAGAAGAACCGAGCCCTGGCGGAGGTCAACCGCGCACTCCAGAGCGAGATCGACAAGCGCGAGAAGGCCCAGGAGGAGCTCCGCGTCGCCAACGAGGTCCTGGAGTCGCGCGTCTACGAGCGCACGGAGGACCTCACGCAGGCCAACCACGCCCTGCGCGACAGCGAGCAGCGCGTCCGCCTGCTGCTGGAATCCGTCGGCGAGGGCATCTTCGGCATCGACAACCACGGCCTGGCGACGTTCGTCAACTCGACCGGGGCCGCGCTGCTCGGTTATGCGCCCGATGAACTCGTCGCCGCGCCGCTGGGCCAGCTCCTGCCAAGGGAGGACAACCCGCCCGCGCCGCCAGACACCGAAGGGGCAGCCACCCCCGGGGCCAAGGGCCCCCACGTGTTCCGGCGCAAGGACGGGTCGCCGTTCCCGGTCGAGTTCGTGCGCACGCCCGTGCGCGATGAGCACGGCACGATCACCGGGGAGGTCGTGGTCTTCCGCGACCTGACCTCGCGGCTCCGCGCCGCCCGACGCGTGGCGGCGGAGCACGCGGTGACCAAGATCCTCGCCAAGGCCGAGTCGCTCGAGCCCGCCACACCCGAAATCCTGCACACGCTCTGTGAGACTCTGGAGGTCTCTGTCTGCAAGATGTGGCAGATGGACGACAGCATCGGCATGCTGCGCTGCGTCGCGTTGCATGTGGCCGAGAAGGAGGCCGCGGCGCTGGCAGGGTTCCAGGAGCGGGCCCTGGGGCGCACGCTCCCCGTCGGGCGCGGCCTGGCCGGCCGGGTGTGGGCGACCGCGCACGCCAACTGGCTCGCCCACCTCGCGCCGGAGGAGGGGCTCGACTGGATGGACCTCGCGGTGCAGGCGGGGCTGCACAGCGCACTGGCATTCCCTGTGCTCGACGGCGAGCGTTGCGAGGCCGTCATCACGCTGTACGCCCGCGGCTCGGATACGCCGGATGCGACGCTCGAGGCGATGATGGGCGCGATCGGGCGCGAGATCGGGGCGTTCGTGCGCCGCACGCGCGCTGAGGCCGAGCTCCGCGCCCACCGCGAGCGGCTAGAAGAACTGGTGCAGCAGCGGACGGGGGCGCTGGAGCGGTCCCACGAGCGCCTCCGGCAGGCGGAACGCCTGGCGACCGTGGGGACGCTCGCCGCGGGGCTGGGCCACGACATGAGCAACCTGCTGCTGCCGATCCGGGCGCGGCTGCACAGCCTGGCCGACGCGGGGCTGCCGACCCCGGCGCTCGCGGACGTGAGCGCCATCGGCGAGGCGGTGAGCTATCTCCAGCGGCTCGCGTCGGGCCTGCGGCTCCTCGCGGTAGACCCCGACCGGTCCGCGGAGCGGGAAACCAGCACCAACCTGCACGCCTGGTGGCGCGATGTGGAGGGCGTGTTCCGCTCCGCGCTTCCCCGCGGCGTACGGCTCGAGGGCCACTGCCCGGGGGACCTTCCCGTCGTTGCGATCCCGGCCTCGCGCCTCACGCAGGCGGTGTTCAACCTGGTGCAGAACGCGGGCGAGGCGGTGGCATCGTCCGCCGGCAAACCGTCGGACAAGGGCATGATCCGCATCACGGCGCGCACCCTCGATCCCAACCGCGGCGCCGCGGATCTGGCGGGCCCGTTTGTCGAACTCACCGTCGAGGACGACGGCCCGGGCATGCCGCCGGACGTCGCGGCCCGCTGCTTCGAGCCCTACTTCAGCACCAAGACGCGGGCGGTGTCCACGGGCATGGGCCTGTCGATGGTCCGCGCATGGGTGGAGGGCGCGGGCGGGCTGGTCCGGCTGCGGACCGCGCCGGGCAAGGGCGCGCTCTTCTCGCTCCTGCTCCGCCCCCGCGGCGCCGAGACGGTGCTGACGCCGGCACGGCCGGAGGGCGAGCAGCCGCACGCCGCGATCACGCTGGAAGACAAACGCACGCTCAGCTATGTGTCGGTGCTGCTGGAATCGGCCCAGGCAAAGTCGGAGCGTTTCGAGGTCGACGGCGGCGTGCCCGATGCGCAGCTGTGGGTCGTTGGCGGGGCGGCGGCGACGCCCGAACGCGTCGCGGCATACCTCGCGCAGGACGGCGCCCGCCGCGCCGTCGTGCTTGAGGACCTCGCGCCGGGCGCCCGGCACGGGCCGGGCATCACCGACCCGCGCGTCTGCTATGTCGGGAAGCGGCCGGGGACCGCCGACCTGCGCCGCGCCCTCGTGGGGGCGCTCTCATCCGAAGAACCCAGCACCCCTAAGCCCGCGGAGGCCGTTCCATGACGCAGCACGGCGCCCACACCGGCGCACCCGCCCAGCCCATCGCCGTTCTCCTGGTTGATGACAACGCCATCCTCGCCGAGGCGATGTCCCGGGTGATCGGGCGCGACCGTCGCTTCCGCTGGGTCGGCTGGCTGGAGACCGCCGACACCATCGTTGATTACGTCCGCCAGCACTGCCCGGGCGTGATCCTGATGGATGTGGACATGCCCGGCGTCGAGACTTTCGAGCTGGTCCGCACGCTCGCCACCGCCTGCCCCAAGGCCAAGGTCGTGATGTTCAGCGGCCACATCCGCGAGGAGTTTGCCGACGCGGCGGTCGACGCCGGCGCTTTCGGCTACCTGCACAAGGACGACGAGATCGAGGTGCTGCTGGACAACCTCGTGCGCGTCAACGACGGGGAGGTCGTGCTCAGCCCCCTGGTCCGCAGGATGCTCTGGCGGGCTTAGGCCGCCGCGCTCTCAGCGCCGGCCAGCTCCTTCTCATCCACCCGCTCGATGCACGCGCCCAAAGACCGCAGCCGGTCCTCCATCCGCTCGTAGCCGCGGTCGAGGTGGTAGACGCGGTTGACGATCGTGGTGCCCTCGGCCGCCATGCCGGCCAGCACCAGGCCCGCGCTGGCCCGCAGGTCGCTCGCCATGACCGGCGCGCCCACCAGCGAACGCACCCCCGACACCACAATGGTCGAGCCCTGGCGGATCACCTTCGCGCCCATCCGCAGCAGTTCGGCCACGTGCAGGAAGCGGTCGGGGAAGATCCGCTCCGTGATCACCGAGTTGCCGTCGGCGAGGGTCAGCAGCGCCGCGAGCTGGGCCTGGAGATCGGTCGGGAACCCCGGGTGCGGCTGGGTGGTCACCTCCACCGGCCGCAGGACGCGGTCGCAGGTCACACGCACCGTCCGCCGCATGGGGTCGTTGTCGTTGTTGCGGAAGGGGTCAGAGCTCCCGCTGGTGATGGTCAGCGCCGGCGCCCGACCGCGCCCCCCCACCACCGCGTTGGTGGTCGGGAGCCCGGTCAGCGGCTGCACGTGAACCCCCGCCGCGGCGAGCGTGTACGTCACGCTCAGCAGCGCGTCCATCGGGCAGTTGTCCAGCGTCAGGTCGCCGTTCGTGATCGCGGCGGCCATCATGAACGTGCCGGCCTCGATCCGGTCGGGGATGACCGTGTAGTCGGCGCCGTGGAGCTCCTCGACGCCTTGGATGGTGATCCGCGGCGAGCCGGCGCCGGTGATTCGCGCGCCCATGGCGATCAGGAGGTTGGCGAGGTCCACGATCTCAGGCTCGCACGCCGCGGACTCGATGATGGTGGTTCCCCGGGCCAGGGTCGCCGCGGACATGACGTTGGCGGTCCCCAGCACGGTGGACCCAAAGGTTCCCCCGAGGAAGACGGTCGCGCCGACCAGGCCGCCCTGGGGGGCCTTGGCGATGATGTCCCCGGCGGTGACCGTGACCTGAGCCCCGAGGGCCTGGAGGCCGCGGAGGTGCAGATCGACGGGGCGGTCGCCGATGGCGCACCCGCCTGGCATGGAGACCCGGGCGTAGCCGCGCCGGGCGAGCATGGGGCCCAGGGTGCAGATGCTGGCCCGCATGGTGCGGACGATCTCGTAGCGGGCGTGGGAGAGCGACTCGTCGGTGGACCGCAGGGTCACGGTGCCGTTGAAGATGCCGTCGCCGCTGGTGCAGCCCAGCTCGCCAAGGAGCTTGAGCATGTTGCGGATGTCGGCGAGGCTGGGGACGTCCCGCAGCGTGACGGGCTGGTCCGTCAGCAAAGCCGTGGCCAGCATCGGCAGGGCCGCGTTCTTGGAGCCGTTGATCCGCACCCGACCGAACAGCCGCCGGCCACCTTCGATGACGAACGTATCCATGGAGTCCCTTCGCACCCGGCCAAACTGGGTCCATGATCCCGCGTGGCGACCCGACGCCGCGCGGAACCCCAGCGGGTCCGACAATACATCGGCTCCCGGGGCGTTCCGGCTGGAAGACAGCAACCGAGCGCTCATGCACAATTCCGGCCGCCGGCCCACCCGGCCCAGGCGTTACAGACCGACCCCTCCGCGGCACGGAAAGTTCCAACCGCCTTGCTTCCCGCGAAACCGCATTCGACGCTGGGGTTGACACACCGGATTGTCCGTGGACGGGCACCCGTTGTGGTGGAGGTACCGATTATGTCCCGCAGCCTGAAACGATCATCCCTGCTTGCCTGCACCGCACTGCTCGCCAGCCTGGCCGGGGGCATGTACGCCTGGGCTGGGAACGGGAACGGAAACGGCAGCGGCTCGGGCAGCGGTTCGTCGTCCGACCCCTACGCGGCGCTGCCCAGCTCCATGCGGATGGAGGGCGTGGTCCGCGACTTCCGAGCCCGCAACGTCGCGGGCGGTCATGCGGATATGGAGCTGACGCCCGCCTCGGGGTTCGGCCACTACCTGGGCATGGTCGCCAACGAGCTGGACGCCGACGGCAAGCCCGTCCTGGTGAGCACCGGCTACAAGATCATCAACCAGTGGCGGGACGCCGAAGGGCGCAACATCTGCCCCCCTAAGCCATACATCGACGCCGCCCCGGGCGACCAGTCGGGTCTCACGGCGGTGAACCAGGGCGGCGCGGTCACCAGCGCCCAGACGTTCGCCCAGTGGTTCCGCGATGTGCCGGGCGTCAATATGTCCGCGCTGGCCCCGATCGAGCTGGTCCGTGTGCCCGGGACCAACCGGTATGTGTTCGACGACAAGGTCGATACGCACTACTCGAAGATGGACGGCTTCTTCATGGTGAACGGCAAGCTCCTGGGCGCCAACGGCGGCGCGCAGGGCGGTAACAAGAACTACCACTTCTCGTACGCGATCGACTCCACGTTCACGTTCCGGCGCGGGCAGGGGCAGTACTTCACCTGCCAGGCCAACGACGACCTGTGGGTGTTCATCGACGGCAAGCTCGTGATCGACCTGGGCGGCGTCGCGGCAGACGTGCCCCAGACCATCGACCTGGACCGCCTGGCGTGGCTGGTGGATGGCGGCGAGCACCGCATCCAGATTTTCTACGCGAACCGCAACCGGCCGAAGTGCAACCTGCGGATCGAAACGTCGATGGCGTTGCGCCGCGTGGACCCGCCCGCCGTGACGGCGCCGTTCGACTGAACCGCCGCAACTTTACCTGACGACTGACGAGCGGCCGGGCCCTTGCCCGGCCGTTCTTCTCTTTGGCAGTGGTGGCCCCGACCACCCAGACGGACCAGTTTCACGCGCAAAGCACACAAGTTGCCGCGATAGCTGGTTGGCGGCGGGCGTGTTTGGGAGAGTTAGGTTGGTAAAGCGTGTATCCCGAGGAGGTTACCAGCATGACCATCGCCCGCCGCGTGAAGCACCCCGCCCTGCTGATGAGCCTGGCCATCGCGATGACGATGCCTTTGGCGATTGGTGCGGGGTCCAGCGACCCGTACGCGAACCTTCCCACCAGCATCACGCTGACGGGCGTGATCCGGGACTTCCGCGAAAGGTCTGTGAGCGGCGGGCACGCCGACTTCGAGCGCCAGCCCACCGACGGCTTCGGCCACTACATGCAGGAATGCCAGGACACGCTGGATGCGGACGGCAAGCCCGTGTTCCGCTCGACGGGCCTGAAGGTCGGCAGCCAGTGGCGCGACAGCGCGGGCCGCAACCGCATCTCGCCCAAGAGCTACATCAACGCCATGCCCGGCGACGTGAACGGCTCGTTCCAGTCCGGCTACGACGGCTCGACGACCACCGCGGCGAACTTCGCGAAGTGGTTCCGCGATGTGCCCGGCGTCAACATGTCCAAGCCGCTCAACCTGACGCTCGTGCGTCAGTCGGGCACCAACGTCTACACCTTCAACGACCGGACCGACCCGCTCTACCAGAGCAAGGGCGGGTTCTTCCCGATCAACGGCGACATGCTGGGCAACTCGGCCAACAGCTCGAAGAACTTCCACTTCACGTTCGAGCTGCAGACCACCTTCCAGTACAAGGCCGGCACCGGGCAGGTGTTCAGCTTCACGGGCGACGACGACGTGTTCGTGTTCGTGGACAACAAGCTGGTCATCGACCTGGGCGGCGTCCACGGCGCCGTGAACCAGTCCATCAACCTTGACCGCCTCAACTGGCTGGTGGACGGCCAGACGTACACTCTCAAGTTCTTCTTCGCGGAGCGGCACCGCACCGAGTCCAACTGCCGCATCGACACCAACATCATGCTCCGCACCATCGAGCCCCCCTCGGTCACGGCCGTGTTCGATTGATCCTCCACCCGATCGGCACGCCCAGGGCCCCGGCCTCGCGCCGGGGCCCTCCCTTTTTTGCGGGTTTGCGACGATGAAATCCGGCGCATTGAGTGGCACCCGCGACGGATGAATTCGAAGCTTGAGTATCTGATGGGCGTTGCAGGACAGCGGCCCGGAGGATGGAGAGACGGCGGGTTCTGGTGCCCGCCCTTGACCTCGGCCTGCGGGGCTCTCCTTGAGGGAGCGGCAGGGACCGCCAAGGACCGGCGGTGGGCGAGACGCCGAGGTACATGAGTTCCACGCCCGGGTTGGCCACGTGGCCGCCCGGGCGTTGCTCATTTACCGGTGCAGGTTGCTGCGGAAGTGGTGGCGGCCCTGCGCCGGTCGCGTGCCGAAGTACAGGTGCGAGTTCGCCTGCCGCGGAAGGGAGAGGTACCGCGCCCGGTCCAGCGAGGGGGCCGGGTAGGCGGGCCACGCAAGCAGGTCGTACAGCGGGGCCGCGGCGTCGGCGGCGAGCGCCGCGTCCCGCCGGGTCAGCTCGTCCCCGGCGATCAGGTCCGCGCCCGACACCAGCACGCCGTGGAAAACCACCTCAGACCCCGCGCCCTGAGTGCCGACGATGTACCCCGCGTCGTGGCGCGGCACGGTCACGGTCGTGCCGCACCCGGCGAGCCCCGACAGGGCCGCTGCCACCGCGCTCACTGCCGCAACGTGTCTGAACATGACCGGCTCACAGGAAAGGGACCGACGCACCTGTGAGTCTGCGCCGGATTCTGCGCGCGGCCAGCAATCAGCCGCCGGCTTTCCCCAGGAGCGGCCCGGCAACGCCCGAGAACCCTAGCGGAGGTCATTCTCCAAGAGCCCGTGGAGGGCCTTGAGCTCTTCCGCCCGTGCCCGGGGCATGACCAGCGTGGCGTCGGGCGTGTGGACGACGATCAGGTCCTCGCAGCCCAGCATGGCCACGGTGTGCCCGCTGGAGGTCACCACCAGGTTGTTCCGCCCGCCCAGTGTCACGGCCGTCCCGTCGCCGGTGGCGCGGTTGCCCGCCTTGTCGGAGGGCACCGTCTCGGCAAAGCTGGGCCAGCTCCCCACGTCCAGCCAGCTCAGGTCCATCTGCACGGTGCAGAGGCTGAAGCGGGCCTCCTGCCCCTTGACCTCGGCCTTGTGGAACTCCTTCGCCGCGGGCTCCATCACGGCGTAGTCCACGCTGATCTTGGGCAGGGTGGGGTAGACCTCGGCCAGCACGGCCTTGGCCTTCTTCGTGCCCCAGGCCGCCTGGATCTTCATCAGGCCCTCGTAGCTCTCGGGCTTGAACCGCTCGAGCGCCTCGAGGAAGGTCGCGGCCTTCCAGATGAACATGCCGCTGTTCCACCCGAAGTCGCCCGACTGCACATAGACCTGAGCCCGGGCCAGGTCGGGTTTCTCGACAAAGCGGGCGACCTGGTACGCGTGCTCCTTGCTGCCGTCGATCGCGGGGGACTTGCCGTGCTTCTTGTCGCGCACCGGCGTGCCCCGCTCCACGTACCCGAACCCCGTGGCGGGATAGGTGGGCTTGACGGTGAAGGTCACGAACCGGCGCGGGTCGTTCTCGACGAGGCGGAAGCCGAGGTCCATCCGCTCGCGGAACACGTCATCGGGCTCGATGACGTGGTCGGCCGTCAGCACCGCGAACACCGCGTCCGCGTCCTCCTTGGCCAGCACCGCGGCGGCAAAGCCCACGGCGTTGACCGTGTCGCGTGCCGCGGGCTCGCCAAGGATCTGCGCATCCTCGTACTCGCGGAGCTGGCCGCGGATCGCGCCGCGGTAGGCCTCGGCGGTGCAGATGTACCGGTGCGAGGGCTTGACGAGCCCGTCCAGCCTGCGGTCGGCCAGTTCCAGCAGGGAACGGGGCTTGGTGTCGCCCGGCCGCTGGATGAACTGGATGAGCTGCTTGGGGCGGTCCTTGCGGCTCATCGGCCAAAGGCGTGTGCCCGCCCCGCCAGCCATGATCATCGCGTAACGCATGCAGACCCCAGCATAGCGGCGCCTACCCCGCGCGTGCCCCAAAGACGGCCTCGATGACCCCCGCGGCGGAGGTGAGGGTGTGCCCCTCGCGACGGGCGCGAGAGGTGGCCCGCGTCACCATCTGCTCCGCGTCCCCGCGCGTCTCGCCCAGGGCCACGAGCGCCGCGATCGCTTCCTCGACCATCGGTTCCAGTTGGCCGGGTACCGGCTTGCCCTCCGCCGCGGCGTTCAGCTCGCGGACCTCCCCGTCGGTCAGGAAAGAATCAACCTTGCCGTGGAGCTCGGCGATGACGGTCTCCGCCATCCGCTTGCCGATCTCCGGGAGCTGGGTGAGGGCCTTGGCGTCCCTGGCGACGATGGCGCGGGCGATGGCCCCGGGCTCCAGCACCATCGCGCGGAGGGCCTTCTTGTTCCCGATGCCCTTGACCGTCGTGAACAGCTCGAAAAAGGCACGCTCCCGCGGGGCCTGGAACCCCACCAGCCGCGGCACAAAGCTCGTGCCCTGCCCCTGGCTCTCCAGGTACTGCACCGTCGCGAGGGTGATGCTCTTGCCGATCTGCGGCCGCAGTCGCTCGGCGAGGAACGCCGGCGCGAGGACTTCGTACACGACGCCACCGACCGTCGGCGCGACCGCTAACGCGAGGCCATCGACCCCCTCCAGCACCCCTGTGATCCGGCAGATCATGGCCCTAGGGTATCAGATCGACGGGTTTGAGCAGAGGCACACGGGCATTCGCGTACCGCTAATGCTGCCCCGTAGAGCCGAAGCCCCCGGCCCCCCGGTGGGTGTTGTCCAACTCCTCCACCACCATCAGGCGGGCGTGCGACACGGGGGCGATCACCATCTGCGCGATGCGCATGGCGTGGGTCACGGCGAACGATTCGCGCCCAAGGTTGATCAGCGGAACGATCACCTCGCCGCGGTAGTCGCTGTCGATGGTTCCCGGGGCGTTGACAGGGGTGATGCCGTGGGAGGCGGAGAGCCCCGACCGCGCCCGGATCTGGGCCTCGAAGCCCGGCGGCAGGGCGATGGCAAAGCCCAGCGGGACCTTCATGATCCGCCCGGGCTCGATCACCATCGCACCCACCCCCTCCGGAAGGCAGGCGGAAAGGTCCAGGCCCGCGGCGCCGGGGGTCTTGTACTCGGGCAGGAGTGCCCGGGGGTCCAGCCGCTTCCAAAGCACCGGGACAGGGGCGGCGCCGGCAGCCTTGAGCTTGACCTCCAGCAGATCAGGGACCGGCGGTGTGGTCGGGGAGGTGGTCACGGGCGTGCGGCTCGCTCGGCGGGGCGGACGAACACCTCGGGGGCGTCCTGCTTCTCAATCTCGCCGATCAGACGCTCGTAGGCGTCCACCGTCCGGCGGGCCTCGGCGATGGCGTTCTCCAAGCTGCTGGAGCCGGTGACCCGCTTGTAGAGGTCGCCCTTGGGCGCGGGGGGCTGGGCATCGGTCATGCCTTTGGCCTGCTGAAGGGCCTGGAGCAACGCCGCGGCGTTGTCCCGCGCGGCGATGGTCTGGGTCAGCAGTTTTTCGCGCTCACTCATGGGCACCGGAGTATATGGATCGGCGTTCCCCGGGCCTGTGAACGCCGCCACCCGCCCGCTTGTCCACTGGGGGTTCGGACTACGCGGCCAAGGTCCGAGAACCCTGAGCGGGGGCCATTTCCGGGACGTGCCGGCGGATCGCCGCCAGGACCGCCTCCCGGTCCGCATGGGCGCGTAGGCCCGAGAACTCGGCGAGCATGCCCGTAACGTCGAAGTCCTCCCCGGCCGAGCTGGCCAGGGCCATGATCCCCGGGAAGGGCGTCGGCAGGAGGGCCTCGGCGGGGTAGGAGAGCTCCTCGTGCAGCTTCTCCCCGGGCCGGGCGCCGGTGAAGACGATCGAGACCCTGCCCTCGCGGGCGTCTGGGTCGCCGGGGAGGCGGGCGTCAAAGCCCTGGAGGCGGACGAACCGCTGGGCGAGCTCGGCGATCTTGAGGGGCTCGCCCATGTCGAGGACGTAGATCGAGGGGAACTGCTCGCCCTTGGGCTCGATGGCGGAGGCCTGGATGACCAGCGAGGCGGCCTCGTTGATAGTCATGAAGTAGCGGGTCATGCGCGGGTCGGTGACGGTGATGGGGCCGCCCTCGGCGAGCTGGTGGGACCAGATGGGCAGGACGCTGCACGCCGATCCCAGGACGTTCCCGAACCGCACCATGCTGAAGGAGGTCGGCGGCTTCGCGCGGGACTGGGCGTGGGACAGCACGCCCAGGTGCTGGACGTACATCTCTGCCAGGCGCTTGGTGGCCCCCATGACGCTGCTGGGGTTGACCGCCTTGTCGGAAGAGATCATCACGAAGCGTTCGGCTCCCACCGCCATCGCCGCGTCGGCGATGCTCTTGGTGCCGAAGAGGTTGTTCGACACTGCGTGGGAGGGGTGGTCCTCCATCAGCGGGACGTGCTTGTGTGCCGCGGCGTGGAAGACCGCGTGGGGCCGCACGGAGACCAGGTGCCTGAGGGTCTGCTCGGCGTCGACCACGTCGTGGAGCAGGGCGCGGCGCTGGACGGCGGGGAAGCGGCGGGCGATCTGGCGGTCGATCTCGAAGAGCGCGTTCTCCGAGCGCTCCATCATGATGAGCATCTCGGGCTGGAAGGTGCAGGCGATGCGGCACAGCTCGCTGCCGATGGAGCCGCCCGCGCCCGTCACCAGCACCCGCTTGCCGGCCAGCACGCGCTCCACCGCACGGCGGTCGATGCCGTAGGGCGTGCGGCCGATCAGCTCGACCAGGTCGACCTCGCCCGGCAGGGAGCGGGCGGGGGCGGCCCCGGCGAGGGCGTCGGCGAGGGTGGGGACGAACCGCTCAACGATGCCGCAGGCCCGCAGGACCGAGCGGACCTTCAGGATCATGGGGCCGTCGGCGGCGGGCAGGCTGACGATGGCGGCCGTGAAGGGGTCGATGGCCTGGAGCGTGGGGAGCGCATCGAGCGTCCCCAGGCTGCGGGGCGAATCCTCCGAGAGGTCGGGGTGGTCGACAAACAGGTACCCGACGGGCGTGATCCCCTCCGCGACCACCTGCTCCCAGAGCATCGGGAGGGTCGCGGCGGTGCCGATCAGGATGGGCCTTCGCCACAGCGGCTGCTGGGCGATCGGCGCGGGCGCAGGGGTCATCGTCAGGTCCAAGGGGTGGCTCCTTGGAGGCGATATCGGCACACCCGGCCCGGGCAGTCCAGTTGCGGAGTTCGGACAGGGTTGGGGTCAGCACCCGCCGCCGGCGAGGACCCGGAAGAAGGACTCGATGTCGGCGTCGGTCCCGGTGTCCCCGTCGGCGTTGAAGTCGGCGCCCAGCTCAAAGCAGGTCGGGCAGCAGGTGCCCGAGAGACAGGCGAAGAAACTCTCGATGTCGGCGTCGGTGCCGGTGTCGCCGTCCCCGTCAAAGTCTGCGGTGCCGCACCCCTGCCCGACCGTCAGCGCCGCGCCGGGGCTGGCGGTGGTGCCGCAGCCGTTGGTCGCCAGCAGGTCGTACGTTCCGGCGTCGGTCTCGAGCACGCCGGTGATGGTGAGCGTGGGGGTCGCTGCGCCCGAGATGCGTGGATCATCGGCGAGCGGCTCACCGTTGCGCCGCCACCGCCAGGAGGTCGGCGAACCGCTGGCGGCGGCCGAGAACTGCACGGTCTGACCGGGGGCCGCCGTCTGCGGGGCGGGCGGAGTGGTGAACGACGGCCCGCCGCCCACGCTCAGCAGCCACGTGTCGTTGAACATCCCGGTGGTGCCCAGGCCGCCGATGAGGACGACCTTGTCCGCCGCGGCGTGGTAGACCAGCGCGTGCTCGCTGCGGGGCCCCGGGCCGACGGAGTTGCGGAACGTCCAGCCCGCGGGGTCGAGCTCCCACAGGCCCGAGATCGGGCCGGAGGCGTTGCGACCGCCAAAGAGGAGCGTGCGGCCGGCGGGGGTCGCGTGCGCGATGCCCGCGGCGACACGGGCGGAGGGCTGCGTTCCGGAGAGCAGGCTCCACGCCTCGCCGCTCCACTTCCACGCGCCGGGCATGTAGGACCCGTCGCCGCTGAACCCGCCGAACAGGACCATCGACTGCGAAGCGTCGCGGTATGTCATCGCGTGGAGGTGACGGGCGGGGCCGCTGGTGGTGCGAAGTGTCCACGCGGCGCCGTTGTACTCATAGGTCTGGCTGAACACCGTGCCGGAGGAGCCCAGGCCCGCGTGCATCACAATCACGCCGCGGGCGGGGTCGAAGGCCATCGCGGCGCCGGCGCGGGAGCTGGGGCTGCCGGTGGGTGAGACCTGGACCCAGGTCTGGCCGTCGTACTCGTAGGTGCCGCCCGTGGGCCCGGAGACGGTCTGGCCGCCGAAGAGCACGATGCGCTCGCGCAGCTCGTCGTAGGCCATCGCCGAGCCTGAGCGAGCAGAGGGGATCGTGCCACCGGGAGAGACCGCGTGCCACTGCGTCCCGTCGAACTCCAGCGTCGCACTGGAGAGCGACCCGTTGCTCAGCACGCCGCCGAAGACCACCACCCGGCCCCGGGCGCTGTCGTACGCCGCGGCCATGGCCCGCCGTGCGGCCGGTAGGTCCGGCCCGCGGGTCCACACCGCGTCGCACTGGGCGAGCGCGGGAGCGGAGACGATCAGGAGTGCCGAGCAGGCCACGGTGCGCACAGGACCCTCCGTTGGGGGAGGACAATCTACCCGCACTCCCGGGAGTTCCAAGCCGATCAGCGGCCAAAAACGAAGAAGGCCGGGCGGTGCCCGGCCTTGTTCAATGGGCCCGATTGGAGTCGAACCAACGACCTCACCCTTATCAGGGGTGCGCTCTAGCCAACTGAGCTACGAGCCCGCTCAGCACCTCCCGCGGGGCGGGAGGGACGGAGTATAGGCCGGGTCCCTGTGGGGGGGCCCGGTTCTTCAAGCCCGGGTTGCCCGGACGCCGGCGCCCAGCCCCACCGCCAGCAGCAGGATGCCTCCCACCGCGGCGAAGCTCCAGTCCAGCCCGACGCGGTCGTAGAGGGACTGGGCGAGAGCGGGGCCGACGGCGGCGATGCCCCAGGCGCCGCCCATCATCAGGCCCGAGGCCAGGCTGGTGCGGTGCGGGAGCAGCCGCTGGGCCATCGAGATCGTGATGGGCACGACCCCCGCGTAGCCGATCCCGCCGAGCACGGAGAGGACGAAGGCGGCCGGGACGCCGCCCTGGCGGGCGGCCCAGGGGAACGCCGCGATGCCCAGGGCCCCCAGGAGCGGGATGATGACCAGCAGGGGCTTCTCCATCCGCGGGCGGACGAGCAGTCCCACGAGCACGCCGGCGATGCCCATGCCGATGGCCATCGCCGTCTGGAGCGGCCCGTTGATGAGGCTGGCGCTGTGGCGCAGGGGCTCGGTCAGCGCCGCGGCGTCCTCGCGCTGGAGCACGTGGGACTCGCTCCAGCGGATCAGGAGCTGCACGAGCATCATGTTGACGATGAAGCGGACGACGTTGCTGGCGTAGAGCAGGCCCACGTCCTTCCAGCGGCGGGCCCGCTCGTCGGCGGGCAGCGCCGCGTGGTCGCGGTGGGCGTTGGCGTGCCGGTGCGGGACGGCGTGGATCGCCCACGCCAGCACCAGCGCGAAGAGCACCCCGGGGATGATGAGCCACGCGATGGACGCGAGGCCCAGGTGCTTGGCGTACCAGGGCATGATGAAGCCGGCGCTGATGCTGCCGAACATGCCCGAGGAGTAGAAGATCGCCACACCCCGCGCGCGGTGCGGGCCGGCGATGTGCCCCACCGCCGCGGCGGCGACGGGGTGGAACGCGCCCACGCCCGCCGAGCCGATGCCCATCAGCACCAGCAGCACCCAGAAGCTCTCCGCAAGGCCGACCAGGCTGAGCGCGATGGCGGCGACCACGGCCCCGGCGGTGGCGACCCAGCGCGTGTCGAAGCGGTCGCTGTAGAGCGCCACCAGCGGCTGGATGAGCCCGCTGGTGATCGAGCCCAGCCCCAGCAGCAGCGCGTCCTGCTGGGGGGTGAAGTGGGCGCTGGCCTGGAGCACCGTGACCAGCGGCACGACGATGTAGGAGAAAAAGTCCACCACCGCGTGCGACACCGAGACCCACGCGAGGCGGGCGTTGGAGCGTGGCACGGCCCCGTCGGCGGGCTGTGGGACGGGGGCGGCGCTGACGGTGGCGGTGGACAAGGCGGGAAGCGTATCCCGGCAAGCAAAGAGCCCCGGGCGCGGGGCCCGGGGCTCTGTGGGAATCAGCTGGAAAGGCGGGTCACTTCTTCTTGGACTTCTTCTCGGCCTTGTCGGCCTTGTCACCGGCCTCGGCCTTGGCGGGCTTGTCCTCGGACTTCTTGCCCTTCTTGGGGGCGGCGTCGGACTTGTCGGCGGCGGGCTTGCCGGCGCCCCATGTGCCGCGGGTGGCCTTGGCGGCCTCCTCGGCGGCCTCCTGACGCTTCATGGCGGACTGGGCCTCGGACTCGTGCCCGGCGGCGCCGGAGGGCTCGGCGACCTCCTTGTCGAGGTCGAGCTCGCGGTCGGGCTTGACGTGGAGCTTGACGATGGAATCCAGGTCGCTGTCGAGCTTGACGTGGACGTCGTAGTTGTCGATGCGCTTGATCGTCTGGGCGATGCGCACGTCGCGGGGCTTGACGGCGTGGCCCAGCTCGCCGAGCGCCGCGGCGACGTCCTGCTGCGTGATCGCGCCGTAGAGGATGCCCATGTCGTTGCAGGAGCGGATCAGCGTGACTTCGATGCCCTGGAGCTTCTCGCTCAGCTCCTCGCGGGCCTTGCGCTGGGCGGCGACCAGCTTCTCGGCCTCGGCGCGCTTGCCGGCGAGCTGCTTGATGAGGTCGTCGCTGGGGGTGGTGGCGAGGCTGCGGGGCAGCAGGAAGTTGCGGGCGTAGCCGGTGCGGACGTTGACCACGTCCCCGACGATGCCCAGGGCCTCGACGTTCTCGGTGAGCAGGAGCTTGACGGTCTTTGCCATGTGGCTGTCCTTTCCCCTTG
>JAEYTB010000095.1 GCA_023434205.1 Planctomycetota bacterium | reverse complement strand
GAGTGATACGGGGGTGGAATCATCGTGTCTCATCGCAAGGAGGCGTGGAATGCATCGGAAAAGCCGATATGCTGGGGGCGTGGACCGGCTCAACTACCACCATCTGCACTACTTCTGGACCGTGGCGAAGGAGGGTTCGGTCGCGGGGGCGTGCCGCGTGCTGCACGTGTCGCAGCCGACGGTGTCGGGGCAGGTGCGTCTGCTGGAGGAATCGATCGGCCAGCGGCTGTTTGAGAAGCAGGGTCGCGGGCTTGCGCTGACCGAGGTTGGGCGGGTGGTGTTCCGGTACGCGGACGACATGTTCTCGATCGGGGAGGAGCTGCGGCAGGCGGTCCGGGGGCGGACGAGCCCGGCGCGGGCGGTGGTGCGGGTGGGGGTTGCGGATGCGCTGCCGAAGCTGGTGGTGTGCCGGATGCTGGCGCCGGCGTTCGAGATGCCGGGGCGGGTGCGGATCGCGTGCTTTGAGGGGAAGTTCAACGAGCTGCTGGCGCGGCTGGCGGTGCATGAGCTGGATGTGGTGATCGGCGATGCGCCGGTCGCGGCGTCGTCGGGGTTCCGGGCGTTCAGCCACAAGCTCGGAGAGTCGGCGATAGGGGCGTTCGCGGCGGCGGGGCTGGCGACGGGGCTGCGGAAGGGCTTTCCGGCGAGCCTGGACGGTGCGCCGATCCTGCTGCCCACGCCCAACACGCTGGTGCGGCGGAGGCTGGACCATTGGCTGGGGACGCTGGGGATCGCGCCGGAGATTGTCGGGGAGTTTGAGGACAGTGCGCTGCTGAAGGTGTTCGGGCAGTCGGGGCGCGGGGTGTTCTTCGCGCCGATGACGATCGAGCGCGAGGTGCGGCGGCAGTATGACGTGCGGCTGGTGGGGCGGGTTGCGGACGTGCGGGAGGAGTTCTACGCGGTCACCGTGGAGCGGCGGATCGTCCACCCGGCGGTGGCGCACATCGCGGCGTGTGCGCGCAAGCGGCTGGAGTAGCGGTTTACGCGGCGGCGTTGGTGGTGGAGGCGGGCGAGGGCGGTCGAGTTACTGGCGGTCGAGGGTGGTGCGCTTGCCGCCCTGGTCGAGGGTGAGAGTGGTGGCCTTGCCGTGGGCGACCGGCCCAGAGCGGCCGGTCGGTGGCACGAAGACAGGCGCGGGTGGCGGCGTCTCAGGAATGGACGGGGGCGGTGCCCTTGTTGAGGGCGCTGCCGCCGGGGAACTGCTTGATGCCCTCCTGGCGGGCGGGGCGGCCGGTGCCCTTGGCGGTGGGCGACTTTTCGGGGACGACGAACTGGTCGTTGGGGAGGGTGTCGTTGTGCTTGATCGCCGCGGCGGCGGCGGTGAGCATGGTGTCGTCGGGGTTCTCGTAGAGGGCGCGGAAGTTCTGGTGGATGGCGACCTCGGCGAGGTCGAAGAAGTGGACCGCGGCCGCGCGGTCGCGTTCGAACTCGGCGCTGGCGTTGCCGGCCATGCCGCCGCCGTGCCTCTGGAGGTCGGCGTCGAGCTTGGAGAGGGTGCAGCACCAGGCGTGGAGCATGATGGCGGCGTCGGCGAGGCGTGCCTGGACGACCTGGCGGGTGATCATGGCCTCGCGGTAGCGCTTGCAGGCCTGCTTGTACTGGTGGGAGAAGTCGCGGATCATCGCGGTGAGGCGGTCGGCCTGGGGGCGGAGGCTGGGGGAGCTGATCTTGCTGAGGGTCGGGGCCTTGCGGCGCAGGCCCAGGAAGAGCTCGAAGCCCAGGGGGATGGCGGCGCGGGCGATGGTGGGGTTGAGGCCGTTCTTCATGATGCGGGCGAGGTTGCCGCCGAAGGACTGCTCGCTGTCCCAGCCGACCGCGCCCTGGACGCCCAGCATGGACTCCAGGAGGCGCTTGCCGCCGTAGGCCCAGACGAAGGACTGCATGACCTCGTTAGCGCCCTCGACGATGAGGTTGATGCGGGAGTCGCGGAAGACTCGCTCGACCTCGTTCTCGCTCATGTAGCCCTCGCCGCCCATGATCTGCATGCCGTCGTTGACGACGCGCCAGCCGTACTCGGAGCAGAAGACCTTGCAGATGGCGGTCTCGACCATGATGTCCTCATCGTGGCGGTCGAGCATGCCGGTGGTCATGTAGAGCACGGCGTCCATGGCGTAGTCGTACGCGGCCATGCGGGCGAGCTGCTGCTGGACGAGCTCGAAGTCTGAGAGGGGGCGGCCGAACTGGTAACGGGTGCGGGCCCACTTGGTGGCCTGGTCGCGGACGCGGCGGGCCCCGCCGAGCATGCCGGCGGAGAGGGTGCAGCGGCCGTAGTTGAGGCAGGTGAGGGCGACGTTGAGGCCCTTGCCCTCCTGGAAGAGGAGGTTGGCCTTGGGGACCTTGACGTTGGTGAAGCGGATGCGGGCCTGCCAGGTGCCGCGGATGCCGCACTTGCTGCGGTTCTTCTGGAAGATGTCGACGCCGGGCATGTCGGGGGTGCAGACCAGGGCGGTGACCTTGTCCTTGCCGTCGGCCATTTTCTGCTTGGCCATGACGGTGAACATGCCGGAGAGGGCGCCGGAGGTCGCCCACTTCTTCTCGCCGTTGATGATGTAGAACTCGCCGTCGGGCGTCTTTTCGCAGCGGGTCTCCTGGCCGCCGGCGTCGCAGCCGACGTTGGGCTCACTGAGGCAGAAGGCGGAGAGCCAGTCCTTGGCGAGGTGGGGCAGCCAGCGGGCCTTCTGCTCGTCGGTGCCGTAGAGCATGACGGCCTTGCAGCCGATGGACTGGTGGGCGGAGACCATGACGGCGGTGGAGCCGCAGGACATGCCGATGCGCTCGAGGACGCGGTTGTAGCTGGTGATTCCCAGGCCCAGGCCGCCGTGCTCCTTGGGGATGGTCATGCCCAGGACGCCGAGTTCAAAGAGCCGCTTGATGACCCAGTCGGGGATCTCCTGCTCCTGGTCGATGAGCGTGGAGGGGTGCTCGGTGCGGAGGTAGTGGTCGAGCTTGGCCAGGAGGCGGTCGCACTCTTCCTTCTCGGCGGGCGTCTGCTGGGGGTAGGGGAAGCAGAGGTCCTCGCGGAGGTTGCCCCAGAAGAGGTTCTTCACGAAGCCCATGGAGGTGGGCTCGGGCCCGAGCAGGGCTTCCGCGTCCTCGATCATCTTCTTGTCGGTCTCGGAAACGCCCTTGAGGTTTTTGAGGTCGGCCATGGTGGTGCTCGGGGAAGTGGTCGAGTGGTGAGTGGTCAGGTGTTCCAGTGCGGGAGGCGGTTACTTCTTGGCGGACTTGGCGAAGAACGCGGCGATGGCGTCGCGGGCCTCGGGGAGGTTGCGGAGGCGGATGAGCTGGCGGCGTTCCACGGCGAGGGCGGCGTCGTAGCCGCGGAGGAGGCCCTCGTTGACGGCTTCGAGGACGGCCTTGCCGGGTTCGGCGGCGGAGACTTCGGCGCGGAGGGCGTCGGCGGCCTCTATGACGGGCTTGGCGAACCTGCTGCGGCCGATCCAGCGGGAGGGAGCTCCGTCGCGCTCGGAGCGGCGTGAGGCCTGGTCCTTGACCCAGGCTTTCGCGGTGGCGAGGAGGTCGCCGGCGCTGGGGGCCACGGCGTCGAACAGGCCCGCAGCGCGGGCGTCATCGAACATCATCGGGGTGCCGGAGGCGGTGCGGCGGATGGCGTCCGCGGCGGGGATTCGCGCGGGCAGCAGGTTGGTCCCACCCCAGCCGGGGCAGATCTTCAGGCCCGCTTCGGGCAGGCCCACGGGGTAGGGCTTGCCGCTCGCGGAGGGGGCGCCGATCAGGCCGTCGCAGTGCATGGCCAGTTCGAGTCCGCCGCCCAGGGCCGCGCCGCCGATCGCCGCGGCGGTGGGGTAGGGCAGGTCGGCGATCATCTGGAAGACGCGGCTGCCGTACTGGAGGTACTTGTCGAGCTGCTCATCGCTCATGTCCATGATGGACTTGAGGTCGGCGCCGGCGACAAAGACGCGTTCGGAGGCGGAGGCGATGACCAGGCCGACGAGGTCGCGGGGCAGGGCTTTGAGGGCTGCCTCCAGCCGCTGGAAGACTTCCAACTCCAGCACCACCACCGGCTTGCCCGGCTGCTCGAGCGTGAGCGTGGCGATGCCGGCCGTGGGGCCGTCCTGCTCGATCTGCACGGGTAGCGGCGTCGCGTTCATGCCTTTCAGCAGCCCTCGGGAGGCCGGAATGGCCTCCTGAGCCATGGTAGCACGACCCTGAGCCCGTTTTGCGGCGTAGAACTTTGGGGTCGGGGGGCCTACCGTTCGGACCGCCGCGGGCGTGGCGGAATTGGCAGACGCGCTAGATTCAGGTTCTAGTGGGGTCACACCCGTGGAGGTTCAAGTCCTCTCGCCCGCATTCAAGGGCCCAGCCATGCTGGGCCTTTTTCAATTCCCCGGCTCGTGTGCGGATGGATTGTGGAGGCGGCGCGGGTTTTGCCGGTGTGTACACTCGCGCGGATGCCGGTGCTGATCGCTGGGATTGATGAAGCCGGGTACGGGCCCCTCCTGGGGCCGCTGTGCGTTGGGCTGTCGGTATTCCGCGTGCAGGACACGCCGGAGCCCGGCAAGCTGCCGGACCTGTGGAAGCTGCTGAGCAAGGGCGTGTGCCGCAGCCCCGCCCGGGCGGGGGGGCACGACAAGCGCGGGCGGGTCGCGGTGGCCGATTCCAAGGAGCTGAAGCTCGCCAACTCGGTCAAGGCTTGCCACCCGCTGGTACACCTGGAGCGGGGCGTGCTGACGTTCGCGCGGTGCATCGCGGGGGGAGCGTCGCCCGCGGTCGCGGATGACGAGGGGCTGTTCAGGCTGCTGGGCGCCGCGATGGCGGACCACCCCTGCTACCGCGTTGAGCCACGCCCGCTGCCGCTCTCGATGGCGCAGGCCGAGGTTTCGATCGCGCACAACGTGCTCGCCCGCGCGATGGTCGGGGCGGGGGTTGAACTGCTGCGGCTGCGGTGTCAGGTCATTAATGAGCACCGGTACCAGGCGATCATCCGCGAGACCAGCAACAAGGCCGAGACCACTGCGACGGCCTTCGGCGAGCACCTTCGGCACGTGTGGGAGCTCTACGGCGAGCAGGCGGAGGACTGCCGCCTGGGCGTCGCGTGCGACCGGCTGGGGGGGCGGGTCCAGTACGCGGGGCTGATTGAGCGTGAGCTGCCGGGCAGCCGTGTTGAGATTCTGGAAGAGTCCGACGGCAGGAGCCGTTATGCGGTGACCGCGCCCGACAGCGCGGGCCGAGAGCGCCGCGCGGGCGTCTCATTCCTGGTCGAGGGTGAGACCGGGCACCTGCCTATTGCGCTGGCGTCCATGGTCGCCAAGCTCACGCGGGAGCTGGCCATGATGCGGTTCAATCAGCACTGGGCCGCGCGGATGCACGCGGCGCTCGGTGTCGAGCTCAAGCCCACCGCCGGGTACCGCAACGACGCACACCGCTGGCTGGCCGACATCGGCGAGTTGATGAACGAGGACGACCGCCGCGCCCTCATCCGCTGGGTCTGAAGGGAACTGTGTGAACGAAGCACGCCGCATGCTCGACCTCGCCGCACGCCTTGCCCTCCGCGGCGTGGGTGCGGTCGAGCCAAACCCGCTGGTGGGGTGTGTGCTCGTGAAGGACGGGCGGGTCATCGGCATGGGGCACCACCGCCGCTTCGGGGGCCCCCACGCCGAGCGCGATGCGCTGGAGTCTTGCCGGCGCGAGAACCAGGACCCCCGCGGCAGCACCGCGTATGTCACGCTCGAGCCGTGCAACGCCCACGGCAAGCAGCCCCCCTGCGTAAGTGCGCTGATCGAGGCGGGGGTCGCCCGCGTGGTCTTTGCGCAGCGAGACTTCAGCGAGCACAAGGGCGGTGGCGCCGAGGCGCTGCGTGCGGCGGGCATCGCCTGCGAGCAGTCGGCGGAGAGCCCGCTGGCCACGAGCCTCGCCGCGCCGTTCCTGAAGCGCATGCTCTCGGGCATGCCGTGGGTGATCGCCAAGTGGGCGCAGACCATCGACGGGAGGATCGCCACGCGCACGGGCGAGAGCAAGTGGATCAGCGGGGAGGGGGCGCGGCGGCGGGTCCACCAGCTCCGCGCCCGGGTTGACGCCGTGCTCACGGGCATCGGCACAGTGCTGGCGGACGACCCGATGCTCACGGCCCGGGGCGTGCCGGTGCGGCGCACCGCGGCGCGAGTCGTCGCGGACACCGACCTGGACCTGCCCGCGGAGTCCGCGCTCGCGCAGTCGGCCCGCGAGTTCCCGACCTTTGTCGCGTGCGACGCCTCGCTGACCACCGCCGATATCTCGCGCCGGCGCCGGGCGGAGCTCGAGTCTGCGGGGGTCCGCCTGATCCCGGTTCCCGGGAGCCGGCGGGCGGGGGGCGGCTCGGCGATCGACCTGACCGCGCTGCTCCGCACGCTGCACACGGAGCACCAGGTTTCGACGGTGATGGTCGAGGCCGGGCCGGGCGTCCTGGGCTCGTTGATCGAGGAAGACCTGGTGGACGAGGCGGTGATCTATATCGCCCCGATGCTGCTGGGTGATGAGCTGGCCAAGTCCGTCGCCGTGGGACGGGTGGCCGAGCAGCTCCGCTCGGCCAGGCGTTACACGCTGTGGCGGTCCCGGGTGGTGGGCGATGACATCGAGCTGACGTACCGGAGGCGCTAGCGCTGGGGCCGGCGGGCTAGCTGGCCACAAACCGCAGCTTCTCCTGCACCACGCCGCGCACCTCGCGGCCGTCGACCATCGCCGCGAGCATGGTGCCGGGGGCGACGTGGGTGTACCGCACCGCCGCGAAGGCGATGGGCGAGGAGCCGAGCATCGGGGCGATGGTCGAGCTGGTGACCGCGCCCACGCACTCGGCGCCGATGACGCCGTCGGCCACCGGGAAGAGCTCCGCGCCCTCGGCGGGGAGCAGGCCCAGTTCCTCCGGCCCGGCGACGCTGTCAAACTTGACGCCCACCAGCCGCTGCTTGAAGGCCCCCCGCGCGTGCATCCTCGCCACCACCTCCTGCCCCAGGTAGCAGCCCTTGGTGAAGGAGACGCGGTCCGCGAGCACACCCGTCTCGGCAGGCAGGCTCCGGGTGCCGAAGTCGATGCCGAAGATCGCGGTCCCCGCTTCGATCCGCGCGATGTTGTACGCGTGCCAGCCGATCGGGCGGAGTCGCACACGCGTCCCAAGGCCGCTGCGGTCCCCTTCCCGCAGCGCCGCCGCGCCGTGCGAGGCGTCGTGTCCCGCGGCGATCAGAGCCCGCCAGACCTCCACCGCCGCGTTCCGCGCTACTGCCAGCTCAAACCCGGGCACTCCCGCGCTGTCCTCGCGCCACACGACGCACGCGTGCCCGGCGACCGGCCCCTCTGCGCACGCACCTTCAGCGGGTGGCGTGCCGAACACGGCTGCGAGCAACTCCCCCGCGGTGGGCCCGTGGAGGGCCATTCGCTCGACCTCGGGCCGCTTGACCTCAACCTCTTCCATGACCACGTACGCGCCCAGCCCCTCCGCGGTGGGGGCGGCGGCGTGGGCATCGACATCGAGGAGGACCCGGTCGGGCAGCACGACCACCCGCAGGTCCCCCACCACCCGACCCTGCTTGCTGAGCCAGAAGCTCCGCCGCACGCTGCCGGGGCCGACGCCCTTGAGCTCCTGCGTCAGCATGCGGTTGAGGTAGTCCATGCGGTCGGCGCCGGTGACTTCGAGCGCCGTGCGCTGGGGCAGGTGCATCAGCGCGCAGTGCTTCCGCACCGCCGCGTATTCCAGCTCCAGGGCGTCGAAGGCCCCGGCGACCTCCACGCCCTCGCCGTAGGGCAGCATCACCGCCCCCGCGGCCCGGTGCAGCTCGGCCAGCCCGGCCGCCGTGCTCTCCCCGCCAGAATCCCCTGCTCCGTGCATCATGTCGCATGGTAGGGACCGCCTGCTATCCTGCCCCTCTCAAAGGAAACACTCATGCCCAACACCTCTGCCACGAACATCGCCCTCCTCAAACGCCTCTGCGAGACCCCCGGCATCCCCGGGCGGGAGGAGCGCGTCCGCGCCCTGATCGAGCAGGAGGTGAAGGGCCTGTTTGACACGGTGACCACCGACCCGATCGGCAACCTCATCTGCCGGCGCGGGCCGCGCCCGGGCAAGAGCGCGCCCAAGGCCAAGGACCGCCCGACGCGGGTCATGCTGCTGTCGCACATGGACGAGATCGGGTTCTACGTGACGCACGTGGACAAGAACGGCTACCTGTGGATGAACCCCGCGGGCGGGTTTGATGCCCGCACGCTGTTCGCGCGGCGGGTGCTGGTGTGTACGGATGAGGGCGACCTGCGGGGCGTGCTCAACCCGTGCGGGCGTCCGCTGCATATCTCGCTGCCCAAGGACCGCGAGAAGATCCCGGAGATCAAGGAGTTCTACGTCGACCTGGGCATGCCGGGCGACGAGGTGAAGAAGAAGGTGAAGATCGGTGACTATGTGGTGCCCGACGAGCCGCTGGTGGAGGTGGGCACCAAGGTGGTGAGCAAGGCGCTGGACAACCGGGTCGCGTGCTGGCTGGGGATCGAGGCGGTGCGGGCGCTGGACGCCTCGGGCAGCGGGCACGCCTGCGAGGTCATCGTCGCGTTCACGACGCAGGAAGAGGTGGGCCTGCGTGGAGCCAAAACGGCGAGCTTCCAGGTGCTGCCGGACATCGGCATCGGGCTGGACGTCACGCTCTCGTGCGACACGCCGGGGGTGCCCGAGGAGGAGGCCGTGACGCGCAACGGCGAGGGCTTTGGCCTGCACATCAAGGACGGGTCGTTCATCTCCGACCACACGCTGGTGCGCGAGTTCGAGGCGCTGGCGAAGAAGCGGGAGATCCCGTACCAGCGGAGCATCCTCGCCGCGGGCGGGCAGGACGGGGCGGCGGCGCAGCAGTCCGCGGCGGGTGCGCGGGCGATCGGCATCACCGTTGGCACGCGGTACATCCACACGATCGCGGAGATGGCGGATGTGCGGGACTTGAATGCGGCGCGGGATATTTTGGCGGCGTACCTGGGGACGGTGGGGTAGAAGAGGTCTAACGCGAAGGGCGCGGAGCGGAGCACGAAGGCGCGAAGGGGGAAGCAGGGATTGGGGAAGCGCCGGCCCTTCATGAACCCACCGCCGCCGAGCCTCGCGGAGGCACGGGCGTGGGTGCGAGAGAAGTGGCGGCGGTTCCGTGAGGATGCGTTCAGCTACGCGTACCGGCCTGTGTGGTACGTCTTCGGCGCGCAGTTCGTGTTTCTGCTCAGCGGGTGCCTTGGATTTTGGGTTCCGCGTGACGTGTGGAACCACATTTAGTGGACGCGGCTTGTCGTACCGCTCTTCCTGATGGCTGCTGTGGTCGTCTTCTCGTTCCGCCGCTCCCGTCGCGTCAAGCGCGCCGACTACAAGGTTTGCTTCCGATGCGGCTACGACCTCCGCGGGCTGGAGGAGACCGGCGTTTGCCCGGAGTGCGGGCGTGCGTATGAGATCGCGGCGCTGGTCCGCAAGTGGAAGGGGGAGGGCTGAGTCTTTATCGCACCCCTGGGAACTTCAGCGGCGGAAGTTCGGGGGCGTCGAAGTCGACGCAGTCGTTCCAGGCCAGGCCTGGCCGCGGCTTTTTGCGGTGGAAGGCGGCCCAGAACTCCTCGCCGCTCTCGCACGCCACGATCGCGGTGTCCTGCTGGCCGATGCGGGCGTGCAGCACGACGATCCCCTCGCCCTCCTTGGTGAAGGGGCCGCGCAGGATCGCGCCGTAGCCCTCGTGGGTCACGCCGTCGCCGGTGCGGAACCTGATCGGCGCGAAGCGGAGGATCTTCATGTCGAGCGGGGCGTTGTGGGGCAGGTGGAAGGGCACCTTGCCGTCCTTGCCGGGCGGCGGCGGGCTGTACGCCGTCCCGTACATGTCGCGCGGCCGCAGCACGTTGTACGTCAGCCGCATGATGGCCTTGGCCATGTGCGCCTCTTTGCGCGTGCGCCACGCTCCTGGCAGCGCTCGGAAGGAGTACCGCGGCAACCGCTGCACTAGCTCGATCCCCGGCATCGCCATCCGCCACGGTCCTCCGTTCCCCAACAACGACCATCGGCACACCGCACCCCCCAACCCAAGGAGCGGTAGGCCAAAGGGACGATAACCGGCGCCCGGCCCCCGCACCGTCCGCGCATCCGACAGGGAGTCACCGCTCGCGGAAGAGGGCCAGGCACGCGGCGTGGCCGTGGAGGAAGCTCTGGTCGCCGACGGGGCCGATTTCGCCCGCGGCGAAGCAGCCGGCGAGGGGGACGGGGGCCTGGCGGGGCTCGAGGGCCTTGCCGGGCTTGCTCAGGGTCTCGCCGCCCTGGAGCTGTTCGAAGGCACGGGCCACGGCCTGCGCATCGTGGCTCTCGGGGGTCTGCGTCTTGGCGAACAGGCGGCGGCCGCGGCCGTTGCAGGTGATGAGCAGCGCGCCGCGAGGCTTGTCGTAGAGCTTCTGCGCATCCAGCAGCAGGGCGAGGTCCTCGTGCGCGGTCGCCGCGTCGCGGCAGTGCAGGCGGATGGTCTGGCCCACGCGGACGCGATCGGCGACGGCGAGGGCGCCGCGGGCGGGGTCCACGCCCACCACGGCGCGGATGAGGAAGTCGTTGCGGCCGAAGCGGCCCTTGTACTCGTCGATCACTCTCCCGAAGAACAGCCCGCCGCCGAGCATCTCGGTGGCACGGTCGCCCAGTGCGAGCACGGCCTCTTCCACGGCCTCGACCGCGGGCCGGCCGCCCAGTTCGAGGACCAGGTTGTTGCGGGCCTTGGTGACGACCATGGTGGGGCCGAAGGGCCGGCAGCCCTGCGAGACCACCGCGTCCACGTGCAGGTTGCCGCGGAGGGTGAGGCCCACGCCCCCCGCGTGCAGCACGCGGTCGTTGAGCAGCAGCACGTTGCCGCCCGCGGCGGAGGCGGCGCTGGCCATGCCGCCGACGAGCGGGGCCGCGGCCGCGCCCACCCCGGAGAGGGCGCGGGCCTTGTTCATCGCGGGCAGCAGCTTTACGAGCGGCACGCTGAAGGGGTCGGCGAAGAGCAGCGTGCAGCGCACGTCGTTGCCCTCGCCGCCGCTGGCCGCCACGCCCATCCGCTCGGCCATCACCGCGAGCGTCGCCCGGTCGCCGGCCCCGCCACCCACGTCCTCGGGCGGCTGCGGCAGGTCCTCCAGCGTGAAGGCGTGGGAGGTGACGCCGGGCATCTGGCCCGCGATCACGGAGACCCCGGGGGCGTTCTCCAGCTCGCTGGTCCCGCCGATCGGCGCGGCGGTTGAGACGCCGATCAGCGCCCTCGCGCCCAGCCGTTTAAGGGCAGCCGCGGCCAGCGCCGGGGCTTTGCCGACGTGGTGCGCGGAGAAGAAGAGAAACGCGGTGTCCACACTGCCGCCCCCCCCGCCCCCGCTCAGCCCCTCCAAAGCCTGGGCGCACGCCTGATCCACCGCGCGCAGCGTGTCCGCGGCGGAGGAAACCCCCGCGCCGAACCGCAACTCCGCCTTTGCCGGGGTCGCCTGCACGCGGCCCAGTGTAGGGGAACGCTCGCGGAACGAAAAAGGGCACGCCCGGCGGGCGTGCCCCTGAGAGTTGTGCGTTGCCAGAGAGGCTTACTTCTCTGACTGGACATCGGGGACCGTCGCCGTGGCCCCGCCGCTGGTGGTGGGCTCGGCGGTCTCGGGGGCGGAGCGGAGCACCTCGACCTTGAGCGGGGAGATGATGTTGAGCTTGAGGGAGCGGTCCATGCTGGCCTCGCCGATCACGCCGACGACCTGCCCGAGCATCTTGTCGAGGTTGATGTCGGGCGTGGGCTTGAGGTAGCCGAGCGTGCGTGCCGCGGCGCCGCCGATGGAAACGACGCGGTACATCTGCGGCAGGCTCTTGCCGTCGTAGACCGTGCTGGGCCGCAGTTCGCCGACGATGGTGTAGACGCGGGAGCGGTCCCACTCTTCGAGCTGGCGGGCCAGCTCCACCTTCGCGCCGTCGAGCCTGGCCTTGGCCTCTTCCTGCTCGCGGATCAGGTTGTTGATGTCCAGGCGGGTCTGGAGGGCGTTGATGCGGTTGGTGAGTCCGCGCCGGCGGGCCGCGTTCTCGCTGGGCGTCGACTCGAGCGCCCGCTTGTACTCCGACAGAAGCTCGCCCACCTCGGCGGAGATCTGCTCCTGCTTCCAAACCGCCTTGAAGCGGTCCTCCAGCGCCTCGACGGAGCCCACGGGCCGCTCGACGCGCCGGATAGGCTCCTGCTCAACCGCCGGGTCCACGACGGGACGGCTGTCGCCGGGCACCGGCGTCACGGCCAGCGGCTGCGCGGGGGTGACGGCGGGGCCGGGGGAGGTGGCTGGCGCGGGGGTCGTCTCGGGCGTGGTGGCGCCCGCGGGCGCGGCGGCCAGGGGCGTGGTTCCGCCCTTGCTCTTCCACGCGGCGACCTCGGCCTCGGTCGCGTGGCGCAGCACGCGGGACTCGACGAAGGCGCGCGCGGACTGCGGCGGCTCGACGCGGTAGCCGATGACCGAGTCACCTTCCTTGAACGACTCGATGACCTTGAGCTGCGTGCCCGCGCTCAGCGGGGTGTCCAGCAGCGACTTCCAGCTTGAGGTGAACCCCGCGGTGACATTCGCGGCCTTGAGCTTGCTCTGCGTGGTCAGCGTCGCCGTGGATCCCTCAACCTTGACGTCCTCAACCTTGACGAAGGCGAAGAGGTTGGCCGGGTAGGCGATCCGTGACCACGCGCCGCCCTCGCCGTCGACGAGCACGATCTGGCCGCTGGCGAGCTCGCCGACCTTGTAGAAGCGGTCGTTGTCGCCGCAGCGGACGGTGGCCTTGTCAACGGTGACAAAGGCGTGGTAGGGCGCGACGTTCTGCACCTGCGCCTGGGCCGCGGCGACGAGCACCGCGGGTGAAAGAACGCTCACCATCGCGGCGGGCGAGAGGCAGGTCAGCAGCGAGAACACGAACCCTCCGGTGGTCACTCTGTCTCCAGGCATGGGAGGCAGCTCCTCGTAAAAGTGTGCGTTCCCGAAGCATCCGAGCATCGGGGGGCCCCCTTCGGGCCCGGCGCGGGCGAGTGTAAGCAGGACCGGCCAAAGCTGCGCTATCGGCAAGTCCGGCGAACCAACAGCAGAATTCTGCGTACCGCAACCGACAACCTGTGCCCAGCCGCCCCTGCCGGAGGTACGCTGTGACAGAGGGGCCGCCCGACCGCCAAACGCCGCGAGGCTTTGACCGGGCACACCGCAACCCCTACTTTGAGGGTCCATGCCACGACCGCAACCGAGGTCTGTTGAGAAGCTGTCGCTCTCCTGCCGGCCCCTGGCCGCGCTCGCGGGCCTTGCCGTGGGCTTCCTGTCGGGCTGCACCTCGCCCCCCACCAGCCCCTTTGAGAGCCGCCTCCAGACCGACCTCCGGCGCGCCATGGTTGATGCCGCCCGGCGCGAGCTGCGTGAGTCCGACCGCTACCCCGAGCCCCGCACCACCACCCGCGGCAACGGCGAGGCGAACCTGGGCATCCCCCCCGAGCAGCTCGAAGAGGTCAAGCGGATGGCCGGCCTTCGGTCGTATGCCGACATGCCCCTGCCGGTGCAGGACACGCTGCTGGGGACGCCGGGCCACACCCGCAAGGTCAGCCTGGAGCGGCTGGTCAAGAGCGCGGTGGAGCGCAACATCGCGATCCAGTACGCGCGGCTCGGGCCGGCGATCAGCGCTGCCCAGGTCACCGCCGCGGAAGCGGCCTTTGACTGGACGTTCTTCTCGAACCTCAGCTTCCAGAACCTGAACGAGCCCGGGGCGACCCAGACGCAGACGCTGCAGAACTCGTTCGGCCTTCGGCGGGCGACGGTGGCGGGCGGCCGGCTCACCATCCAGAACGAGTTCTCGTACATCGAAAACAAGCCCCTGGGGGCGACCACCAACAACCCGCCCGCGACGCCCGCGGCGATTACGATTCAGTACGACCAGCCGCTGCTCCGCAACTTCGGGTCGGAGGTTCAGCAGGCGGAGATCCGCGTGCTGCGGAACGCCGAGCGCAACGCCGTCCAGACCCTGCGCCGCGACCTGATGCGGATCGTCACCGATACCGAGAAGGCGTACTGGGACCTGGTCCAGGCCCAGCAGGACGTGCTGATCCTCCAGCGGCTGCTCGACCGCGGGCAGCGTGTGCGGGACCAGCTCATCCAGCGGGCGCCGCTCGACGCCAACCAGGCCCAGATCGCGGACGCCATCTCCCGCGTTGAGAACCGGGCCCGCGACCTCAGCAGCGCCCAGACGCAGATGGAGCTGCTCAGCGACAACCTCAAGGCCCTGGTCAACGACCCGGACTTCCCCATCGGCTCCTCGGTCCTGCTGATCCCCGCCGACTTCATGGTGGACCAGCCCATTTCGTACAACCTGGCCGAATCTGTGCGCTCGGCGCTCAGGTACCGCCCCGAGGTGCAGTCCGCCATCCTCGCGATCGACGATGCCTCGATCCGCCAGGTCGTGGCCCGCAACGCCCGGCTGCCGGACCTTTCCATCCGCCTTCAGACCCGCCTGGCCGGCACCGACGACCACCTCGACGAGGCCTACGGCGATATCATCAGCACCGACTTCGTGAACTATGTGTTCGGCCTGTCCTTCGAGATGCCGCTGGGCAACCGGCGGGCCGAGGCGGAGTACCGCCGCCGCATCCTCGAGCGCATCCAGACCGTGCTCGCGTACCGCAACACGGTTCAGACCGCCGTCTCGGAGGTGTTGAGCGCCCTCCGGCAGGTCGTGCTGTTCTACAAGCAGATCGACCAGAGCAACACCGCCGTCCTTGCCACCGCTGAGGCCCTCCGCGTGCTCACTGTCGAGAAGGAGATCGGGCCGGGCTACACCATCGAGCGGCTGAACGTTGAGTTCCAGCAGCAGGAACGGCTCGCCGACGCCGAACGCCAGCAGGTCCAGATCCTGGCCCGCTACAACGCGGCCCTCGCCGACCTGTTCCAGGCCATGGGCACCACCCTGGAACGCAACAACATCCAGTTCGTCGTCCCGACGACCGAGGAAGCCCTCGACGGCGTCCCGGGCGTTGGCGGCTGGCTCGGCGAGCCGGCGCTGGATGTCCAGCAGCGCTGACCGCCCGCTCCCATACGCTTGCCCATGCTCCCGGGCCCGGAGGACATCGCCGCAGCCGTCGCACGCCTCCGCGCGGGCGGGCTGGTCGCCTTCCCGACCGAGACGGTGTACGGGCTGGGCGCCGATGCGCTGAACGAGCAGGCCGTGCGCCTCGTCTTCGAGACCAAGGGCCGGCCCGCGACCAACCCCCTCATCGTCCACGTCGCCTCGCCCGCGATGGCCCGCACCGTGGTCTCGCACTGGCCGCCCGAGGCCGAGGCGTTGGCGCGTGCGTTCTGGCCCGGGCCGCTCTCGCTGGTGCTCCCCAGGGCTCCGCACGTGCCCGGCGTGGTGACCGCGGGCGGACCCAACGTCGCGGTCCGCTGCCCCGACCACCCCACCGCCCTCGCGTTGATTGAGGCGTTCGACGGTCCGCTGGTCGGCCCCAGCGCGAACCCCTCGGGGAGGGTCTCCCCCACCACCGCCGAGCATGTCCGAGCGTCGTTCGACGAGCGACAGGTGATGGTTTTGGACGGCGGGCCCTGCCGCGCGGGGATCGAGTCCACGGTCGTCAAGCTCGGCGAAGGGGCCCGCATCCTCCGCCCGGGGCTGATTTCGGCCGGGGACATCGCCCGCGTGCTGGGCCGGCCGGTTCAGCAGACGTCCGAGCATGCCCCGGAGCAGCTTGAGAGCCCCGGCCTGCTGGCGTCCCACTACGCCCCCGCGACGCCGCTCACGCTCTGCGGCGCCCACGAGCTGCCCGCCCACCTCCGGACTGCCCGGCGCGTGGTGGTGATCAGCCATGTCCCGCTCGCCGTCCCGGCTTCCCACGTGCTCCGTTCCATGCCGGCCGACGCCGCGGCGTACGCGCGTGAGCTGTACGCCGCCCTGCGCGAAGCCGACGCCCAGGGAGCCGACCGCATCGTCGTCGTCGAGCCGGACCCCAACGCCGATGGGCCCGAGGGCGGCACCTGGCTCGCGGTGCTCGACCGCCTGCGGCGTGCCGCGGCGGAATGAAGAAGGGCCGCCCCCGGGAGGGAGCGGCCCTGTGCGTTCAGACTCGTTGCAGACCGATCAGGCCTTGCGGCGACGCTTGATCGCGATGCCCGCGAGGCCCAGGCCCGCCATGCCGGCGACGCCGGGCAGCGGGATGGCCTGCGAGATCTCCAGGCTGATCTTCTCTTCGACGGCGGCGCTGAACGAGGCGAAGTTGGTCGCCTCGATCACGAAGGAGCCGGCGCCGCCCTTGACGTTGGCGTTGTACCACGCCAGCAGGCCGCCCTCGTCGCCCGTCATCGCCAGGCCGTTGATCTGGTCGACGCCCGCGGCGAGGGCCGCGTTGCGGGCATTGGCCGTGAACGCCGAGCCGTTCACGTTGTCGGAGCCGTCGCCCGACACGTCGATCACCTGCTTATCGCTGGTGATGCTGTTGTTCATGATCGAGTTCGCCCCGAACGTGATCGCCTGGCCCACGGCGGTCTGGCCGCTGAAGGCACGCGCCCCGGCCATGATTGCCGCCGCGAAGGCGTTGGCCGAAGCCTGGTCGTTGATGATCGTCCAGCCGACGACCTGCGACTGCTGGCCGTTGCCCGACCACTCGATGAAGTTAACGGCGATGCTGTTGCCGGCGCCGATGTTCGTCGAGAAGAAGTTCGGGTTGCTGAACGCGTTCGCGTAGCCCTGCCGCTGGATGTTGAACTCGGTGGTGTCCACGCTACCGGACACGTCCACGAGCAGCGAGAGCTCGAGGTTCACGTGCTGAGCGCTCGCGGCCCCCGTCAACAGCAGCAACGCCCCGGCCGATGCCAATCCAAAACGCCGATCCATTTTCCTTCTCCCTTCTCTGCCCGGCATCACGGCCTGCGCTGCGCGAGTAGATTCGTCTCGTTTCCTGAAGGTGAATTCGTTCACCCCCCCGTGGTCGGTGCTCCCCTGCACCGGCCGTGCCTTCAACACTGAGGCCTTATTCCCCTCATTAGAGCAGGTTGAACCCCCTATGTGAAGGGTTCGTCGCGCAAATCACGCACTCTTCATTCGATGCGGCCGGGCGTGCGCGTTATCGGACTATGTCCGGGTCCATCAGGGTTCGGTGGGTCGGCAAGAGCCCAACGCCCCTTGTGCCAATGGGTTGCGCTGTTTTTCCCACCTTGCCCGTTCCCCGTCTATCCTTCCCGCCCTCCACAGGAGCTTTCGAACATGTCACGTGTGGTCATCGCGCAGGCACAGGGCGACGGCATTGGCCCTGAAATCATGAACGCCGCCGTCGAGCTCTTCGCCGCCGCGGGTGTCCTTGAGCACGTCGACTTCCTCCCCGTGGAGATGGGCAAGTCCGTCTTCGATAAGGGTGACTCCCGCGGCATGACCGACGCCGCGGTCCGCGCCGTCGAGGAGACCGGCATCCTGTTCAAGGGACCGATGGAGACCCCCAAGGGCGGGGGCGGGAAGTCCATCAACGTCACGCTCCGCAAGCTCTTCAACACCTACGCCAACTTCCGCCACTTCCGCTCGCTGCCGGGCGTGCCCACCGTCTACAGCAAGGCCGGGTACACCCTCAACTTCTCCATCATCCGCGAGAATATCGAGGACACCTACGGCGGGGTCGAGCGCCGCCTCAGCAGCGACGTGGTCGAGGGGAAGCGCCTCATCTCGGCGCCCGGCTGCGACCAGGTTTCCCGCTTTGCGTTCGAGACCGCGCGCAAGCTCGGCGTCACGCGCGTCCACTGCGGCCACAAGGCCAACATCATGAAGATGACCGACGGCCTCTTCCTGGAGAGGTTCCGCCAGGTCGCCAAGGACTATGCGGGCATCGAGACGGCGGACGTCATCGTCGACGCCCTGTGCATGAACCTGGTCTTGAAGCCGCTCCAGTATCAGATGATCGTGCTGCCCAACCTCCAGGGCGACATCGTCAGCGACCTTGCCGCGGGGCTTGTCGGGGGGCTCGGCTTCGCCCCCAGCGCCAACATCGGCCGGCACATCTCTATTTTCGAGGCAGTCCACGGCACGGCGCCGGACATCGCGGGCAAGGGCCTGGCCAACCCCACGTCGCTGATCCTCTCGGGCCTGATGATGCTGCGGCACATCGGCCTGCTCAAGCAGGCGGCGGTCATCGAGAACGCGCTGCTGGCGGCGCTCGAGTCGGGCGTTCACACCGGCGACTTCGGCGACCCATCCATGCCCGGCTACAAGGGCCCGGTCGGCACCGCGGAGTTCACCCGGGCCATCATCGACCGCCTGGGCGACGCGCCCAAGTCTGTGCCCGCCGTGCCGGTGCCCGAGCACTCAACCCCCACGTTCACACGCCCCGTCCGCCCCGAGCACCAGGAACTGCTCATCACCCACCAGAGTGTCAAGACCGCCGTGGTGGGCTGCGACTTCTACCTCGACACGCAGGTCGCGCTCGATGAGCTTGCGCCGGTCATGCAGGCGGCCTGCGAAGGCTCGCCGTTCAAGCTCACGCTGATCAGCAACCGTGGCACGCAGGTGTGGCCCACGGGCTCGGTCTATACCGAGTGTGTGGACTACTTCCGCGTCCGGTTCGAGCTCAAGGGCGGGTCCGCGACGCAGGCCGATGCGCTGCACCTGCTGAGCATCATCGCCGGCAAGCACACCGTCTCGAGCTTTGAGCTGCTCCGCACCTTCGACGGCGTCCGCGGCTATTCACTCGCCCAAGGGCAGTAGCACTCAGGACGAGGCGAGGCGCGCCAACGCGTCCCCGCTCACCCTGTGGACCGTCCACTCGCTGAGCGGCTCGGCGCCCACGCTGCGGTAGAACCGCAGCGCCGGCTCGTTCCAGTCCAGCACGTTCCATTCCAGGCGCGGGCAGCCGCGTTCGACCGCCACGCGCGCCACCGCGGCGAGCAGGGCCTTGCCGAGGCCCTTGCCGCGTGCCGCGGGGGTGACGTAGAGGTCCTCGAGGTACACGCCGCGCCTGCCCTTCCACGTCGAGAAGTTGTGGAAGAACAGGGCGAAGCCCTCCGCCACGCCGCCAACCTCTCCGATGAACGCCTCGCACGCGGGGCGAGGGCCGAACAGGGCTTCGTGCAGCAGGACGTCGGTCGCCACCGCCTCCTGCGGCGCCCGCTCATACTCCGCCAGCTCGCGGATGAACCGCAGGATCGTGGGCACATCGGCCGCCGCCGCCGCTCGCACGCGTACACCGCTCATCCTGAAGGCTCCAGCCACTCCGCCAGCCACTCCACCGGGTGCCTGGCCCGCACGCCGGTGCCGTCGTGGATCTGGTGCCGGCAGGACGTCCCCGGCGCCGCGATGCACGCACCGCCCCCAGTCCCCGCCGCCGCCCGCACCGCGGGGAACAACGTCAGCTCCCCGATCTTCATCGACACATCGTACTTGTCGCTCGTGAAACCGAACGACCCCGCCATGCCGCAGCAGCCGGTGTCGAGCGTTGTGACCTTCTCACCTGCGGCGCGGCGCAGCGCCCGCTCGCTCGTCTCGGCCCCCCACAGGGCCTTCTGGTGGCAGTGACCGTGCAGAACCACCGCCTCCCGCGGCTGCCTGAAGCGCGGCCGGCGCGGGTGAGTGTCCCAGTGCCGGTCAACGAAGTCCTCGACGAGGTAGGACTTCGCCGCGAGGGCCTGGCGGATTGGCGCTGGCGTGCGGAGTTTGAGGGTCTGCCAGTCGTCCTTGACGGCCGAGAGGCAGGAGGGCTCGAGGAACAGCACGCCGAGCACGGCCGCATCCTCGATGAGGGGGCGCAGCCGATCGAGCGTTGCGTCCGCCTCGGCGATCGCGTCCTCCAGCAGCCCCGTCGATATCTTCGCACGCCCGCAGCAGCCGGCATCCGCGAGCGCGACCTCATACCCGCACGCCTCGAGCACCCGCCGGGCGGCCAGCCCGATCCCCGGCTCGTTGTAGAAGGTGAAGCAGTCGCCGAACAGCGCGACGCGGGGACGTCCGGTCCCCGTTCGGCCCGGCCAGGAGCGCGCCAGCGACCGCGCGAAGGCCGGCAGCGAGCGGCGCGTGTCCACGCCCATCAGCACCGACGCGAGCCACTTCCCAAGCCCGCTCCGCGCGCCCCCGTTCGCCAGCCCCGGCGCGACCGCCCCCAGCCGGTTCAGCGTGCGCACCGCGCCGAACAGCCGGGCCCGCAGCGGGGCCCCGTGCTGCCGGTACATCTGCGCCAGGTACTCGGCCTTCAGCCGCGCGATGTCCACGTTGCTGGGGCACTCGGTCTTGCACGCCTTGCACGACAGGCACAGCCGCAGCGTTTCCAGCGTGCCGGGGTCGTCCCACAGCGGCCGCCCGCCGTCGAGCTGCCCCGTGATCGCCAGCCGCAGCGCGTTCCCGCGCCCCCGTGTTGCGTGCCGCTCATCCAGCGTCGCCATGTACGAGGGGCACATCGTCCCCCCCTGCTTCTTGCGGCACACCCCCGCGCCGTTGCACATCTCCACTGCGCCGTCGAAGCCGTGCTGGTCGTCGTAGCTAAAGTACGTGTCCACGCCCTCGGGCACCGCTACCGGACGCCCCTCGGGCCGCACCCGCAGCCGCTCCGCGATCGTCTCGATCTGCCGCGGCTCCTCGCCCGACAGGTCCACGATGTTGCCCGGGTTCAGCAGGTTGCGGGGGTCGAACAGCCGCTTCACGTCGCGGAACGCGCCCATCAGCTCGGGCCCATAGAACCGCTCGAGCAGCGGCGTGCGCACCCGCCCGTCCCCGTGCTCGCCCGACATCACCCCGCCCAGCGACTTCGCGAGGTCCGCCGCGGCGACCGCGATCGACTTCATCCGCTCGCGGTCGGCGTCGTCGTGGACATCCAACAGCGGCCGCACGTGCAGCACCCCCACGCTCGCGTGGGCATAGAACGCCGCCCGCGTCCCGTGCTCGTCCACCACCCGGCGCAGCTCGCGCACGAAGGTCGCGAGGTTCTCGACCGGGATCGCGTTGTCCTCGACGAACGTGATCGGCTTGCGGTGGCCGGGGATGCCGTGGAGAAGTGGCTCGCCCGCCTTGCGCAGCTTCCACGCGTCCTGCATCGCCTTCGCGTCCGTGTGCGCCTGCACCGAGACCCCCGGCGTCACCGCACGCAGCGCGTCAAAGCTCGTCCGCACATGCTCCGCTGTCTGCTCAAAGTACTCGACATAGAGCACGGCGCGAAGCGGCCTGGCCTCCGCGGGCGGGGGCATCAGCTCCACGTACCTGCGGTACTCGGCGTTCGCCCGCGCGAGGTCGATCACCGTGTCGTCCAGCAGTTCCACCGCCGTGGGGCTCGTCTGGAGGATCGGCAGCACGGCCTCGATCGCGGCATCGACGGACTCAAACCCCAGCACCGCGAGCCCCCGAGCCTTGGGCCTGGCGTGCAGCCGCAGCCGCGCCCCCAGCGTCACCGCGAGCGTGCCCTCGCTGCCGCACAGAAGGTGCGCGAGGTTGACCCGTGCGAGCGGGTCTACCCCCTCTCGTGCCGCGGCGTCCAGCTGCGCGAGCACCATGTCCAGCCCGTACCCGGCGTTGCGTCGGACCGTCTTGGGGAACCGCTCACGGATCAGCGCCTCGTGCGCCCGCACGATGGCCACCACCCCCTTGGTCAGCCCGCGGACCCGGTCGTCCCGCAGCGCCGCCCCCTCATCCAGCACCACGCGCGTGCCATCCGCGAGGCACACCTCCACCCCCAGCACGCTCTCGCTCGTCCGCCCGTAGCGGATTGACCGGGCCCCCGCGGCGTTGTTGCCGATGCACCCGCCGATGTTCGCGTGCCGGCTCGTCGCCGGGTCGGGCGCAAAGAACAGCCCCGTCGGCGCGAGCTGGTCGTTGAGGTCATCGACCGTGATCCCCGGCTCCACCACGCACGCGCGGCCATCCACATCCACCGACACCAGCCGGTGGCACTGGTTCGAGAAGTCGATCACCACCCCGCGGCTGGTGCATTGCCCCGCCAGGCTCGTCCCCCCACCCCGAGGCAGGATCGCCACGCCCTCGCCCGCACAGAACCGCACCGCAGCGACGGCGTCATCAACCCCCGCGGGGATCACAACCCCCAGCGGCTCAACCTGGTACAGCGACGCGTCGGTCGCGTACAGCATCCGGTTGTGCCGATCAAAGCGCACCTCGCCCTCGATGCTGTTGGCCAGCCCGCGCGCGAGCCGATCCATATCGTGTTGTGGGCGGTGACGGACGGTCAGGGCGGCCATGGACGGCGACTATAAGCGGCCCGCCCCCGGACCAGCGTGCGTGTCACGCGACTGTAACGGGCACGGGCAACCCGCCCCACAACTACACTCATGGCGCGAACCAACCGGCGCCGGAATGATCTAAACGATCAGCAGCGTCCGAACCACCGCCGCCACCAAGGAGCTCTTATGCCCGCATTCGCAAGGCGTCTCACCCAGGCCACCACGATCGCCCTCCTCACCGCCGTCGCCGGCCTGGCCATCCCCACCGCCCCCGCGTTCGCTCAGAACGGCCGCGCCGCCGCGGCGGCCCCGCGCGAGGGTCAGGTCGCCGGGGAACTCCCGATCCGCCGCATCACCCTGTACCGCTCGGGCGTCGGCTCCTTTGAACGCCGCGGGCTGGTGCAGGGCAACTCCAACGTCCAGCTCCGCTTCAAGACCGAGCAGGTCAACGACATCCTCAAGTCCATGGTCGCCCTGGACCTCTCCCGCAGCGGCACCGTGGACAACATCAGCTACGGCAGCAAGGAGCCGCTCAACCGCCGCCTGGCCAGCTTCGGCGTCGATATTTCCGGCAACCCCACGCTCGGCCAGCTCCTCGCCGCCCTCCGCGGCACGGCCGTCGTCGTCTCATTCCCCGACTCCAAGGCCGAGGGCGTCATCCTGGGCGTCGAGACCAAGATGGAACCCGTCGCCAAGGACGCGCCCCCCGTCGCGGTGGAGTACCTCAACATCATCACCCCCGCGGGGATCCGCTCGTTCAAGCTCTCGCTGGCCGACTCGATCGAGCTGAAGGATAAGGAGCTCAACGCCGAGCTCTCCCGGGCCCTCGCCGCCGTTGCCGAGTACCGCGGCGACCGCACCAAGACCATCGAGGTCAACTTCACCGGCGAGGGGGCCCGCGAGTGCGTCGTCGCCTACGTCCAGGAATCCCCCGTCTGGAAGACGAGCTACCGGCTCATTCTCCCCGACGCCGTGAAGCGGCCCGACGCCAAGGCGGAGGCCGCCAAGCCCGACGACCGCTTCACTATGCAGGCGTGGGCCATCGTCGAGAACACGACCGATGAGGACTGGAAGGACGTTACGCTCTCCCTCGTTGCGGGACGCCCTGTCAGCTTCCGTATGGACCTGTACGAGCCGCTGTACGTGTTCCGTCCTGAGATCCCGGTGCCGATGGTGCCCGGGGTGATGCCGCGGAGTTACGCGGCGGGCGTGGACGTCGGCGAGTTTGCGACCACCAGCAATCTCGAGAAGAGTGAAGGCCGCCAGCGTCGCGCCATGGAGTTCGCGCCGGCCCCTGCCACGGCGGCCGCACCCATGGACGCGGTTCGCGGCGGCCGCGTGCAAGCCGGCTTCTCCTCCGATGACATGGCCGGCTACGCCGGGCGTGCCCAGGGCCAGGCCGTGGAAGCCGGCGAGGTCTTCATGTACCAGGTTGACCACCCCGTCACCGTCGAGCGGCAGCGCTCGGCCATGATCCCGCTCATCAACGCCGGCGTCGATGGCCGGCGCGTCAGCATCTTCAACCCCAACGACGGCAGCGAGCACCCGATGCGCGGCCTGGAGCTCCGCAACTCCACCAAGCTGCAGTTCATGCCCGGCCCCATCAGCGTCTACGACGGCGGCGCCTACGCCGGCGATGCCCAGATCGGTCACGTCCCTGCCGGCGACAAGCGCCTCCTCGCCTACGCCGTGGACCTCGACGTCGCCGTCCTCCGTCAGCAGGAGCAGAACGAGCGCGTCCGCAAGGTCCGCATCACCCGCGGCGTGTTCGAGCTCACCAGCCTCTATCAGAACACCGTCACGTACCGCTTCACCAACAAGGACGAGGCCCGCGACCGCATGGTCATCGTCGAGCAGCCGCGAATGGGCGGCAACTGGACCCTCGCCGAGCCCCAGAAGCCGGCCGAAACCACCGACACGCTCTACCGCTTCGAGGTCCCCGTCGCCGCGGGCAAAACGGCCCCCATCAAGATCGCACAGGAACTCGTCTCCAGCCGCACCGTCGGCCTCTTCTCGATCGACATGCCCACGCTGCTCTCGTACTCCAAGCAGGGCGGCCAGGTGCCCGACGCCGTGATCCAGGCCTTCCGCGAGGCCCAGCGGCTTCAGGGCGTCGTGAGCGAGGCCCAACGCCGCATCAACGACCTTGATGCCCGGCGCGCCGCGATCGACACCGACCAGAACCGCCTCCGCCAGAACATGTCCAGCGTCGACCGCACCTCGGCCCTCTACAAGCGGTACCTCGAGAAGCTCACCGAGCAGGAGACCCAGCTCGAGCAGATCGCCACGGACCTCCTGGCGGCCCGCGACGCCCACCGCAAGGCCGAGGCCGACCTCAACACCTACATCGCCAACCTCAACGTCGAGTGACCCCGAAACGCGCGGTGCAGGGTGCCACGGCCCGCCCGCGGGCCGTGCCCTGTTTTTTGAGCCGCTTACAATCTCGCTCCAACCAGGAGACCGCCAGTCATGTCCAAGCTGCGTTCGTGCCTGTTCCTTTCTGCCGTGGTCGCCACGCTCGCCTGCCTCTCCGCCTGCAACACGATGGAGGGGCTCGGGAAGGACACCAAGGCGCTGGGGAACAAGATCGAGGACGCCGCCGTCCGCAACAAGTAGCCGCATGCCGCGCGACCTAACGAACCTCCCCATCGCGATTACCGGCGCGAGCAGCGGCATCGGCATGGCCACCGCTCTCGCCTGCGCTCGCGCGGGCATGCCGGTCGCGCTCGCCGCCCGCCGCACCGACAAGCTTGAGGCCGTCGCCGAGCAGGTCCGCCGCGAGGGCGGGCGCGCCATCGCCGTCCCCGTCAATGTGGACAGCCCCGCCGACTGCGAGACGCTTATCCAGCGGACGGTCGCCGAGTTTGGTTCCGTGTACGCTGTGTTCGCGAACGCCGGCTACGGCGCCGAGACGCCCATCGCCACCTCGAGCGATTCCGATGTCCGCGCGATGTTTGAGACCAACTTCTTCGGCACGCTCAACACCATCCGACCCGCCCTGCCGCACCTGCTGGCGGCCGGGCGCGGCCACGTCGTTATCTGCTCGAGCTGCCTCTCCAAGCTGGCCCTCCCCTGGCACGCCGTGTACTCCGCCACCAAGGCTGCCCAGGACCACATCGGCCGCAGCCTGCTCGTCGAACTCAAGCCCAGGGGCATCGCGGTTTCCACCGTCCACCCCATCGGCACGACGACGGAGTTCTTCGAGCAGTCCGCGGCACGCTCCCACGGCGCGCAGCCCGTGGCCAGCGACGCCCGAACCCCCCGCTTCATGATGCAGCCACCCGAGCGCGTCGCCAACGCCATCGTCAAGAGCCTCCGCCGCCCCCGCTCCGAAGTCTGGACCAGCCTCCCCGTGCGCACGGCTTTCGCGTTCTTGTCGGCGTTTCCCGGCCTGCGGGACACGCTCACGGCCCGCAAGTACGCGCGGCCCTGACGACACCGGCCCCGAAGTCCCCTCCTCATTTAGGATTTGAGCTTTGAGCTTTCCCTGCCCCCCTACCCTTCCGCCCCATGCTCCAGCTTGACTACTCCAACTGCCTTGCAGACCGCGTCGGTTCCCACGGCCTGGACCCCGACCTCCTCGCCCCGGGCTCCGAGAACCACGACGCGATCATCGCCAACACCCGCCGGCTCGCCGCCTCCCGCGGCAAGGGCTGGGAGCGCTGGCGCGAGCTGCCCTCCGACCCCATGCGCTCCGACCACCTCCGCGCCGTCCGCGCCGCCGTGGAGCAGTGCCGCGGCGGGTTCGACAACCTTGTGGTTCTGGGCATCGGCGGCTCGGCGCTGGGCAACATTGCTCTCCAGGCGGCGCTCAACCCGCCCACCTGGAACCTGCTGCCCGACGCAACCCGCGGCGGGCCGCGCCTCTTTGTCATCGACAACGTCGACCCCACGTACTTCCAGGCGGTGATCGATGCCTGCGCCGCGTCTCCGGGCGGCCTGGGCCGCACGCTTTTCAACGTGATCAGCAAGAGCGGCGAGACCGCCGAGACCGCCGCGCAGTTCATGATCCTGCGCGACACGCTCTCCCGCGCCTTGGGCAAGGGCTACGCCCGAAACATCGTCGCTGTCACCGACCCCGCCAAGGGCACCATGCGCCAGATCTGCGAGCGAGAGGGCTTCACCACCCTCCCGGTCCCCGACGGCGTCGGCGGCCGGTTCAGCGTCCTCTCGCCCGTCGGGCTGTTCTCCGCGGCGATGTGCGGCATCGACATCGAGGCCCTCCTCACCGGCGCTGCCGACATCGACCAGCGATGCAGCGACCCCGACCTCAGCAAGAACCCCGCCGCGATGCTCGCGACGCTTCTGGTTGAACTTGGCACCAACAAGGGCAAGACCAACCACGTGCTGATGCCCTACAGCAACGCGCTGTACCTCCTCGCCGACTGGTATCGTCAGCTCTGGGCCGAGAGCCTGGGCAAGCAGAAGGACCTCCAGGGCAACACCGTCTACGCCGGCTTCACCCCCATCAAGGCCCTGGGCGCTACGGACCAGCACAGCCAGGTCCAGCTCTACCGCGAAGGGCCCAACGACAAGGTGATCGGCCTGGTCGAGGTCGAGCGCTTCGCGGCCGACGCCACGATCCCGCGCGGCCTGGGCGTTGAGTCCCTTGGTTACCTTGAGGGCAAGTCCATGTCCGCGCTCCTCAACCACGAGAAGCGCGCCACCGAGTACGCCCTGGTCGAGAGCCAACGCCCCAACTACACGATCAAGTTCCCCCAGATCGACGCCTACCACGTTGGTCAGTTCATCAACCTCTGGCAGATCG
>JAEYTB010000079.1 GCA_023434205.1 Planctomycetota bacterium | reverse complement strand
CTTTTCTCATATGCTTCCGAGTAGCCGGCCCCGTAGCTCAGCGGTTAGAGCGAGGGACTCATAATCCCCAGGTCCTCGGTTCGAATCCGAGCGGGGCTACTTTGACGGACCCGGGCCGACTCACAGGGGCCGGTCGTCGCGCTGGCGGTGCTCTTCGGCACGGAACTCGTCCTTGGCCTTGCCGAAAGCGTCCTTGACGTGGCCCTTGGCCTTGTCCACCACGCCCTCGGCCTGCATGCTCTTGTCGCCGGTCATCTTGCCGACGCCCTGCTTGATGTCGCCCTTGAGCTTGTCCATCTTCCCTTCGGTGCGTTTGGGGTCCATTGACTGCCTCCTTTGGTGACTAAGTTCAACTGCATCGTCGCCACCAGGCCTGAGCTTCTGTTGAGGGGCGTCTGAAGGCGGGGGCACGCGGCGCTTACACTGCCCGTCCCGATGCCCCCTTCCAGCTCACGGGCTCAGAAACTCGCCCTGATCGGGCTGCTCACCAACTTCGGGTTGGCCGGCGTGAAGTTCGCCGCGGGCGTGCTGGGGAACTCGTACGCCCTGATCGCCGACGCGATCGAGTCGCTGGCGGACATCTTCGGGTCGCTGGTGATCTGGCTGGGCCTGCGCGTGGGCGCGCGGCCCGCGAGCGAGCGGCACCCCTACGGGTACGGCAAGGCGGAGTCGCTCGCCGCGGCGGTGGTGGCGGTGGTGCTGTTCGCCGCGGGGGTGGGGATCGCGGTGGAGGCCGTGCGGGAGATCCGCACCCCCCACCACGCGCCGGCGTGGTGGACGCTGGTGGTGCTGGGGGCGACGGTGGCGATCAAGGAGTCGCTGTTCCGGGTTGTGCGGCGGGCGTCGCACGGGAGCGCGGCGGTGCGGACGGATGCGTGGCACCACCGGGCGGATGCGGTGACTTCCGCCGCGGCGTTCATCGGGATTTCGGTGGCCCTGATCGGCGGGCGCGGGTACGAGCAGGCGGACGACTGGGCGGCGCTGTTCGCGTCGGGGATCATCTTCATCAACGCGTGGAAGCTGCTGGTGACGCCGGTCCGCGAGCTGCTGGACGTGACCGACCAGCCGACGGTGGACCAGGCGACCCGGACCGCGGCGGGGGTGCCGGGGGTGGTGAGCGTCCACAAGGTGTTCGCGCGCAAGAGCGGTGCGCAGCTGTGGCTGGACATGCACATCTGGGTGGACCCGGCGATGCCGGTGCGCGAGGCGCACGCCCTGTCGCACGCGGTCAAGGATGCGATCCGCGGGGCGGACCCCAGGGTCAGCGATGTGCTGATCCACATCGAGCCGGCGAAGGAAGAGGAACACGGAGGGGAACGGGAGGGCTTTGAGGCGGGACCGTGAAGCGCATCGGGGGGCCTGATACGCTCAAGGCTTGCCCGAGCCTCAACGCATCCTGATCGTCCGCACCTCGGCGCTGGGGGATGTGGTGCGCGCGGCACCGGCGCTGGTGAGCCTGCGGCGGGCGTACCCGGGGGCGCAGATCGACTGGCTGGTGGCGGATGCGTTCGCGGATGCGGTGAGGTTCCACCCGGCGCTCTCGGGCGTGGTGCCGTTCCCGAAGGCGCGGCTTAAGACCGCCGCGGCGAGGGGGGAGTTCAGCGAGTTGCTGGAGTGGTCGCGGTCCACGCTGGGGGAGGCGGGGTATGACCTTGCCATTGACTTCCAGGGGCTTTTTCGGAGCGGGCTGCTGACGTTCGCGACGCGGGCTGCGGCGCGGGCGGGGTTTGCGGATGCGCGGGAGGGGGGGTGGTTGTTTTATAACCACAGGTGCCGCGTGGAGGGGGGGCGGGCGGCGCACCACGTGGAGCGAAACTTTGCGCTGCTGGCGTCGCTGGGGGTGGAGCCGGTCAGGGACCTGAGGATTTATGCGGACCCGGCGGACCGGGCGGCGCTGGCAGAGGACCGGCGGCTCGCGGGGGCGCGGTATGTGTTGATGTCCCCCACCACCAAGGGTGCGGGGCGGGCGTGGCCGATGGAGCGGTATGCGGCGGTGGCGCGGCACCTGTTCGTGCATGGCAACCGGCTGGGGATCGATGCGCTGGTGGTCGTCGGCCTTGGCTCGGAGCGCGGGGCGTGCCGGCCGCTGCTGTCGTTGCCGGTGGTGGATCGGGTGGGGGCGACGTCGGTGAGCGGGCTGATGGCGCTGGTGGAGCGGGCGGCGCTGGTCGTTTGCAACGACTCCGCGGCGATGCACATGGCGGTGGCCTTCGGCCGGCCGCTGGTGGCGCTGTTTGGGCCGACGGACATCGGGCACGCGGGGCCGTACGGGCGGACGGGGGATGTGATCTCGCACAAGCAGGCGCACGAGCGGGTGCGGCACCGCGATGCGGCCCGCGCGGTGGAGTTCATGGAGCGGATCACGGTCGAGGAAGTGATCGCGGCGTGCGAGCAGCGGCTGGGAAGGCGGAACACGGAGGGGACAGAGATGTAACAGAGGGCACTGAGAGGGATTGGGAAAGAAACCCAGGCCCTCTCTGTGCCCTCTGTTCTTGCTCGGAGATCTCTGTGTTCGGCGCTGTGCGTTAGCCGTTCTTCTTTTCGAACTCGCGCATGAACTGGGCGAGGGCCTCGCAGCCGGCGCGGGGGAAGGCGTTGTAGGTGCTGGCGCGCATGCCGCCGGTGGCGCGGTGGCCCTTGAGCTGGTCCATGCCCTGGGCCTTGGCCTCGGCGACAAACTTGTCGTCGAGCTCGGGCGTGGGGCAGCGGAAGGTGATGTTCATCAGCGAGCGGCTGTCCTTGCGGGCGTGGGCCCTGTAGAAGCTGCTCTTGTCGAGCACATCGTAGATCAGGCCGGCCTTCTCCACGTTGCGCTTGAAGATCGCGTCCAGCCCGCCCTGCTTGAGGATCCACTTGAAGACCAGGCCGCTGAAGTAGATCGCGAACACCGGGGGGGTGTTGTGGCGGCTCTCGTCCTTGGCGTGGACGCGGTACTGGAGCATGGAGGGCAGCTCGCGCCGGGGGTCGGCGGCGACGATGGACTCGTAGCGCCTGAGCAGGTCCTCATGGACGACGACGAGGGTGGTGCCCGCGATGCCGATGTTCTTCTGGGCGCCGGCGTAGACCAGGCCGAACTTGGTGAAGTCGGTGGGGCGGCAGAACAGGTCGCTAGACATGTCGCACACCAGCGGAACGCCCGCGGGGACCTTGGGCAGCCGCCAGGAGGCGTCGGTCTCGCTCGCGCGCCACTCGGTGCCGTAGATGGTGTTGTTGCTGCACATGTGGACGTAGCTGGGCTTGGCGGACCACTTCACCTCGGCGTCGGTGGGGATGAAGGAGTGCTTGCTGGCGCGGCCGTCCCAGGCTTCGTGGATGGCGCCGTAGAGCTTGGCCTGCTCGGCGGACTTCTCGGCCCAGTAGCCGGTGGTGAGGTAGTCGGCGGTGTCGCTCTGGGCGAGCAGGTTGGCGGGGACCATGTAGTTCTGGCTGGTCGCGCCGCCGGTCAGGAAGAGGATCTTGTAGTTGCTGGGGATGTTGCCGATCTTGCGGCAGTCGGCCTCGGCCTCGGCGAGGATTTTGTCGTAGACCTTGGCGCGGTGGCTGTGCTCGCAGATGCCCACGCCCGAGCCGGCGATGTTCCAGAGGTCCTGCTGGGCCTGCTGGATGACTTCCTCGGGCAGGCACCCGGGCCCGGCAGAGAAGTTGAAGCAGCGGCCGGCGGGGTCGTTGCGGAAGGAGTGCAGGTCTGCGGGCGTGCTGGAAGGCTTGGCGGCGACAGCGCTCATCAGTGGGGTCTCCTCGGTAGGTCACGGCATTCTAGGAGTCCATCCCGGGGCGCTGCCGAGGGGAGCCCCCTACTCGCGCGGGGGCCGGGCGGCCCCGCCGTCTTCCCTTCGGTCCCCGCCGCCGGGGGTCAGCCGCAGCAGCCCGCCGTCCTTGTCGTCGATCAGCAGGAGTATCGACCCGTCGGGGGCCTCGGCCACGTCCCGCACACGCCGGCCGAGCTCGATCCGCTCCTCGGTCCGCACGCGCTCGCCGTCGAACACGAGCCGGACGATGCACTGCGAGGAGAGCCCACCGACCAGAGCGCTGCCCCTCCAGCCGGGGAACAAGCGGCCCTGGTAGAACATCGCGCCCGAGGGCGAGACCACGGGCGTCCACGTCCGCACCGGCTGGGTGAACTCGGGTCTGCTCGGATGGTCGGGGATCTCCGGCCCCGCGTAGTTGTCGCCGTTGCTGACGAGCGGCCAGCCGTAGTTCTGTCCGGCGCGGACCAGGTTCACCTCGTCACCGCCCAGCGGGCCCATCTCGAACGCCCACAGGTTGCCGTTCGCCGGGTCGATCGCCGCGGCGAGGATGTTGCGGTGGCCGTAGCTGTAGATGTCGCCGAGAGCGTCCTCTTTGCCGACGAAGGGGTTATCGCGGGGCAGGGTGCCGTCGGCGTTGATTCGCACGATCTTGCCGAGGTTCGAGCTGAGGCTCTGCGCGGGGTCGAAGCGCATGCGCTCGCCGGAGGTGATGAAGAGCGTGCCGTCTGGCGCGAAGACCAGGCGGTTGCCGAAGTGGCCGCGGCCGAGGGTCTTGGGCGTCTGGCGCCAGATCACTTCCACATCGGTGAGCCGGTTGCCGTCGAGTTTGGCCCGGGCGACGGCTCCGGCACGGATGATGTTGTCGCTGGTGTCGAGCGCATCGCCGAAGCGGACTTCGCCGGTTTCGGCGGCCTCTGGCGACTGCTGCTCGGCGGCCTCGACAAAGGAGAAGTAGACCCAGCCCTCACGCTCGAACTCGGGGTCGGCGGCGATGTCCATGAGGCCGCCCTGGTCCTTCTCGCCGCGGTAGACGAGGTCCGGGAGGCCGGCGATGGGTTCAGAGAGTTGGCCCCGCTCCCAGACGCGGAGGCGGCCGGGCTTCTCGGTGATCAGCACCCGCCCGTCGGGCAGGACGTCCATGCCCCAGGGGAACTCGAGCGTCGCGAGTTTCTCGATGCGCAGACGGCCAGCGCTGGTCTCGACGGAGTCTGGGGGACGGTCGGCCTGTGGCTTGTCTTGTGCCGCGAGGTGGAGGGGCAGAAGGGCCAGGACCGCCGCGGCGAGAGGGGTGGTGCGCATGGGGTTGCTCCTGTGGAGCCAAGGGTCGCCGCGCGGGTGGGGCGGGGGCTGAATTGGCCGTGAAGGCGGCGGGGTGGAAGCAGAACGACCCCGGCACGGGCCGGGGTCGCGGGTGGTTTCGGGGTGGTAGCCGAGGTCAGCCCTTGGCGGCCTTCTTGTCGCGGAAGACCTTCTTGAGCAGGTCGCCGTCGAACTGCTCGGGGACCAGGCCGGTGGCGGCGTAGCGGTACACCGCGGCGACAAGGATGACCTTGAGCGTGCTGGTGACCAGGGCCAGCAGGATGAGCATCATGATCATGACGCCCGCGCCAACGGCGAGGGGCTGCCAGGTGTCGGTGCTGATCGCGAGGGCGATGCCGAGGGCGAGGGGGACCAGCGAGAGGAAGAAGCCGGCGACGGACACAGCGCCAAGCCCGACGTTGATCACCAGGCTTTCGCCCCAGGTCTTCTTGATGATGAAGGCGGAACGCTTCACGGCGTCGATGGGGCCGATCTTCTCGACGACGAGCACCGGGACGACGAAGTAGGTCGCGATCGTCCAGACGAAGCCGATCAGGCCGATGATGATGCGGCCGATGATGCCGGAGTTCTCGGCGATCATGCGGAGGATCATGCCGATGGTGGAGTTGATCGCGGCCCAGCCGAGGATCTGGGGCAGGCGGGACGCGGCGATCTTCAGGCCCGTGGCGACGCTCGCCTCCTCGCCCTCGAACTTGCGCATGGCGCAGCCGATGAGGGCGGCGTTGAAGAACGAGATGACTGTGAAGTTCACGAAGTAGAAGGCGAACAGGAGGATGTAGTACGTCGGCCCCTGGAGCATGGGGATGGGGTCGCCCTCCTTGTGGTTCTTGAGGGCTTCGAAGTCGGTCATGGCGATGACGGGCAGCGCAAAGCTCGCGAGCACGAGCAGGCAGGCGATGCTGCTGATGAGCGGGAAGATGACCAGCTGCTTGTCGCTCTTGAGCACGTGCCAGCTCTGCTTGGACAAGGCCCAGCTGCGAGAGATTCGTTCGAACATGTGGGTGCTCCCGGGACGGGTTCGGCAACGGGGCCGGAGGACCAGCCTGTAGAGGGCATTATCGACCTTCCGGGCCGTTCCGCAAGAACGATTGCGTGCCCCAGTCCCTACCCCCCCACTCCCGCGACGGAGGGGCGGGATCGGGGGTTGACAGGAATCAGGGGTTCACGCTGTTCTCGACCTTGCCCTTTTCCTTGTAGACCTTGACGATCCGCACCACCTCCTCGGCCACGGCGAGCTGGGCCTGGTCGGTGCTGGCGCCGACGTGGTGGGTGGTGTAGACGCCCATCATCCGGGCCGTTTCGCAGTCCATGGGGGCCTCGGCCTCTGCGGGCTGGTTTTCGTAGACGTCGAGGCCGGCACGGAGACCCTTTGTTTGGACGGCTTCGCGGAGGGCGGCTTCGTCGACGAGGCTGCCGCGGGAGGTGTTGATGAAGTAGGCGCCGGGCTTCATGGCGTCGAAGAACTGCTTGCCGAAGAGCTTGTTGGTGCTGGGGGCGGCGGGGAGGTGGACGGTGATGGCGTCGCAGGTGCGGGCGAGCTCGAGGAGGTCAGGGGTGGTGTTGCCGCCCAAGCGGGCGTTCAAGGCCTGGGCGTGCTGGGCGGTGATGGAGCGTGACCAGACGACGACGTCCATGCCGAAGGCGACGGCGCGCTTAATGACCTCCTGGCCGATGGCGCCGACGCCGATCACGCCTAGGGTCATGCCCTTGAGGCCCTTGCCCTTGGCGAAGCCCTTCTTGTTCCACTTCCCGGCCCTGAGCGCCTCGCACTGGTCGGGGATGCGGCGGTCACAGCAGATGAGCAGGCCCATGGCGAGCTCGGCCACGGCGACGGCGTTCATGCCGGGGCAGTTGCAGACCTGGATTCGGCGGCTGGTGGCGGCGGGGACGTCGATGTTGTCGACGCCCGCGCCGGCGCGGATGATGACCTTGAGGCGCGGGGCCTTCTCCATGGCCGCGCCGGGGACTTTGCTGGAGCGCACGACGAGGATGTCGGGGTCAACCGCGGCGACGACCTCGGCCATCTTTGGGCCGGCGCCGGCGTCGTAAAGCACCTCGCAGCCCAACGCCTTGAGACCCTCGATCCCGACCTGTTCGAACTTGTCCGCGACCAGCACCTTCATCGCCATGCCTCCTGTGGACCCTTAGGTTAGCTCGCCCGATGCAAACGTCCTTGACTTCCTCCCCGGGCCCCCCTGCGATTGAGCCATGCACCGCACCCTCTGCCTCCTCGCCGCGGCACTCCCCGGCTGTGCCTCGAACCCGCCCGCGCCCCCCGCCGCCTTGGCGGGGGTGATGAGGGCCGAGGAGTCGGTCCAGCCGCAGCGGCAGGGCCGAGCGGACGCCCCTCCCCCGGCCCTGATCGATCACACGCCGGTGACGCGTGACGACCTGCACGCCCGCATGGCGGAGGCCGCGGGGGCCGTGGTGCTGGAGGAGGTCATCCTGGACCGGGCGCTGGCCCGGACCGCGGCGGACGCGGGCCTCACCGTCACGCCGGCGCAGGTCGACGCCGAGCGGGCCGCCCTGCTCGCCACCATCGCGCAGGAGGCCCGCCTGACACCCGAGCAGGCGGAGGCCACGCTCGCATCGATGCGCCGTGCCCGCGGCCTGGGGCCCACGCGGTTCGAGGCGATGCTGCTGCGCAACGCCCAGCTCCGGGCCCTGTGCCAGGCGCGGGTTCACCTGCTGAACGAGGAGGTCGAGCGGGCGGTGGCGATCGAGTTTGGGCCGCGGTTCCGCTGCCGCGTGATCCAGTGCGAGAACGAGCGGGAGGCGGCGCGGACACGGTCTCAGATCGAGGCGTCGCTGCGGCCGCTGACGGACTTCCGCAAGACCCGTGAAGAGCTGGAGGCCGAGCGGGCGCGGCCGCTGCCCCCGGAGCGGGTCGACCTGGCGGTGGCGATCGTCGGTCAGTGGGCGGTGCGGGCCTCGCAGCACGAGTCGGCGCCGCGGGGCGGCTCGATCCCGGAGCTGAGCCCCGCGGATGAGGCCTTCCCGGCGCCGCTGCGGGCGGTGCTGCCCACGCTGCGGCCGGGGGATGTGAGCCCGATCATCGCGACGAGTCAGGGCGCGTGGATCGTCGTTGTGGAAGAGGCGATCGCCCCCACGGGCACGCCCACGGAGGCGGACCGCGCCCGGGTGCGGGCGCGGCTGAAGTCCCGCAAGGAGCGGATGGAGATGGACCGCCTGGCCCGCGAGCTGCTCGACGGCGCGGGGGTGACGGTGTTCGACCCCGGGCTGCGGTGGAGCTGGGAGGGCGCGCGGCGGTAGCGGCTACTTCGACTGCTCGAACACCACGACGAGCATGATGTCGGAGGGGGCGTAGCGTCGGCCGCCGCCCTCGGCGCCCAGGAGGCGGCCGCCCTCGGCCCGCTCGAGGGTCGTCTGCGGGGACATGTTGCCGAAGATGTTCACGACCTTGACATCGTCGTGGGCCAGCCAGTCGTTCATTTCCTTGGCCAGGCGGAGCGTGTCGTCTTCTTTCCCGATGAAAATGCGGACCTGGTGCATACGGCTCCCTCTGCTTTCAGTGGTGGGGTTCAGCGAGCATATTCGATGGCGCGCGTCTCGCGCAGGACGGTGACCTTGATTTCCCCGGGGAAGGTCATTTCCTCGCTGACCTTCTTGGCGATCTGGTGGGCGATGAGGTAGGCCTCGTCGTCGCCGACTCGGGCGGCGTCGACCATGACGCGGACCTCGCGGCCGGCCTGGATGGCGTAGGCCTCGTTCACGCCCTTGTAGCTGAGGGCGATGTCCTGCAGTTCGTTGAGGCGCTGGATGTACTTCTCCATGCTCTCGCGCCGCGCGCCGGGGCGGGCGGAAGAGACGGCGTCGGCGGCCATGACGATGGGGGTGTAGAAGCTGGTGGAGGGGATGTCGGCGTGGTGGCCGCCGATGGCGTTGAGTACGGGCTCCTTCTCGCCGTACTGGCGGGCGAAGTCCATGCCGATCTTGGGGTGGCCACCCTCCATCTCGTGGTCCATGGCCTTGCCGATGTCGTGGAGGAACCCGCACCGGCGTGCGACGGTGCCGTCCAGGCCGAGCTGCTCGGCGATGATCTGGCACAGGAACGCGACCTCCACGCTGTGGCGGAGGACGTTCTGGCCGTAGCTGGTGCGGTAGTAGAGCTTGCCCATGGCCTCGATGACCTTGGGGTGCATGCCGCGGAGGTTGACCTCGAGGGCGGCCTCGCGGCCGTGCTTGTTGATCTGCTCGGCGACCTCGCTGCGGACCTTCTCGACGACCTCCTCGATGCGGGAGGGGTGCATGCGGCCGTCCTTGATCAGCCGCTCGAGGCTTTCCACGGCGATGGCCTGCCGGACCTTGTCGAAGCAGGAGACGACGATCACGCCGGGGGTGTCGTCGACGATGATGTCGACGCCGGTGGCCTTCTCGATGGCGCGGATGTTGCGGCCTTCGCGCCCGATGATGCGGCCCTTCATGTCGTCGCTGGGGATGGCGACGCTGCGGACGGTGCTCTCGCTGGTGTGCTCGCTGGCGTAGCGCTGGATCGCCATGAGGGTGATCTCGCGGGCCTTGTCCTTGGCGTTGGTCTCGGCCTCCTCCAGCGTCTTGCGGACGACCTTGGCGACCTCGTGGCGTGATTCCTCCTCGACGCGCTGGAGGAGCACCTGCTGGGCCTGCTGGCTGGACATGCCCGCGACGCGCTGGAGCTGCTCCTTCTGCTCGGCGTAGACGCGGTCGAGCTCGGCTTCCCGGGCGCCGATCCGCTCCTCACGCTGGCGGACCTGCTCGGCCTGGCGGGACAGTGCCTGCTCCTTGGCGCTCAGGGACTCTTCCTTGCGGTCGAAGGCGTCTTCGCGCTTTGAGAGCCGGCGTTCGACTTCACGGACTTCGGCGCGGCTCTTCTCGAGCTCTTCCTCGGCCTTGGTGCGGCGCTCGAGCAGTTCCTTCTCGGCGTCGATGCGGATTTTCTCCGCGGTGGTCCTGGCCTCGGCCTGGGCCTTCTCCAGGGTTTCCTTGGCCTGCGTGCGGGCGTTGGCGAGGGACTTGGCGCCGAGCGAGCGGGCGATGAGGACGCCCGCGCCGACGCCCAGCGCAATCCCCGCCACGCCGATCCCCACCGCCGCCCCCGTCGCGACCTGCCCGACGATCAGTTGGTAGTCCACAGCTCGAGTCCTTCGCCCATACCACACCACCGGCCTCAATCGGCCGGCCGCGGCGGCGGACACCCAAGCCTCACTCGACGCCCTTCACACCCCGGTACGACGGCCCGCCCGAGCGACCCCCGCGCGCAGCGCCCGCCCTTGGCGGCGGTCCGGGCTGCACACGTTCGTCCTCAAGCCGTGCCCTCCTGCGTTGTCGCGGTCCGGGGGTTGAGTGTGCGTAGACCCTGCGGCTCAACCCTTCGCCGCGGGCGTTCGGAGTGCTGTTCAGGTCCTGCGGGGGCGAATAAGCAAAGCATGAACACGTGATGAGCCCCGGCCGGACCAATGCAAAGGCTTTGTCCGTCGATCCGCCCCGGGCACACCCGCCGGTCATGAGCAAACACCGGCACGAGCACCCGGGCTTGGAGTATGCTAGGAACCACCCCCACCGGGTGACCCGCCTCCCTGGCCGTTTTTTGAAGGACCTGTCAAGGACCACGCATGAACAGACCACGAACCGCCGGCCTGCCCCTGCTCCTGCTCGCCTGTCTCCTGCTTCCTGCCTGCGCGAACCTCCCCCAGGTCGGCGTGGTGCCGGTCACCGGCTTGGACACGCCCATCCCGGAGGGCACGGCCCCGGCCCTGGACATCCACAACCACCGGGGGAGCGTCACCGTTGTCGTGGACCCCAAAGCGTTGGGGCCTGATGTGCGGGCGGTGCCGCGCTCGGGGCACCCCATCGAGCAGGAGGTCCGGTGGACCGCGGCGTCGATGTCGCTGGACAGCGGCCTGCCCGTGCTCCGCATCCTCTCGACGCCCCAGGACACCGGCGCCCCGGATACCCCGGTGGACATCACGGTCACGCTCCCCGCGGTAGGCGGGGTCCGGGTCCGCAACGAGGACGGGCTGGTGACGCTCCGCGATGTGCGCGGGGCGATCGAGGTTCACAGTTCACTGCCCTTCAACGACGGGCCGGCGATCTTCATCCAGACCCGGCACGCGATCACGGCGCCCATGCTCTTGATTTCGCAGGCGGGAGGCATCGAGGTCCGCATGGGACGGGGCAGCGCGGGCCAGATCGTCGCCAGCGCTGAGCAGGGCACCGTCACGGTGGACGCGGCGCGTGCCGAGACGAAGAACGTGCGGGTTGAGAAGGGCGTTTACACCGCCACGCTGAATGACGGCGAGCACGAGCACCGGATCTCGACGCAGGCGGGCAACGTCACCGTGCTGGTGGGCAAGGGATTCCAGCCGTAGCGAGCGGCGGGGCTTCAGGCCGCGGCCCGTGCCTGCTGCTGAACTCGGCTGGTGTAGCGTGTGACCTGGTCGACCACAAAGTCCTTGTGCGCGGGGTTGAAGGCAAACTCGAAGGCCACGCCCGCGTAGAGGTTCTGCGCACTGTCCAGGTGGGTGTGTACCACGCGGCCGGTGAGGGCGACGGGTGCGGGGATCTGCGGCGCGAGGTTGACGCGCATCCAGATGAGGCGAGAGCGCTCCGCCGCGGCGATGTCGTTCTTGCCCACGAGCAGGCCGACGCCGCCGCCGCCGATGTTCATGAGGTGGGCGGAGAACGAGGGGCCGACCTCGGGCAGGAGGATCGAGTCGGGTCCCTGGGCGGGGATGGGCTCGCCGCGCTGGAGGGCCATGATCGCGGCGCGGTTGGCGACCTCGGGGCCGACCACGCTGGAGGGATCGAGCAGCGGCCAGCACTCGACGACCGGCAGGTTGAGCGAGGCGGTGGAGATGCGGAGGAAGTCGCGGCGGGCGCATCGTTCGACGGTCTCGGGAAGTGCGACGCGCAGGCCCGTGAGGCGGGGGAACTCGGGGGTGGTGCGGGAGCCCAGGACCCTGGTGTGGAACATCCAGCGGTTCTGGCCCACGGCCATGACGCCGATGAGCGACATGTTCTCTTCAAACTTCAGGGGCTGGCCCATGGCCATCGGCTGCTCGAGGGCGAGCTCACGCTCGCCGACCGCGAGCAGCCGCACGCGCCAGACCAGGTCCGGGCTGGCGTCCGCGCCCCGGGGCCGGGCGACGGTGAACTCGATGCCGCCGCCGCGCTCCGCAATTTGATGCAGCGAGTCGCGCCAACGGTCGGTCCTCGATCGGTTCGCGGGCATGTTTGAGTCCCCGTGCGCCCGTGGAGTCGCTGGGTGCGCGCAGGCCGCGGGTACAGGAGCATCGGCCAGCGGGTAGCCGCGCTTGAAGAAACGGCGGGAATCGCGGGGTCGAGGGCCCGGGCGGGGCGGGCGCGGCGCGGATACCGCGGGCTTTATCGGGCACGCAGCGCGTCGAGGGCGCGCTGGGCGTCTGCGAGGGCGTCGGCCCGGCCCCCGAAACGCGCGGCGTAGACGGCCTGGACGACCGCCCGGGCTCGCTCGGCCAGGCCGGCGTCGACCGCGGCGATCTCTTCTATATAGATAGCGGGCGGCGACCACACCGGCTTGGGGAAGCCGCGTTCGGCGAGGGCCGCGAGCAGGCCGCGGTAGACCCGCCGCTCCGGGCCGCGCATCGCCCAGCCTACCTCCCACACCCGGCGCTCGCGCCGGTACCACGCGCGGCGTGCGGCCCAGACGATCCCGGCGCTGAGCGCGAGCGCCCCGACGCTCAGGCCCAGCACCAGCGGGACCTCGCCGCGGCGGCGGACCTCGCGCCACCATTGCAGCAAGGTCCGCTGCTGGATGGCGAGCTTCTCGAGCATGCGGGCGGAGCCGAGCGACCCCAGGAGGCTCTCCTGGCGGCGTGCATCGAACGTCACCACGCGGGCGTTCCAGAAGTCGGTGATGCCGGCCATGAAGCGGCGCATGCGCTCCATAGTGCCGGGCTGCTGCACGGTGCGCGACATCGCCACGGGCGTAGCGTCCATGATCTGCCAGCCGCCGGGGCCGGTGTCGACCTCGACCCAGGCGTGCGCATCGGACTCTCGCACCACGTAGACGCCTCGCTCGGGGTCGAACTCGTTCGCGAGGTAGCCCGCGACGACCCGCGCGTTGATCCCCACGGAGCGGCACATGCCGGCCAACGCCGAGGCGAAGTACTCGCAGTGGCCGCGTCGGGCGGTCAGGAGGAACCACTCCGTGGGTTCGACGCCGATCGGGGGGCGGAGCTGGTCCGTCGCGTACTCGAAGCCGCGGAGGTAGGTGACGAAGCTCCGCGCGGCGCGCTCGTCGTCGGCGAGCGGGCGCTTCTGGGGGTCGGGCTCGATATCCGCGCGGCGGAGCAGCGTCTCGGCCACCTCTCGCACCGCGCGGGAGGGGAACTGGTCGCGCGGCGGGACACGCTCGCTCTTGTCCGGGGCCGGCGGAGGAACGCTGCTGCGGACGGCGTAGCTGACCTGTGCGGCGGAGCCCTGCCGATGGAGCCTGCCGGTCTCGCTGTCGAACTTGATCCTGGGGCGGGTCACGTCGTCGATCTTGACGGCGGTGGGCTTGTAGAGCGCGAAGAGGGGGGAGATCTCTTTCCGCCCGCCGCCGAGCACGTTGACGCGTTGCTCGATCCACTCGCCGCCGCGCGGGTCGTCGAGTCGCATCCACTGCCCGCCCCGGCCCTCGCGGTTGAGGCCGGAGCGCTGCGACTGGATGGGCTCGCGCCAGACGCCGCGGTCGTAGACCTCAAGCACCGTGCCGCGGAGGTAGTGGAACTGGCCGTGGCCACCCAGGGCGCCGGAGGGGCCCAGGAGCGCGACCTCGAGGACGGTGGAGTACGACGAACTGATCAGGTCGCCGGCGCCGGGCTCGACGTATTCGGAAAAGCCGGTGGTCCGCGCGCCCTTGATGCCGAAGGCCCCCCACTCTTCGCCGCCGATGCCGCGGGGCACGACCACGAAGACCGCCGCGGAGATCGCCATGCCCGCCGCGAGCACGCCGGCGAGCAGCCGCAGGAAGGCGCCGCGCTGCACGCCCGCGGTGCGGGGGCGGGGCGTGGTCTTCTCGGGCGGCTTTGCCACGGCGGCGGCACGCTCGCGTGCCGCGTAAACCTGGAACATCATGACGCCCGCGATCATGAGGGGGAGCTGCACCGCCCAGACCGCGCCGATGACGACCGAGTTGTTGGTGAGGGTCGCGCCGATGGTCATGAAGAGGGCCAGGGTGATGAGCTGCCCGTAGTCGCGGACAGCGCGCCGCTCCCACAGCTTGAGCACGATGATCCCGCCCAGGAACTCGGAGAACGCGACGACGAGGTCCTGCAGCACCCACGCGCGCGCCACGGCGACCACGAGCAGCACGGCCAGCACGGACGCCGTGACCCACCGCGGCAGCCCCTTCCAGGCGTGCCGGCGGGCCCGCACTTCGGTGATGTACCAACCCACGGCGGAGAGCAGCGTCACGACCGCGAGCATGCCCGGCGACTCGTTCGCCAGGCCGAAGCCGCACAGCCCGACGAGCACGTTCAGGAGGATCACGGCGCGGAAGGGGCGGTCGAGCTCGGGCTCGCGCTGCGATGGGGCCAGGGGCGGGGCGAGGCGCGTGGAGCGAGACGGGGAGAGGGGCGCGGCGGTCACGGGTCACCCCCGGTCCAGGCTGTGACGAGCTTCTCCCACCACTTGCGACGGACGGCGCGGGCATCGTCGAGGGCGGGGTGCCAGCCGGCGGGCAGGCCGCGCTGGTAGAGGGCGGAGTCTTCGACCAGCACGCGCTCGCCGCGGATTCCCTCCGGGCCCGAGCCGGCGGAGCAGACGAGCAGGAAGCCGTCGTCGGCGCTGGCCAGCAGGGGCAGCCTTCCCGCGCCGCCCTCGGCGTCGGCGGGGGTCAGGAGCGCGAGCTGGTCCATCACGCGCTCGAGGGTGCGGTGCTGGCGTGCGGCCTCGATCACGCGGCCGTTGCCCAGGGCCAGGCCCGGCTCAAGACCCATGGTGTGCGCCTGCGCCACAAGCGCGGCGCCCACGCTCACGACCTGCTCGGCGCTGGCGTCCACGAGGTCCGAACACAGCACGACCCACACGCGCCGACTCGGTCGCGAGGCCATCTCGCGCACCACCGCCCGGCCAAGGCGTGCGGTGGAACGCCACGCCACGCTCCGCAGGCTGTCGCCCTGCGCGAACTCACGCAGCGAGTGGAACTCGTCGCCGGCGCGGGAGCGCCGCAGCGTGCGCCCGCCCTCGCCGCGGCCGCTGATGCCCTTGACCACGCCCGTGCGCACCGGCGCGAGCCAGGGCCGCACCAGCACGCGCCCGTGCTGCTCGAACGTCACGGACTTGCGCGTCAGGCCGAAGGGGAACGTCGTCCACGCCCGCGCCCGCCGGAAGACCGCCATCCCCCGCTTCACCGCCCGCGCGCGGGCCTCGACCACCACCTCGCCCCGCGCCGGGATGTACCCCACGAACGCCACGGGGCGCGAGAGCACGCCCATCCACCCCGCGCCCTCTTCGAGCTCTTCGATCGTGATCGCGTACGCCGGGTACACGCGGCTGGTGTTCATCACCCGGTACCGCACCACCACCTCGCCGCCCACCGACGCCGGGGCGGCGCTCTCGCGCTCGATCCGCAGCCCCATCAGCGAGGCCCCGCTGAGCACCCCGGAAATCACCAGCCCCGCCACGCCCAGGCCGAAGAGCCAGAAGAGCAGGTTGTTCTGCGAGTTGACCGCGCCGATCACCAGCACGATCGTGGTCGCGGCGTACGCGATCCCGCCGCTGTGGAAGTGGTAGCGCCGCCCCACCACCGCCGCGGCGGCGCCGGTGCGACCCAGCCGGGGAGTTGTCGGGGTTCCAACCGCGGCCAGCGTGCGTCCCTCCACCGGCCTTTACGCGGCCAACGCCCACCCCGGTTCAAAGCATCTGACTACCCCTGCGGCTTCAGGTCCGCCGGCGCGGGCAGGTCCTTGATCGATACGAGCCCGAACTGGTCGAGGAACTGCTTGGTCGTGCCGTAGAGCATGGGCCGCCCCAGCTCCTCGGCCCTTCCCTTGATCGTGACCAGCCGGCGGTCCATCAGGGTCTTCAGGACTTCGCCGCAAGAGACGCCGCGGATGGCCTCGAGCGCCGCTTTCGTCAGCGGCTGCTTGTATGCGATGATCGCGAGGGTCTCGACGGCGGCCCGCGAGAGCTTGCCGCTCACCCGGGCCTGGTGGTACTGCGCGATCCGGTCGGCGAACGCGGGCAGCGTCATGAGCCGGTAGCCGCCGGCCACCCCCTGGGCCCGGAAGGAACGCCCCGTCTCGGCGTACTGCGCGTTGAGCAGCTCGACCGCCCGCCCGATCAGCTCCACCGCCGCGGCGAGCTCCGCCGGGTCGCACGCCGCGTCGTCACCCTCGCCCCTGACCTTCGCGAGCTGGAGGCCGACCGCGAGGCGCTCGGCGGGCGTGGGCCGGTCCACGCTCAGCAGCACCGCCTCGAGCACCGGGGCGAGCTCCTCGACGCTCACGCCCAGGTCCACCGGCTCGGCCGGGGCCTTGCCCCGCGGCTTCTTCGACTTGCCCTCGGCGGCGACCACCTCAACCACGGGGGCCTCGGCGCCTCCATCGGCCCCCACATCCGCCTCCAGCTTCTCACCTTCCATGGACCCGGCTCCTGCTCAAAGCCCCTCTCCCGGGGGTCTCCAACCCCGCGGCACGCCAAGCTTATCAGGGTCCGTGGGCCCGTGGGAGAGGCGGAAGGCCGTACGCGGAGGACGCGGATCATGCGGAGTTTCGCGGAGTATGAAAAACGGGGATTGGTACTCAATCCGCCCACCGGCGCGCACCATCTCTCATTCATGGTCCCTTCCGCGCTACTCCGCCTTCTCCGCGTCCTCCGCGTTAAGGAACTCCTTCCCCAACGCAAAGGGGCCCCGGCACACGCCGGAGCCCCACTGTCGCACTGTCGCACGATCGCACTGTTGCACTCGCTCTCACGCCGCCATCTTGACGGTCGCGAGGCCGCCGCCGCCCACGCCGAACTGGACCGTGAGCTGCTGGCTGGCCGTGCCGGCGACATCGCCGCGCCAGCCCTGGACGATGTAGGTCGCCCCGGATGTGCCCACGGGGAGCGTGTTGTCGACGTAGAACTTGCGGCCGCTGTTGCCGATGAGGTCGAAGGCGTCCTCGCCCGCGAGCCTGCGGCTGACGGCGAAGAACCCGCCGCTGCTGCCGGTGGACTTCCACGAGATGCGGATGCCGCCGGTGCTGGTCAGCTCGACCTTGAAGTCGGTGGGCTGGCTGGGCGGCGCGAGCGGCTTGGGCGCCGAGGGCGGGGGGATCTGCGCGATCTCGTAGACGCTGGGGTCGTTGGTGGAGAGGGCGAAGTCCTTGATCGCGCGGACGCCGTCCTGGCCCACCTCGCGGAGGCTGCGGTGAGCGTTGTGCATGCCGGTGGTGGCGGCCTTCGCCGCGGACTTGGCGGCTTCCTGCGCCGCGAGGGCGGCCTTGAGCGCGGTGTTGGCGGTCTTGATCGAGGCGACGGTCTGCTCCTGCAATCCGATCCGGGCGTGCTGGGCCTCCCACACGGGGATGTGCGCGTCGAAGAACGCGGCGGCCTCTGCGGGCTTGCGGGGAATCACGGTGCGGTTGTTCTCGGCGTCGGACATGTCGTGCCCTCCTATGCGAGGCGTTGACTCGAGGGCCCGCGGCGGCCGACGTTGGCCGCCGAGTCTGATGATCACTCAGGCCCGCCCGACGGAGCGCGACCCTTGCGTGCCGCGTGGCTGCTTGTGTTGGTGTGAGCAGCGGGCGGCGAAGGGTGTTGCATCCGTCGGACGGAAACTTGAATCGGGAGCACACCCGCGCCGCTTGAGCGCGACGATCCCCCAACGCCGTGTCTTGCGGGGCCGAAGTTCCGTCTGTAACGCCTGGGCGCCGCCTACCGCCTCTCCCGCCCCCCACACGCTGCTCTTATCGGGGCCGGTGGACACCCGTTTGGCCAAAGGGGATCAACCCGTCCCCTTTTGTGGGTGCTCGCGAGCAACTTTTCAGCGCGGCGCGGCGGCGTTCATGGGCGCCCGGCCCAGCTTGTCCTCCACCGCCCGCGCCAACTCCGCCGGCGCGTAGGCGTGCCGGGCCTTCACGTGCAGCACGGGCACGCCCGCCGCGGCGCACGCGCGGTCCACGAAGCTGTCACGGTCCCTGCGGTCCTGCCGCTCGTGCGACGCATCGTCCAGCTCGATCACCAGCACCGGCCGCGTGGTCACCGGGTCCACGAGCAGGAAGTCCACGTGCTTTTGCTGGATGCGGTTCCGCGCCGCCGTCGGCTTCGACCCCTGCCCCGGCACCGTCAGGATGTCCCCCAGCCGCACCTTCGCCAGCACCCCAAACTGCTGGCTCGCCACCGCCCGCAGCACGGGGAAGAAGTTGAGCTCGGCGGGGGTGAGCAGGGCGTCACGCGCACGGCAGAGTTCCGCGCCGTCGTCCTTCGCGGAGGCCGCGTCATCCGGGGCCCCTTCGCCGCCACCGCCAGCAGCAGCCTTCCCGCCCCCCTTGCCGAGCAGGCCGAAGTGTTTGGCGGCGAGGGCGAGGCCGAGGATGACCGCGACGAAAAGGGCGGCGAAGAACAGTTCACGCATGGCACGGAGGGTACCCAAGCTCCATCAACAACGCACCCGTCCCCGCATTGACGAAACGACCGTGCCCAAGTAGGGTGGAGTGTCTCTGGAGGGATGCTATGGAACGAAGGGGTATTGCGTTCGCCGGGCTGGTCGCCGCGTCCTTGCTTGCCATCGGCGGGTGTGACGACCCTCCGCAGGGTGCCGCATCTCCCACCGGCGGCACTTCACGCTCAAAGTCGAAGGTCGCCGGAGCCGCGGAGTTCGCAACCTTGGCCAAAGCGCTCGCCGACCCGATGCTCGCAGATGGCTCGCCACCCGCCGGTCTTCCTTCGATGGACGAGGTGTATGCGGAAGCCAACCGCAGAAGCATGGAGTTCCAGAGCCTCGCCACCGCCCCGGTGAAGATCGCGGCGCTCGCCGCTGAAGCTGCTGCGGCTCAAACCGACTTCCTTACGACCCACCGCTCCCTCAAGTCCGCCAACACGGGGAGCGGCGATGGTCTTTTACTACTGGTTGGCCTCGTTGCCGGCTCTCCCGAAGTCGCCTTCGCGGGATTGCAGGGATCGGTCCAGACAGGCACCACACTCTCTCAACTCGCCCGCGAGCACGCGGCAGCATTCCAACGAAACCGCGGTGCTCAACTCTCGCTCGCCTCGCTCGCCCCCGAGTACGCCGGTCCTGCCTCTGACAAACCGGCCCTCCTGGTCGATATCGACGAGTCTTGGGGCGGGGTCACCTGGCCCTACGACGTAGTGAAGCTCCAAAACACTTCCGGGAAGGTGCTCACCAACTGCCTGGTCCAAGTCTCGCTCTCAGGCAACACCGGCGACAAGGCCCGCAATGTCCACTTCGTGGAACGATGGGAGCCCGGCACCTGGCGGTACGCCCGCTACGGCATCGGCACCGCTCTCGGCAGCGAGCAGCTTGGAAAGCAGACCGTCTTCGGCATGTCGGCCGCATCCATTTCGATCTGGTCGTCTGAGCTGCGCAGCGAAAATATCGGGTACACCTACGACGGAAGCGAGCGCGACAACGACATCCGCGCCATGTTCGAGGGCAAGGTCAACTTCAAGTATACGCTCATCGACAACGGCATCATCAACTACGTCCCCGCTCTCCACATGACACTCGACGGCGTCCCGGCCCTCCCGCCCCAGACCGTCGCACTGGAGTTCCACAACGGGGGCGACAAGATCACCAAGGGCTGGGAGGGCCAGCAGTGGACCCGTGGCGAGTCCCGCGTGTTCCAGCCAAACCCACGCCTCCCGTGGGCCCCGGAATCAATACAGGTTACGGTGTCATTTTCCGGTACCAGCTACCGGTGGAGCCAGCGGGTCACTATGAAGTAGTCCGCGACCCGTCCGTTTGACCGTCGAATTTTCGGCACTGATGGCGGGCCGGAGACGTTGTTCGTGTAAACTGACCACACGCCCCCATCGGAATCTCCGTCCGCCGTGGGCGGGCCGGAAGCGTCGCTCGAATACACTTCGCCTCCTCCTTCGTCGGCCTCTCGGCCAGCCGTGGGCGGGCCGGAAGCGTCGCTCGAATACACTGAGGGCGACGCCGCACCCATGCCGTGAAGGGCCGTGGGCGGGCCGGAAGCGTCGCTCGAATACACTCGTTGGGGCCGGGCTCGTCGGCCGTCCCGCGCCGTGGGCGGGCCGGAAGCGTCGCTCGAATACACTGCTCTTTGCCCATTCCCACGTACATCAGAAGCCGTGGGCGGGCCGGAAGCGTCGCTCGAATACACTCCGTCACGGCGACGCAGGTGAGCGGGAACAGCCGTGGGCGGGCCGGAAGCGTCGCTCGAATACACTACCAACTGCGAAAGGTGATACCGCCGCGCCGCCGTGGGCGGGCCGGAAGCGTCGCTCGAATACACTGGTGACGGTTTTGTGGCCGCGGTAGCCGGGGCCGTGGGCGGGCCGGAAGCGTCGCTCGAATACACTCTCGCGCGTGAACCGCACGACCACGAACCCGCCGTGGGCGGGCCGGAAGCGTCGCTCGAATACACTTCCTGGCTGGTGTTACTGTGAGGCCGGAAGGCCGTGGGCGGGCCGGAAGCGTCGCTCGAATACACTAACGGCCTTGGGCTGGGGGACGTGCTTGGGGCCGTGGGCGGGCCGGAAGCGTCGCTCGAATACACTGCGCCCTGGCGGGTGGTAGAACACCCCGCAGCCGTGGGCGGGCCGGAAGCGTCGCTCGAATACACTCGGCTCGCGTGGATGCGGCGACCGCCAAGGGCCGTGGGCGGGCCGGAAGCGTCGCTCGAATACACTGGCGT
>JAEYTB010000025.1 GCA_023434205.1 Planctomycetota bacterium | reverse complement strand
TCGCGGATCACGAAGTTGCGGGTGACCCCCTCCAGCGCGCCGCTGTTGCCGCTGGTGATGGGCGGGGTGAAGACCTTGCCGCCCTTGATGATGAAGAGGTTGTCGCCGGTGCATTCGGTGACGAAGCCGTCGGTGGAGAGCATGATCGCCTCGTCGCAGCCGGCCTCGATGGCCTCGACCTTGGCGAGGATGTTGTTCAGGTAGTTGAGGCTCTTGACGCGCGGGTCCAGGCACGCCACGGGCGTCTTGGGCCGCTTGGCGACGACGACCCGCATGCCGGTCTCGTAGAACTCGGGCTTGTAGAGCGAGATCTGGTCGGCGATGCAGATGATGCCGGGCACGGGGCACTTGCGCGGGTCGAGCCCCAGCGTGCCGTAGCCGCGGGTCACCACCAGGCGGATGTAGCCTTCAGTGATGTTGTTGGCCTCGATGCACTGCCGCTGGATGGTGACCATTTCCTCCTTGGTGATGGGGATGGTCAACTTGATGTCGGCGGCACAGCGGTAGAGGCGGTCCATGTGCTGCTGGCACTTGAAGATGCGGCCCTGGTAGACGCGGATGCCCTCGAACACGCCGTCGCCGTACAGCAGGCCGTGGTCGTAGACGCTGACCATCGCCCTGCTCTTGGGGAGCAGGTGGCCGTTGACCCAGATCAGCGGCTTATCGCCGATCTCCGCGGGCGTCGGCCAGAGCGTCGAAGCCTTGGTCGGGGTGGGGGTGCTGGTGGTCACGGTGGTCGAAGTTCTGCTGCTCACGGCACCTCCTCCATTGGTCTCGCGGGGCCCACTGCGCCGTCCATACCGGCCACGGCCCCGACGCCCGATCATAGGCTTTTTTCAGCCGGTCCTGTACCGACCAGACCCCGGCTGAGTCAGTCAGTAGTTTGCCACCGCCCCGCGGCCAGGGCGACCAAAGCGGCGAAAAAAACAGGCTTACGCGCGCAGTTCGGCGCCGACCGCGCTCTTGAGGGCCTCGACGACCCCCGCAACCGGGGCGTCCACCTCCTCGTGCCGCAGTGTGCGCGAGGGGTCGCGGAACGCGAGCCGCAGCGTCACCGACTTCTTCCCCTTGCCGAGCTTCTCGGCGCGGAAGGTCGTGACGAACTCGACGTGCTCCAGCGGCGGGCGTGCGCTGCCCTTGACCGCCTGCTCGATCTGCCGCCACGCCACCTGCTCGCCGACGACCACCGAGATGTCGCGCTCGATGCCGGGGAACTCGGGCAGCGCGGCGACGCTCCCCTTGGGGGGGTACGCCGCGAGCAGCCGCGCGAGGTTCAACTCCGCCGCGACGCAGGGGGCGGCGAGGTCCCAGTGCGCGAGCGTGTCGGGCGTCAGCAGGCCGACGTACCCGAGCGTTGCGCCGCCGAGGGTGATCGTGGCGAAGGCGCGGGGGTCGAAGGCCGGGGCGTGCGGGGCGGCGGGCGTGACTTCGAGCGCCGCGGCGGGGCCGGCGAGGGTGCGGGCGAGGGTTTCGATCGTGCCGCGGAGCGAGCGGACGGCGTGCTGGAGCTCGGCGGTACTCGCGGACTTGCCCTTGGCGGGCGCGTCGATGAGCAGGGCGAGGTTGGCGTTCTCGACCGTCTTGCCGCCCTGCTGGGCGAAGACGTCGGCGACCTCGAAGAGGCGCACGCCGCCGGGCAGGCGGACCTGGGCGTGCTGGTTCTTCTTGCGGACGTTGAGCAGGCCGGTGAGGACGCTGGGCCGCAGGCTGGGCTCGCCGCCGCGGCGTTCATCGTCCACTCGCACCTCCTCAAGGCCGGCGGGCATGAACATCGCCGCCTCCTTGGGCGTGCAGAAGCTGAAGGTGACGGTCTCGAAGAACCCCAGGCCGGTGAGCAGGCCGGACATCGCCCGCCGGGCGGACTCGCTGGCCTGCGGCGGACGCACGGCGACGAGCATCTTGTCCTGGATGGGGACCTGGTCCAGCCCGTGGAGGCGAGCGACTTCTTCGATGAGGTCCACCTCGCGCGTGAGGTCGGGCCGGTGGGGGGGAATCGTGCAGAGCAGCTCCTCCCCGCCGCGTCCGAGCTGCTCGACGCCGATGCCCACGCCTGCGAGGTGCTTGACCATGGTTTCGGTGGAGATGTCGATGCCCAGCAGCGCGACGGCGCGGCTGGGGCGGAACGGGATGCGCACGGTCTCGGGCAGCGGCCGGCCCTGCGCGAGCACGCCCGGGCACACCTTCCCGCCCGAGACCTGCGCGATGAGGGAAGCGGCGCGGTCGAGGGCGAGGCGGACGGTGCGCGGGTCCACGATCCGCTCGAAGCGGTGCGAGGCGTCGGTGCGGACCTGGTGCCGGCGCGAGGCGCGGCGGACGGTCGCGGGGTCCCACGTCGCGACCTCGAGCACCACGTCGGTCGTGCCCCCGGAGACCTCCGAATCGCCGCCGCCGATCACGCCCGCGAGGCTCGTGGCTTTGGCGGCGTCGGCGACGACCAGCTCGTCCTTCGCGAGCACGCGCTTCTTGCCGTCCAGCGTCGTCAGCGGCTCCTTGTCCTGGGCCCAGCGGATGTGCAGCGTGCGGCCTTCGAGCTTGGCGAGGTCGAACACGTGGCAGGGGTTGCCGGATTCGAAGTTGATGAAGTTGGTCACGTCCACCACGTTGTTGATGGACCGCTGCCCCACGGCTTCGAGTTTCTCGCGGAGCCACGCGGGGCTGGGGCCGACCTTCACGCCCCTGATCACCCGCGCGGTGAACAGCGGGCAGGCATCGGGGGCGTCGTTGATGAGGGTGAGGGCGTCCGCGGCGGGGCCGGCGGCGGCGTCCTCGGCGACGGCGGCCCGGGGGACCTTCATCGCCCGCCCGGTCTTGGCCGCGATCTCCATCGCCGCGCCGATGTGGCAGAGCATGTCGCCGCGGTTGCTGGTGACTTCCAGGTCGAACCTGTCCCCCTCCCACGACTCGACGGGGAAGCCGAGGTTCATGAGGACATCCTCGGCCTCCGTCGCGGAGACATCACCGGGCGAGAGATAGTCGTTGACCCAGCGGAGGGAGAGGTGCATAAGGCCACAAGGGTAGGTGGGCGATTGCTCGGACCAGCGCCGCGATCAACGGCTGCCGGGGGTAGCACTCCTGCGCGAGCACCGGGCCCGACGACGCGACCGCGATCGGAAACGCCAACGCATAACCGCGCTCATTGCCCGGGCCGTCGTACCTCAGCAGACTCCCCCCGCCAGCACCCGGAAGAACGCCTCGATGTCCGCGTCCGTGCCGACATCGCCGTCCATGTCAAAGTCGGCCGCTCCGGGGAAGCAGGTCGGGCAGCAGTTGCCCGAGAGGCACGCGAAGAAGGCCTCGATGTCGGCGTCCGTCCCCACGTCGCCGTCGCCATCGAAGTCGGCGGTCCCGCAGACCGGCCCCTCGGGCGGGATCACCGCGACCCACGCCTGCGTCTGGCCCGCGGGGTTGGTGCCGTAGCCGGTCATCACCGTGCCGTCGGCGGAGATCCCCTGCGCGACGGTCAGGTTCCAGTTGCCCATGTCGATGCCGTGGTCGATCGAGAGCACGAGCTGGAGGTATTCCATCGTGCCGGTGCTCTCGCGCCACAGGCACGCGCGGCCGCCGCTCACGGTCAGGACGCGCCGGCCGTCGGCCGAGACCGCCGCGGCGGCGGAGCTCGGCGCGCCAAGCGCCACGCCCAGGTCGGTGAAGCCGGTGGCCTGGCTCCAGCGGAACGCCCGCCCCGTCGTCGAGTTGCTCCCCACCACCCACTGTCCATCCGCGGACACACCCCGCGCCGTCCCAGAGAACGCCCCGCCGGAGATGTCCACCATCCCCGTCGCCTGCGTCCAGCGGAAGGGGCGGTTGGCGAAGGTGGAATCCGCGGCCCAGCCGACGATCACCGAGCCGTCGGCGGACATGGAGCGTGCCGTGGAGTGGAAGCCGGCGCCGGGCAGGAAGCCCAGGCCCTCCATGCCGCCCGCGGCGGTCCAGCGGAAGGCCTGCGTGATGGGCAGCGGCGGGGGTGCGCCGGTGGGCTGGAACAGGTTCTCGCCGCAGGCGACCTGGCCGTCGTGGCTGGAGCCGTACACGCGGCTGACATAACCGCCGGTGGGCAGGAAGCCCAGACCCTGCATGACCCCGGCCGACCAGCGGAAGGCCTCGGTGTTGCCCGCGGAGTTGGTGCCGTAGCCGAAGACGACCGAACCATCGGCGGACAGGGCGTGGGCCTCGGAGAGGAACGCGCCGCCGGGCAGGTCGCCCAGGGCCAGGGCGGAGGGCTCGCCGCGGGTCCAGCGGAAGGCCTCATCCCCGTTGCCGCTGCTGGAGAGCCCCACGGCGGTGGTTCCGTCGGCCGAAATGGCCCGGGCCCGGCCCAATGCCGTGCCGCCGGGGAGGTCCGGGATGGGCTCAAAGCTGGCGGGCTGCGCGAGGGCAGAACCCACCCCAAGGGCGGACACTGCAACGGAAGCGGCGATCAGGCGTGCGGCGAGCGTTCGCATGCGGGCACCTCCGGGGCCCCGAGCATACCGCGGACGGGCCCCCTCGCAATGGATCATGAAGCGTGCCGAATTCATTATGCAGGGCCGGGCGGGGGTGGTAGGCTGGGAGCCGTCGTGCCCCGTGGGGTTCGAAGGGGTGTCTGTTCGTCACTCTGCGGGGAAGGGTGTGGTGCCGGGCTTGAGGCCCGGCGGGTTCTTCTCTTCCGTGGAGGTTGCATATGAAGAGGCGTGGATGGACGTGGGCGCTGTGCCTGTGCGCGCTCGGCGCGGCCGAGGCGGCGTGGGGTCAGTGCTCGAACTACTTCCTGCAGCAGGGCAGCGGGACCGTCAACCCCGGGGTCAACGACATCGGGAACCACGGCGACGACCAGACCGTGCCGGTGTTCCTGCCGTTTGACTTCACGTTCTACGGCCAGACGTACAACACACTCAACGTGTGCAGCAACGGGTGGGCGTCGTTCACCGCGACGAACACGGGGTACTCCAACGGCTGCCTGCCGCAGATGGGGGCGCCGGCGTTCAACAGCGTGCCGGGCGCGACGCTGTATGTGCACTGGGACGATCAGCGCACGGACCTGACCGCGCCGGGGATTTTCAGCTCTGAGAGCGGGACGGCGCCCAACCGGGTGTTCAGCCTTGAGTGGCGGACGGTGTACTACGCGCAGAACACGGTTCACCTGAACTACCAGCTCAACCTGCACGAGAACGGGACGATCGAGTACGTGTACGGCACGATCCCCAACGCGGGCGTGAGCGCGACCATCGGCATCCAGGACGGCAACGGGGTGTTCGTGCAGCACACCTGCAACACCACCTCGTCGCTCGACGGGACCAAGCTGACGTTCTACTGCCCGACCAGCCCGCCGCCCATCGGCGTGGGTTCGGCCAGCCCCGCGTCGGCGCCCGCCGACAGCAGCGTGCTGCTCACGGTGGCGACCACCCCGGGCAGCAACCCTCCCAGCACCGGCATCACGGTGACGGGCGACCTCACCAGCATCGGCGGGCCCTCCTCGCAGGCGTTCTTCGATGACGGCTCCAACGGCGACGTGACGGCCGGCGACGGCACGTTCAGCTACCTCGCGGCGGTCGACCCGCTCGTGACGCCCGGGCAGGCGCCCATCGGGTTCACAGTGGCGGATGCGGAGACGCGCTCGAGCACCGGCATCATCAGCCTGACCGTCACCGCGGCACGCACGGGCATCTGCTGCACGGCGGGCGCGTGCTCGGTCGTGACCCGCTACAACTGCACGCAGGGCGGGGGGTCCTACAACGGCGACGGCAGCATCTGCGGCCTGCCCACGTACGAGATCGTGACCAGCCCCGAGGCCTTCTCCAGCATTATCTCCTTCGGCACGATGGCCACCGTGGCCTCCGCGTGCGACGACTGCACGGAGAATGTGGCCCTGCCCTTCCCCTTCCAGTTCTACGAGAACGTCTACAACGACCTCTTCATCTCGTCCAACGGCAACCTCCAGTTCGGGGCCACTGCCTCCGCTTCCTTCTTCAACGACGCGATCCCCACCGCGGCGACGCCCAACAACGCCATCTACCCCATGTGGGATGACCTCAACCCGTTGCAGCAGGGCGACGTGTACTACGCGGTGACCGGCGAGGTCGGCAGTCGCAAGTTCATCGTCGAGTGGAACGGCGTCACGCAGTACACCGCTGTGAACACGTACCCCCTGACCAACGAGACGTTCCAGGTGGTGCTGCACGAGGGCACCAACAACATCGACTTCCGCTACGAGACGATCTCGGCCTCCAACACCAGCGGCACGGGGCAGGGCACGGGCATCGGCCCGGGCGGTGACGACTACACGGTGGGCATCGAGGCCAGCGGCGGCGTGGCGGCGGCGTGGATCCCCGGGACGGACCTGGGCACGGGCAACACCTCGCGGCGCGTGGTGTTCACCGCCGCGGGAAACCCGTGCGGGCCTGTGTGCGCGACCTCGGACTATGACGGGGACGGCGACAGCGCGACGGACGCGGACATCGAGGCGTTCTTCGCCTGCCTGGCCGGCAACTGCTGCGCCACCTGCTGGCACCTGGGCGCCGACATCGACGCCG
>JAEYTB010000305.1 GCA_023434205.1 Planctomycetota bacterium | reverse complement strand
GGGTGAACTGCCGCGGGCGGGGACGGTGACGCGCCGGGATTCGTCGGGGTTGGCGGTGCGCGAGAGCCAGTACGGGGCGCAGCGGGTGGACACGCGGGGCGAGCTGTTGCAGCGGCAGGACGTGACGCCGGTGGGGACGCTGCGCGCGACGGGGGCGTTCCAGTCCACGATGGGGCTGGCGCCGGCGCTGGTGGGCGAGGGGCGGAAGCAGGCGGGGGCGGAGCGGTACACGGCGTCGAGCCTGACGGGGCTGACGGTGGAGCGCGAGCGGCTGCGGGATGACCAGCTGACATCGCGGGAGCTGGCGGAGAAGCCGGGGGAGCCGGGCGGGATCGAGCGCGGGCCGGACCTGTCGGCGCGGGGGCCTGAGTTTTCGGCGAACCAGCGCGGCGTGCGGACGGCGTACGACGATTTGCGCGTGCGGCTGGACACGCTCGCGCCGCGCCGGGAGAAAGAAGAGGGAGAGGGGCGCGATGGTCGTGCGCGGCCCACGGCGGAGGTAGTGACGGAGGAACCCAAGGCCAACACGCCCGAGTGGGAGCAGCGGGTGCGGCAGCTGCGCGAACAGATCGAGGAGCAGCAGCGCGAGGACGGGGAAGGAAGGTCGCTGCGTCCGCCGGGGGTGATCCGGGACCCGGCCTCGGCGCGCGATGAGCTGGACAAGGCGCGGGAGCGGCGGCTGGCGCGGGAGGCGGAGCGCAAGAAGCGGCTGGAGGCGATGGACCCCGAGACGATGGACCTGATCAAGCGGGCGGGGGGCGAGGCGAGCTCGTACACGACCGGCACGCCGGGCTCGCTGTTCGATGTCCACGTGCGGGCGGGCGAGGATGCGCTGGCCAAGGGCCAGTACTTTGATGCCGAGGAGCGGTTCGCGCGGGCCCTGGCGATGCGGCCCGGGGACGTGACGGTGATGGCGGCGCGGATGAACTCGCAGCTGGGGGCGGGGCTGTACCTGTCCGCGGCGGTGAACCTGCGGCAGCTTCTGGAGATGCACCCGGAGGTGATCGGGGTGCGGTACACGGGCGCGACGATGCCGGCGAAGGAGCGGCTGCGGTCGCTGATCGCGGAGCTGCGGGAGTCCCTGGACAAGGCGCGGGCGAACCAGAGCCCGGTGCCCGAGGAGTCGGCGCTGCTGCTGGCCTACATTGGTTTCCAGGCCAAGGACATCAGCGCGGTGCGCGATGGGCTGGAGGCGCTGGCGCGGACCGAGCGGGGGAAGACCGATCCCCTGCTCCCGGTGCTGCGGCGGGTGTGGCTTGAGGACAATGTGGAGCGGTAGCAGGACGTCGGCCGGAGCGGAGAGGGAATGTCAGGAGAGACAGAGCCGGCCAATGGGATCGCTGCGCTGGGACGCCTCGCGGGGCTGGAGGCGGTGCCCGCGCCGTCGGTGGGCGGGCCGGTCACGATCACGGAGTTTTTGACGGACGGGTCGCTGGCGGCGCTGTGCGCGGAGCTGTCGAGGCTGACGGGCGTGGCGGTGGAGCTGCGCGACCCGGTGGGGCGGCTGATCGTGTCGGGGGCGGTGGGCGAACCGGCGTGGAAGGTCGTTGATACCGGGGCCTCGCCGCCTCAGGAGACGGCGACGTCGATCCCCTTGGCGGTGGGGGGGCGGGCGATCGGGTGGCTGATGGTGGGGGAGGGTGAGCCGAGCCTGGGCGAGAACGCGCGGGAGCGGCTGGAGTCGGCGCTGGGGCTGCTCGCGCGGACGACGACGGAGCTGGTGCAGCACGAGGTGGAGCTGCGGCACCGGGTGAAGGAAGTGGCGGCGCTGACGCGGATGAGCTCGATGCTGGTGCGTGCCGCGGGGCCGGACCATGTGTTGCAGGTGGCGCTGGAGTCGGCGCTGGATGTGCTGGAGCTGGACGCGGGGTCGATCGTGCTGCTGCACGAGGATGCGGATGGGCTGCACCAGGGCGTCGAGGACGACCTGGTGCTGAAGGCGTCGCGCGGGCTGTCGCAGGAGTGGCTGACGAGCCCGCTTCCGCTGAGCAAGGACCGGTTGTTCGACACGCAGGCGATGGCGGGGGAGCTGGTGATCGTGGAGGACATGGCGCACGACCCGCGGATCCTGATCCCCGACCGCGCGGAGGCGGAGGGGCTGCGCGCGGCGATCCATGTCGGCATGGTGTTCAAGAACCGGCCGCAGGGGGTGATCCGGCTGTACTCGCGCCGCGTGCGCGGGTTTGACGAGAGCGAGCGGCGGCTGCTGCGGTCGTTGGCCGAGCAGGCCGCTGCGGCGCTGGAGCAGTCGCGGCTGCTGAAGTTTGAGCGGGATGAGCAGCGGGTGCAGCGGCAGTTGCAGCTCGCGGCGGATGTGCAGCGGAGAATGCTGCCGCGGAAGGTGCCAGAGGTGCCGGGGCTGGAGATGGCGGCGAGCTATACGCCGAGCTTCGAGCTGGGCGGGGACTTTTATGACTTTCTGCAGTTGTCGGGGCACCTGGGGATGGTGGTGGGGGACGTGGTAGGGAAGGGGATGGCGGCGGCGCTGCTGATGGCGTCGGTGCGTGCGTCATTGAGGGCGCACGTGCAGGAGGTGTACGACCTGGATGAGGTGGTGTCACGCGTGAACGTGGCGTTGTGCCAGGACACGCGGGACAACGAGTTCGCGTCGTTGTGGTACGGGGTGATCAACCCGCAGACGCTGCGGATGACGTACTGCTCGGCGGGTCACGAGCCGCCGCTGGTGGTGCGGCCGGGGCGGGGCGGGGGCTCGGGCGGCGCGGGGACGATCACCGAGCTGCACGTGGGGGGGATGGTGGTGGGGATCGATGCGGGGCAGGTGTACCAGCGGGCGGTACACGACCTGGCGCGCGGGGATTACGTGGTGGCGTACACGGACGGGCTGGTGGACGCGACGAACTTTGAGGGCCAGCGGTTCGGGAAGAAGCGGGTGCGCGAGGCGCTGCTGAGCGCGGTGGCGGAGAAGCCGGGGTGTACCGCCGCGGAGCTGATCGAGAAGCTGTTGTGGCACGTGCGGCAGTTCACGGGGCTGAGCCCGCGGCCGGATGACTTGACGGTGATTGCGGTGCGGGTGGTGTAGAACGCTGGCGGTGGTTGTGAGCACAGGTCGCTCGAAGACACTAACCTTCTCAGGGCGGCTTTGGGCCGCGGGTGTCACGCTGGTCCATGAGTGAGGGGAGCGGCTCGCTTCGTATGCGAACGAAGGTCAGTGGCACGCCTATTTCGCCTGCTTCCCCAGCACCTTCGCGATATCAAAGTCGATGAAGTCGGCGTGGTGGAAGATCCAGCTCTCGATGGTGCGGTCTACTTTGTCGCCCTCGTGGCTGTGGGTGGCGACGATGTGCATGACCTCGGGGGGGAGGTTGTGCTTGTAGCAGAGGGCGACACCGCTGAAGGGGTGGCGGAGGAGGTCGCCGTAGCGGCCCTTGATGACGGCGCCGCCCGCGTCCTTGTCGAACTCGAGCATCTTGCCGACATCGGCGAGCAGCGAGCCGGCGATGAGGTGGTCGAGGTTGATGGGGATGCGGTCGCCGAAGACCTCCTTGAGCACGCCGGCGATGGCGATGCACTGCTTGGCGCAGGAGTTGAGGTGCTCGACGAAGCGCAGGTCGATCTTGCCCGCCAGGAGCGTGAAGGGGATGGCGCGGATCTGGTCGAAGGTCCAGCCCTTGCCGCCGCAGCCGGTGGTGAGGGCCTCGTTCCACACCGCGGCGACCTTGTCGCGCAACGCCGCGTCACGGATGTCCATGAGGTTGGGGAAGAGGGTGGCGATGTCGGCGGTGGTGTGGGTG
>JAEYTB010000041.1 GCA_023434205.1 Planctomycetota bacterium | reverse complement strand
GAACAGGACGAGGCCGAAGACGATCAGAAGAATCCCGAGCTTTCGCATTGGCGCGCTCCTTCACGCGGGGATGCCGCACCTGTGAACATACGAAACAGGTGCGGGCGGTGCAGGCAAAAGCGCGCGGTTGAGCGTCCGATAGAACGTCAGGTCCTGCCGAAGAGCTTCTCGAGCTCCTTGATGGAGAGGCGGATGCTGGTGGGCCTGCCGTGGGGGCAGTTGCTGGAGCGTTCGACCTCGGTGCGGAGCTTGACGAGCTCGGCGAGCTCGAGGTCGCTCATGCGGTCGCCGGCCTTGACGGCGGCCTTGCAGGCCATCATGTCGAGGACCTCGCGGAGGGCGGCTTCGTGGGTGTCCTTCTCGGTGCTGGAGCGCGCGGGGCGGAGGGCGCCGGACTCGGCCTTGTCGAGGAGTTCCTGCATGAACTCGATGGGGTCTACGCCGCGGTCGAAGAGGAAGCTGGGGAAGGCGTTGACGCCGACGCTGGCCTTGCCGAGGGGCGTGACGCTGATGCCGATCTTTTCGAGCAGCGCGGTGAGTTCGGCGAGCTTGTCGAGCTGGGATGGCGTGACCTCGACGACCGCGGGGGCGAGGAGCTGCTGGCTCTCGAGGCCGCCGGCCCAGACGCGGGCGAGGAGGTACTCGAACATGACACGCTCGTGCAGCGCGTGCTGGTCGATGATGACGACGCCCTGCTCGTCCTGCGTGACGAGGAAGCTGTTGTGGACCTGGAGGACGCGGTCGATGGGCTTGACCTCGAAGCGCTGGGGCTCGGGGGGCGCGGTAGGCGCGGGCGGCGGGCTGCTCACGGCGTCTTTGATGGCGCTGTAGGCGAGCGGCTCGGGGGCGGCCGGCTGCGGGTGCTTGAAGAAGTCGACGAAGCGGGTGAGGCCGGCGCCGGGGGCTTCCGCGGCTGGCGTGAGCCCGCTGCCGGGCAGCGCGGCGTCGGCGCTGGATGGCGTGATCGGCTTGAAGGCGGGAACGATCGAGGGCGTGAGGTCGGCGGCGCGGAGCGCCTCGCGGACAGCGCGGAGCACGACGGAGTGGACGAGCGAGCCGTCGCGGAAGCGGACCTCGGCCTTGGCGGGGTGGACGTTGACATCCACGCCCATGGGCGAGAGCTCGAGCATCAGCACGGCGGTGGGGTAGCGGGAGGGGTCGATGAGGCCGCGGTAGGCCTCGGCGATGGCGTGCTGGATGGTGCGGTCGCGGACGCAGCGGCCGTTGACGAAGACGTACTGGTGCTTGTTGGTGCCGCGGGCGATGGTGGGCAGGCCGATGAGGCCCCAGAGGGCGAGGCCGCGGCTGTCGTCGAACTGGTCGGCGTGGACCTCGAGGAGCTGGTCTTCGAGCTCGCTGCCCAGGACGCTGAGGACGCGTTCGCGGGGGGATTCGCCCGGGGGCAGGTCCATGACGACGCGGCCGTCGCAGGTGGCGCGGAAGCCGATGGCGGGGTGGGCCATGGCCAGCTGGCGGAGGACATCGAGGCAGCGCTCCTGCTCGGTGCCGACGGTGCGGAGGAACTTGCGGCGGGCCGGGGTGTTGTAGAAGAGGTTGCGGACGGTGACGCAGGTTCCCACGGGGCCCGCGGCGGGCTTGACGGCGTCGGCGGAGTAGGCGCCGGTGCGGTCCCAGTCGACTTCGAGGAGCGCGGCGCCGGTCTGCTCGGGGGTGCGGGAGCGGATGGAGAGGCGGGAGACGGAGGCGATGGAGGCGAGGGCCTCGCCGCGGAAGCCGAGGGTGGCAACCTGTTCGAGGTCCCGGGCGGAGGAGATCTTGCTGGTGGCGTGGGGCGCGATGGCGAGGGGGAGGTCGTGCTCGGGGATGCCGTGGCCGTCATCGGTGATGCGGACGAGCTCGATGCCGCCCTGCTCGAGCTCGACGGTGATGCGGGTGGAGCCGGCGTCGAGGGCGTTCTCGACAAGCTCTTTGACGACGGAGGCGGGGCGTTCGACGACCTCGCCCGCGGCGATCTGGTTGGCGACGAGGGTGGAGAGGGTTCGGATGCGGGGGTGCGCGGCCTGGGTCACGGGGGGAGTGTAGAGCAGGGGAGAGGCGGGCTGGGGCGGTGCGCTGGGTCGGACGGGAGCGACAGATTCTGCACGAAACACAGGAGTGCGGGGCCCATACAGTGGGCCATGAGCAGCCAGATCACCGGCGAGATGATTCAGCCTGAACCGGGGCTCGCCCCCTTTCACATCGCGGGGCGTGCGTTCCAGAGCCGCCTGTTCGTGGGCACGGGGAAGTACGCGTCTTATGAGCTGATGCAGCAGGCGCTGGACGCGAGCGGGTGCGAGGTGGTGACGGTGGCGGTGCGGCGGGAGCGGCTTGTGAATGCGCAGGGGAAGAGCCTGCTGGAGTTCATAGACCTGTCGCGGTACACGATTCTGCCGAACACGGCGGGGTGCTTCAGTGCCGCGGATGCGGTGCGGGTGGCGCGGCTGGGCAGGGACATCCTGGAGCAGCTTGGAAATCCGGGCGCTTCGTGGGTGAAGCTGGAGGTTCTGGGGGACACGAAGACGCTGCTGCCGGACCCGATGGGGACGGTGGAGGCGACGCGGGAGCTGGTGAAGGACGGGTTCCAGGTGCTGGCGTATTCGAGCGATGACCCGATCGCGGCGGTGCGGATCAAGGAGGCCGGCGCGGCGAGCGTGATGCCGGCGGGGAGCCCGATCGGGAGCGGGCAGGGGGTCTTGAACCGGGCGAACATCACGCTGTGCCTGGAGCTGCTCAAGCAGGGCGATGCGGCGTACCCGGTGATCGTGGACGCGGGCGTGGGCGCGGCGAGCGATGTGGGCGTGGCGATGGAGCTGGGGGCGGACGGTGTGCTTTTGAATACCGCGGTGGCGCACGCGAGGGAACCGGTGATGATGGCGCACGCGATGCGGCACGCGTGGACGGCGGGGCGGCAGAGCTACCTGGCGGGGCGGATCCCTCGGAAGCTGTACGCGAGCGCGAGCAGCCCGTGGGATGGGGTGATCGGGTCTATACCGGGGGAGTAGAAGTGCGAGAGTGCGAACGTGCGGCACAGCGACTGTGAGAACACCACCGAGGTGAAGACATCTCGGTGGCACGGCTGTCTCGCGGCGTTGTCGCACCTGGCGTTGTGGGCGGGGTTGTACGTTGCGGCGGGGGTGGTGTACGCGG
>JAEYTB010000247.1 GCA_023434205.1 Planctomycetota bacterium | reverse complement strand
CAGCCCGGCGCCCGAATGTCGGTCGCGCTGCTGATCGTCGTCAACCTGTTCAACTACATCGACCGCTACATCCTCGCGGCGGTGCTCCCGCTGCTCCAGGCCCAGTTCTTTCCCGGGTCGGGCGAGGACGACCCGGTCGCGGCGTCCAAGCTTGGGCTGCTGACGACAGTGTTCCTGGTCTCGTACATGCTGGTGGCGCCGGTCTTCGGATGGATCGGGGACCGGTACCGGCGGTGGGTGCTGATCGGGGTGGGGCTGATCGCGTGGAGCCTGGCGTCGGGGGGCTCCGGGCTGGCCCAGTCGTACGGGATGCTGCTGGCGACGCGGGTGCTGATCGGCATCGGCGAAGCGGCGTACGGGCCGGTCGCGCCGACGGTGATCGCGGACTTGTACCCCGTGTCGAGGCGGGGGAGCGTGCTGGCGTGGTTCTACGCGGCGATCCCGGTGGGCAGCGCGATCGGGTACGGGATCGGCGGCGTGCTGGGGGAGCACTTCGGGTGGCGGGTGCCGTTCCTGGCGGTGGTGCTGCCCGGCGTGCTGCTGGGGTTCGTGTGCCTGCTGCGGCCCGAGCCGGCGCGGGGGTCGGCGGATGTGGGGATGAGGGGCCCCGCGCGGAAGGCGTCCCTGGCTGACTACCGCATGTTCTGGCAGACGCGCTCGTACCTGCTGAACACCGTAGGGATGACGGCGATGACGTTCGCGGTCGGCGGCATCGCAGTGTGGATGCCCAAGTACGCGCACGATGTGCGGCAGGCGGGGTCGCTGGGGGCGGTCGGGATGATCTTCGGGGCGATCCTCGCGACCGGGGGGCTGGCGGCGACGCTGACGGGCGGGTACCTCTCGGACCGGCTGAGAGCCCGGCACCCGGGCAGCTACTTCGTGGTCTCGGGTGTGGGGATGCTGGTGGGGTTCCCGCTGTTCCTGCTGGTGCTGGTGACGCCGTTCCCCTACGCCTGGGGCCTGATCTTCGCCACGGTTTTCTGCCTGTTCCTGAACACGGGGCCCACGAACACGATCATCGCGAACGTGATCCACCCGTCGCTGCGGTCGTCCGCGTTCGCGATGAACATCCTGATCATCCACACGCTGGGGGATGCGCTCTCGCCGCCGCTCATCGGCTGGATCTACGGCACGGCGGGGAGCATGAACGTGGGGTTCCTCGTGGTGTCGGTGATGTTTCTGGTTTCGGGGGTGGCCTGGCTGGCGGGGGCGAAGCACCTGGGGCGGGACACAGAGCTGGCCCCGACCCGGCTGTAAAAGAGTGGGGCGGGCGTAACTTCAAGCCGAACCGGGTGGCCCGGCGATGAATACCTCATCTATGAGGCCACCCGCTCCAGCACGTTCCAACGGTTCGGTGGTTCCCCCCAAGCCCGCGCCCCCGCCGCGGGTTTCGGAGGTGCCCACGCCGGAGGGGATGTTCGGGGCCTACGGGGGCAACGAGGCGGGCGAGGATTTCCGGGCGGCCCTGGGCCAGGTGGAGGACTGGTACGGGCGGGCGTGCGAGGACCCGGGGCTCTGGGATGAACTGATGGAGCACCTGCGGAGCTTCGCCGGTCGGGCGACGCCGCTGTACGGGGCCGAGGGGTTGACCGCACAGGCCCGCCGGAGGCTGCCCCGGGGCGAGGGCGCCAAAATCTGGCTGAAGCGCGAGGACCTGGCCGGAACCGGGTCGGGCGCGATCAACCACGCCTTGGGGTTCGCGCTGCTGGCGGTGAAGGCGGGGGCCCGGCGGCTGGTGGCGCCCACGGCGGGTGGGGCCCACGGGGTTGCGGTGGCGGCCGCCGCGGCGCACATGGGCTTGGAGTGCCAGCTGTTCAGGCCGACCGAGGACCGGGCGGTAGAGGTGGCGGGCCTGTTCGGCGCGAGGGTGAGCGAGGGCGAGGGGCGCATGGGGTCGCTCGAGGCGGCCTGGGAGGCCTGGAGGCGCGAGCCGGGTGCGGTGCTGCTGGTGCCCCCCGCGGCGGTGGGGGCGCACCCCCTGCCCGCGATGGTGCGGGACTTCCAGTCCATCGTCGGGCGGGAACTGATGGCCCAGTCGCTGCGGCTGTGTACCAAGCTGCCCGACGTCGTGGTGTCGTGCGTCGGTTTGGGAGCCGAGGCGGCGGGGGTGTTCTACCCGTTCGTGGACGACAGCGCGGTGAAGCTGGTGGGGGTCGAGGCGGGCGGCCGCTCGGGCGCGCCGGGTGAGCACGCGGCGCCGCTCTCGATGGGCCGGCCCGGAAGGGCGCTGGGGCAGGCCGGGTACACCCTGGAGGGGGCGGGGGTGCAGACGATCGCGTCGGGCCTCGCGTACGGGTTCGCGGGGCCGGAGCACGCGTACTGGAAAGACCTCGGCCGGGTGCGGTACACGGCGGTAGGTGATGAAGAGGCGCTCCACGCGATGAACCTGCTTGCACGGACCGAAGGGATCCTGGCGTCGGTCGAGGCGGCGCACGCCGTGGCGGAGGCGCTGCGGCTCGCGGGGGAGATGAAGGCGGACCAGAACATTGTCGTGAATCTGTGGGGACGGGGCGACCGGGATGTTGAACTTGCGTCAAAGTTGGAGGGAAGGGCGTCGCGGGATTGAGGGCTGGGTCTAGGATGTGCCGGTGCGTGGCTCGCACCCTTGTGTCTGGAGTTCTTGCATGTTGCTCGGGGCCGTCAGCAGATCGCTGATCGCACGGCGCGGGTGTTACGCGCTGGCGCTGGTCGCGTGCGCCGGCTGGGCGGTGTGCGTGCCGCGGGCGATCGCGCAGGCGGAAGCGGCGCAGGTTGAAGCGGAGTCTGAGCTTCCGGCGCGGGCGCGTGCGGCGGTCGTGGTGATCCGCGACGACTTCAGCACGCCGCAGCAGCGGGCCGACGCGGCCCGAGAACTGATCGCCCTCTCGGAGGATGCGGTGGTGCTCGGGCTGCTCCGGCAGATGCTGGCCGAGCAGGGGACCAGCGCCGGGCAGGCGGTGATCGATGGGTTCGCGGGCATGGCGGAGGCGCCGGTGCGGCTGTTCCCGATGGTGACGCAGCACCTGGCGGCGGCGGGCTCGCCGGAGGAAGCGGCACGCATCATCCCGGCGCTGGGGGCGTTCAGGCTGCGGGACACGGTGCGGATCCTGGGGCGGTACGTGGCCGACGAAAGCCCGGCGTCCGCGCCGGCCATGCGGTGCCTGGCGCGCGTCTCGGCCCGCGACGACATCGCCATGGAACCCGCGGCGTGGCTGGGGTATGTGGCGGAAGTTCAGCAACTCTCCGATGCGCAGTGGCGCTCGAGGCTGTTCTCGGCGCTCGCGGCGCGGGAGCGGCGGCTGGAAGAGGGCCGACAGGCCGCCGTGGGGCAGCTTGTGGAGACGCTGCGGCGGCTGCACCTTGCAACCCGGCCGGAGGACCGCCCAGACCTGCTGGGCTCGCTGCTGCTCAACGACACGGCGGAGGTCCGGCGCCTGGGCTTTGAGCTGGTCCGGCGGGAGCTTTCGGCGGGCGTGCAGCTCGACGGGCCCGTCGGCGGGGCGTCGCTGCGGTTGCTGGGGCACCCGAACCCGGGCGTCCGCGCGGACGCCGCGGTGCTGGTGCGGCAGCTTGCGCCCGAGGGCGCGGCGGAAGCGGTCGGTGCGGCGCTGGTGCAAGAAACCGACGCCGCCGCGGCGGAGGACCTGCTGCTGGCCGCGGCACGGTGGCCCACCGTTGGTCTGACCGACGCGGTGCTCCGCTGGGTCGAGGCGCCGACGCCCGCGCGGGAGGCGGCGTTCGAGGCGGCGTGGTGGATGGACCGCGCGGGCCAACTCACCCCGGAGGGCCGGTCACGGCTACTGGGCGCGGTGCGGGCGCTGACGGCCGAGGAGATGACGCCGGCGAGCGTCTCGCTGATGGCCGCGATCGGTGGAGACGAGGACCGCGAGCGGCTCGCACCGCTGATGAAGTCGGATTTGCCGGCCATCCGCCAGGCCGCCGGCGAAGCCCTGGTCTGGTACGAGGAGTTTGGGGAGGCAATCCTGGACGCCGCAACGTACGACCGCGACCTGTTCGATCTGGCATCGCGGGCGGTGCTGGTGAACGGGCCCACGGCGGAGCGCGTCCGGCGGCTGCTGATGCTGCCGCTGCCCGCGCCGGACGTGGCGCAGCGGGCGATCCTGCGGACGGCCAACGGCCTGGAGGCGGGGGAGCTGCTGAGCGTCGCGGGAGATGTGGGCGACCTGGTCCTGCGCCGGGCGATGCTCGGGCTGCTGGTTTCGGCCGATCGGGTGATGTCGGAGGGCAAGGACCCGGCCAAGCTCGCGGCGATCGCCGAAGGGGCGGCCCTGCTCGCGGACCTGGAACTGGGCCAGGGGCAGGCGGAGGCGGCCCTCGCGACGCTGGACGCCGCGCCCTTCGCGGATGAGCTGGTGGCCGGCGACCGGGTCGCAGCTCTTCGGTGCGCCGCGCTGCTCGGCACCGGGCAGGTGGAGGTCGCCGAGGGGCTCAAGGCTCCGGTCGAGGGGTGGCTGCGGGGGCTGGAACTGGCCAAGGAGGGGCCGCGGGCGGGGCGGATTCTGCAGGAGATCGAGGCCCGGTTCCGGTCGAGCATGACGCCCGAGCAGCGGGCGTACGTGGACGGGATCAAGCAACTCGTCGCCGAGCGCGAGGCCGAGAACAAGGCGGCGGAGCGGCCGCGGCCCCTGCCGCAATAGCCCGGCAATCTCAGAGCATGGCGGCGCGGACGCGCGACACGGCGGCACGGATCGCGCCGGACGCTCCCAAAGACTTCGCGACGGCCTGCCCGGAGGGGAGCTCGCGGAGCGCGGCCTCCGCGGTGCTAAAGCCGTCGAGTGGGTCCAGGCCGCGCCGGAGCCAGGACTCCCAGCGGCCTTCGAGCGGGGCGCCCGGCCCGGTGCCGTGCTCGACGCCCGTCAGCATGCGGTAGGCCATCGCGGCGACGGCGCGGATGTCATCACGCGCGACCACCTCTGCGACCTCGCCGCCGCGCCACATCTCGCGCCACAGGCCGACAAGCTCTACGCGGAGCGAGCCGCGGGGGTCAACGTGGACACGGTCGAGCCAGAGGTTGCCGTCGGCGATACCCTGCGCGTGGGCCGCCGCGAGGCCCTCGAGCAGGTGGGTCACGCCGCGCTGGACCTCGAAGGGGTCCATGCGTCCGCCCTTGGCGTCGAGCAGTTCCTCGAGCGTGACGACGCCGCCGGGGTCGCCGAGGTAGGGGGTGACAATGACGCCGCCCCATTCCTCATCGAGGGAGTAGGTCTCCACGGGGAGCAGGTGGGGGTGGTTGAGGAGGGCGATCCGCTCCAGGGCGTTGGTGAAGCGCCGCGCGTTGAGGCGGTGCTTGGCGAGCTTGAGGGTATAGACGAGGTGGCCGCTTGTTTCCCGCTCGTGTACGGCGGCCCAGCGGCGCGCGTGGGGAGCGCGCGCGGGGTTGGTCTCGCGGGGGCCCACGCGGGTGGCCTCCAGGGCGCGGACGAGGCGGTATGGGCCGAACCAGCCGGGCTGCATCACGGCGTCATGTTATTCGGTGCGGGCCTTGGGTGTATGGGCCCGCCGCGGATTCGCGGGGACAGGGCAGGTCAGATAAAACCCCGGCATCAGATGATCCGTCGCGGCGGGCCGAGGGTCTGGGCCACGGCGTTCTGGTACTTCTCGTAGCCCGCGCGGCCCATCAGGCCAAAGGTGGCCTGCTTGCCCAGTTCCACGGCGGGCTGGTCGTACGCATCGATGTTGAGCAGGAGGCCCGCGTACGCCGTGGCGATCTGCCAGAGGTTGATGAACTGACCAACGTGGTAGGCGTCGATCTGGGGGAACTTGATCGTGTAGTTGGGGCGTTGGCTCTCGACCAGGGCGTACTCGGTGGCGCGCTTCTCGTGGTTGAGGAG
>JAEYTB010000224.1 GCA_023434205.1 Planctomycetota bacterium | reverse complement strand
AGGCTGAAGGCGCGGCGGCGGGAGCGGCGACGGTTCGGGGTGCTACTCATGGGCGGCCCTCCCTGTAGGTGTGGGGCAGCGGGTCGATCAGCATGGGGAGCATGATGCCGCTGGGGATTTGCATCTTGGGGTCGAAGCGGAGCTGAACGCGGCCGTAGCCGTGGAAGGGGACGTGCGAGGAGCCCGCGGGCTGGGGCTGGTCGGCGCCGACATCGACGAGGCCGTCGCCGTCAACGTCCCATCCGGCGATGCGGACGCCGTTGATCATGGGGAGCTCGTTGGGGTCGAGCGCTTCCTCGTCGCCGTCGCTGGGTCCGAAGTAGCCGATGGTGGTGTTGTAGTTGGAGGGGTTGCCGGCGGGCAGGCCCAGGGCGTCGCGGAGGGGGCCGGAGCCCAGGACGGGGGCGAAGGTCATGAGGAGGGCGCCGTCGATCTGGGCGTTGCCGCGGATGTCGAGGACGCCGACGATGATGGCGCCGTTGAGCTGGAGGTCCTGCTCGGGGGGGCTGTTGTAGGAGCCCAGGTCGACGGAGTAGTTGGGGACCATCATGGAGCTGGACTTGATGTCCGCCATGTCGGAGGGCTGGGGGTTGAGGGCGGGGTCGTTGGGCGAGTTGGGGTGGACCTGCACGAAGCGGGTGGCGCCGGTGAACTGGAGCTTGTTGCGGGCCTGGGTGTAGCCCAGGGGCGCGTCGCTGGTGACCGAGCCGACGAAGAGGCAGTCGTGGAAGCGGATGTTGTTGGAGTGGGCCTTGGTGTCAACGACGCGGCGCGGGGTGCCGGAGGAGTCGTTGAGGATGAGGGGATCGGGGAGGCTGGAGAAGCCCTGGGGGACGGCGGCCTGGTCGGCGGGAAGGTCTGCCTGGTCCAGCGGCTCGGCCATGGACATGAGGATGAGCTGGTTCGGGGGCTTGGCCGAGACGGGGAGCATGACGGGGTAGCTGGTCTCGCCGGCGGTGTCGCCGTAGATGGTGCGGGGGAAGCGCGGGTGGGGGCGGGTCTGTCCGGCGGGGATGGTCATCTTGCCGTACTCGCCCCAGAGCAGGTGGGTGTTGTCCTGCTCGCAGCGGACGTAGGTGACGCCGACGAAGGTGCAGTTCTTGAAGAGGGCGTTGAGGCCCTTGGGGATCTGCACGTCCTTGAAGACCATGTTCTCGAAGACGGGGCGGTAGTAGTAGTCGGTGAAGGAGGGGGAGTTGAAGGGGGTGCGCTCGAAGTAGGCGGTGGCCCAGTTGTCGGGCATGCCGTCCATGTTGGTGTCGGGGTCGACGCGGAGGTAGCGCGGGTTGGTTGAGGTGGAGGGCTGGGTCTCGACGTAGGTGGCGAGGTTGCCGACCGAGACGCCGAGCTGGCTGGCGACCTGCTGGGCGAAGGTGGCGCCGTCGGCGGCGGCCTGGAGGTTGGACTGGGCGGGGCCGAAGATGGTGACGTTGAGGTCGGGCAGGTCGACGTCGCCGACCTGGAAGCTCATGGGCGTCTTGCCTTCGGTGGGGGCGATGGGGCCGCGGAGCACGGGCTGGAGGGCGCCCTGGGCGCTGGTCCAGGCGGCGCGGTCAACGCGGAAGGACAGCTGGCCGGCGACCTTGGCGTACTGGTCCTTCTTGTCGATGACGCCGTCGCGGTAGCCCAGGACCTGGTCGCGGTACTTGTTGGTGGTGGAGTCGAAGTCGAGCATGATCTCGCCGGCGTCCCACTTGCCGTTGCGGTTGGCGTCGATGTAGCCGAAGACGCCGTTCTTGTTGCGGTCGGGGTTGTAGGAATCGACCAGGAGGGCGAGGTCGTCGTCGATGGGCGAGCCGTCGCTCTGGACGAACTCGGGCGACTCGTTCTCGGCGGGGGTGCCCAGGGTGAGGGCGGAGGAGAGGACGACGCGGCCGTCGTTGTTGCGGTCAAAGTGGCGGAGGAAGAGGTCGAACTCATCGACGTAGCCGTCGCCGGTGACGTCGTCAAAGGCCTGGTCGGGGGTGCCGTCGCCGTCGTAGTCCTGGGCGCCGGAGGGGATGCCGCCGGCCTCGGTGGGGTGGCTCACGCGGAGGCGGTTGTCGGCGTCGACGTCGTAAGTGGGCAGGGAGGCGTAGAAGGAATCGAGCTTAGCGTCGAGGATGGGGTCGAGCTTGCGGAAGTCGGAGCGGAGCACGAGGGGGTGGCCGTGGGCGGTGTCGACGCTGGTGTAGCGAGAGCCGATGTCGCCGCTGACGATGACGTTCTTGCCGATCATGACGCGGGTGGGGCTGATGATGGCGCTGCGGACGCGCTTGGCGATGCGGAAGTCCTGCATGATGGTGCGCTTCACGGGCTGGCCGGCGCGGCCGTAGGCGAAGTCGTAGCCGGTGACGATGGCGCGGATGTCGGTGCCGTTGGCCAGGGGGGCGTAGGTGATGGTGTAGGCCAGGGGGGGCGTGGTGGAGCCGGGGGCGCGGGCCTCGACGGCGACGGCGGGGGTGAAGACCCACTCGGTGGACTTGTACTCGCTGCTCATGCCGGCGGGGCGGTTGCCGATCGCGGCGGTGGCGATGCCGACCTCGGTGACGATGTCCTGGTCCTGGGCGTGGTCCTCGGCGAGGGCCGCGGCGAGGCCGGAGGGCGTGGGCATGTCCTGGCGGCCGGTGACGGGGCGGAGCACGGAGTGCTGGCCCAGGGCGAGGAGGTTGCCACTCCAGAGGTTCCAGCCGAAGGCGCTGTCGACGTTGCTCTGGGAGATGACGAAGCGGCCGGCGGCGTTGGAGAGGCGGCGGCTGGCGACGGAGAGGCCTGTCTCGGCGGCGCTCTGGGCGCGGGAGACGTGCAGGTGCGTGGCGGCGGTGGTGATGTTGCCCTTGCTCGAGATCGCCATGGCGACCGAGAGCGAGCCGAAGAGGATGAGGAACATCATCGCGAGCACGGCGGCGACGCCGCGGCGACGCTTGGTGCGGCGCTGCTTGGCGTGTCCGGGGTTGCCTGCGGGGGTCATGGGTGCGGCTCCAACCACGCGGGGCGGGGGGTGAGAGGGGGAACAGGTCAGGGGGCGACGATCCACGAGAGCTTGGCGACCTCCAGGGGCTGGGTCTGCGAGAGGCCCTGGTAGGTGACGGTGACGGTGACGCGGACGGGGAACTTGTCCACGGCGATGTAGGGGTACGCGCCGACGGCCTGCTGCTCGTAGTTGGGCGGGCGGATGGTGCTGTAGTTGTACGGATCGACCTTCTCGACGGCGACGGACTGGGACCAGCCGGAGAGGGCGAGCGGGTCGCCGTTGGCGTCGAGGCGGACGGTGCCGTCGAGGTCGATCTCGGGGACGATGCCGCCGAAGGCGTCGACGGGGCCGGGGAGGGTTCCGCCCAGGCCGAAGCGGACGCCGTCCAGATCGTCGAGGTCGTCGATGTCGGCGGCGGTGATCTCACCGCTCTCGCGTCCCCAGCCGGAGACGACGGCGGAGGCGCCCGAGCCGATGAGGGTGAGGCCGGTGACGGGGTCGTGGCGGGGGAGGCGGCGGGACATCTCGCGGACTTCGTTGGCCAGGAGCATGCCGGTGGCGGCCTGGCTGGACCAGGCGTTGGTGCGTGAGAAGGAGGCCTGGGCGTCGACGAAGGCGAGGACGCCGACGCCGATGATGACCAGGGCCATCATGGTCTCGAGCAGGGTGAAGCCGCTCCGAGAACCCTTGCGCGTTGGACGAGTCATCCTCATGGCGTCTCCCTTGGGCGTGCCGGGCACGCCTCCCTGAGAGAGCATCGGTTACTTCACGATCTGACTCATCTTGAAGATGGGCAGGATGATGGCCATGGCGATGAATCCAACGACTGTACCCATCATGAGGATCATGATGGGCTCGATCATGGATGTGACGGCCTTGATGTTCTCGCGGAGCTGCTTGGCGTAATAGACGGAAATCTCGTCAAGGACCTCGCCGAGCTTACCGGACTCTTCGCCGGCGCTGATCATCTGGGTGACGGACTTGGGCAGGATGTCGTCGTTGCCGAGCATGGAGGTGAGCTTCTTGCCCTGCTTGACGGCGGCGTGCACCTTGCGCCAGAGGGAGCGGAACATGACGTTGCCGGAGATGTCGCCGGTGATGGCGAGGGTGTCGAGCATCGGGACGCCGGCGTTGATGAGCTGGCCCATGGTCTGGAGCGAGCGGCTGATGTAGAGCGAACGGAACATGTTCTTGACGATCGGGACGCCCAGCTTGAGGCGGTCGACCCAGAAGGAGCCGACCTCGGTCTTGACGAAGGCGTAGACGCAGCCCGCGAGCACGGCGATGCCGCCGAGGATGAGGTACCAGTTCTCGACCATGAAGCGGGAGAGCCCCATGAGGAACTTGGTGGCCCAGGGGAGGATGTCCTCCTTGCCCTCGAACACGGCGGCGAACTTGGGGAGCACGAAGGTCAGCAGGAAGACGGTGACGCAGACGGCGAGGCTGCCGATGATGCCAGGGTAAATAGCGGCGCCGACGACCATCTTCTTGGTCTCGAGCTGCTGCGCGATGTACTGGGCGATGCGGTCGAGCATCTTGCTGAAGGAGCCGGACATTTCCGAGGCCCGGACCATGTTGACGTAGAGGGGGTTGAAGAGCTTGGGGTGCTTGGCGATGGCCTCGCTGAACTGCTTGCCGGCCTCGACGTCGTTCTTGAGCTGCTGGAGGACCTTGCGGAACCCCGGGTGGGTCGTCTGCTCGCCGATGCCGTCGAGGGCGGCGCGGAGGTTGATGCCGGCGCGGATCATGACCGCGAGCTGGGTGGTGAAGTCCAGGACGTGCTTCTGGCTGGGCTTGCCCTGGTTCATCTCCTTGAAGCGGGCGAGCAGGCCGCTGGCGCGGACGTCGCCGGCCACGGCGGAGAGGGAGAGCACGTGGGAGCCCTGGTTGCGCAGGATGGTCGAGGCCGTGCCCGCGCTGTCCGCGGCGATCACGCCCGACTGCACCTGGCCGCTGTTGGTCCGGATCTGGTAGCGGTAGTTGCCCATGGAGAGGTCCTATCCGTCGTGAGAGCCCGCGGGGCCCTGCGGCCCCGCGGTGTGTTGCCGTGATCAGGCCGCCAGCTGCCGCTCGAGCTTGTCGGGGAAGGCCGCCTGCGCGATGGCGTCCTCGCGGCTGATGAGGCCGTTGAAGTACAGCTCGGCGATGGAGCTGTCCAGGCTGGTCATGCCGATGGCGCGGTTGGTCTCGATGACGTTGGGGATTTCGAAGGTGCGCGCCTCGCGGATCAGGTTTCGCACGGCGGGGGTACACAGCAGCGTCTCGACGGCGGGCACCATGCCGGGGCGGTCGATGCGGCTGAAGAGCGTCTGGCTGACGACCGCCTGGAGGGTGTTGGCGAGCATCGAACGGATCTGGTTCTGCTGCCCGGCGGGGTACATGTCCACGATACGCTCGACCGTCTGGCTGGCGTTGACGGTGTGCAGCGTGGAGAGCACCAGGTGGCCCGTCTCGGCGGCGGAGATGGCCAGGGCGGTGGTCTCCAGGTCGCGCATTTCGCCGACCAGGATGATGTCGGGGTCCTGACGCAGGGCGTGCTTGAGGCCGCTGGCGAAGCTGGGCATGTCGGCGCCCAGCTCGCGCTGCTCGATGACGCACTGCTTGCTCTCGAAGACGTATTCGACGGGGTCCTCGAGGGTGATGATGTGCTTCTTGTAGCGCTGGTTCATCGCCTCGATCATGGCGGCCAGCGTGGTGGACTTACCCGAGCCGGTGTCGCCGGTGACGAGCACCAGGCCGCGGGGCAGGTAGGTGAGGCGGGCGATGACCTCGGGGAGGTTGAGGTTGGCCAGGGGCGGGACCTTGGTCTTGATCATTCGCATGGCCAGGCCGACCGTGCCGCGCTGCATGTGCGCGTTCACGCGGTAGCGGGCGAGGCCCTCGACCTGGAACGAGAAGTCCGAGTCCTTGTTCTTGCCGAACGTCGCGAGGGCCTCGGGCGGGGCCATCTTGGTGACGAAGCCCTGGGCGATCTCGGGGGTGATGACCGGGAAGTCCATCGGGGTCATGACCTGGTGGACGCGGATCATGGGCGGCTGGCCGCTGATGAGGTGAACGTCGGACGCATCGGCCTCGTAGGCGGCCTTGAGGATTTGGATCAGGTCCACGGCGATCTCCCGGTGGGTCCCGACGCACCGCGCGGCCGAGACACCCGGTCCTTATCGGCGCACCTTGGGCGGTAGTTAACCGGCGTGCGGGGGAATTGGGTTACGGGACGCTGACCCGCTGGCCCACCCGCAGCTCGGTCCCGGCGCGGAGGCGGCGGATGTTGGCGCGGTGGGTCCAGACCACGAGCAGGGCGAGGGCCGCGCTCACGATCAGGAAGGGCAGGCCGTCCGAGAACGAGGCGGCGCGGGAGATCGGAGCGTCGCGGAGCGGGCCCTGCGTGGTGGCCCAGAGCCACGCGGCGGTAAACACGGGCAGCGAGAGCCCCGCGAGCATGGAGGAGACGCTGATGTAGCGCCACGCGGCCAGCGCGAGCAGCCAGACGATGAAGCAGCCCACGCCGGGGATGGTGAGGGAGGGGAAGACGGCGAGCATCGCGCCCAGGGCGGTTGCGACGCCCTTGCCGCCCTTGAACTTCAGCCACGGGGAGAAGATGTGGCCCAGGACGGAGGCCACCATGACGGCCAGCCACCACCAGGCCTGGTCCTGCGAGAGCGACCCGAAGGCGTTGAGCACGAAGCCGGCGCTGAGCGTGGGGAGGAAGCCCTTCAGGAAGTCGAGGGTGAAGCAGAGGAAGAAGAACCTCTTGCCCAGGACGCGGCCGACGTTGCTGGCGCCGATGTTGCCCGAGCCGTGCTTGCGGATGTCGATGCCCTTGGCAAGGCCGATGAGCAGGCCGAAGGGGATCGAGCCGCAGACGAAGGCGATCAGCACCAGGAGAATCGGGTTCATCCGGCGAGCCGCTCCGGCAGCTTGCGGGTGAGCTCGGTCCAGACCTCTTCGGGGCCGTGGCTGGCGTCGATGACGAGGTGGTGCTTGGGGTCGTTCCTGGCCATCTCGAGGTAGCCCTGTCGAACTTTGCGGTGGAAGTCGCTGCCGCGGGCCTCGATGCGGTCGGGAGTCTTGCTCTCGCGGTCGTTGGCGGAGGCGCCCAGGAGCGGGTTGATGCGGCGGGCGGCGGTGACCTCATCGACATCGAAGATCACGACGACATCAGGGACGGTGCCCTGGAGGGCGATGTCCGCGGCGGCGGCGATTTCTTTCACGGGGACGCCGCCGGCGTAGCCCTGGTAGGCGAAGGTGGAGGAGACGAAGCGGTCGGCGATGACCAGCTCGCCGCGTTTGAGGGCGGGGCGGATGCGTTGCTCGACGAGCTGGCTGCGGCTGGCCATGTAGAGGAGCATCTCGCAGCGGAGGGTCATGTCGTGGTGGGCGTGGTCGAGGAGGATGTCGCGGACGCGCTCGCCGATGGGGGTGCCGCCGGGCTCGCGCACCTCGCAGCAGGTGATGTTGGCCTGCTTGCAGAGGGAGAGCAGGCGGCGGTACTGCGTGCTCTTGCCGGAACCGTCGGGGCCCTCGAAGGCGAGGAACTTGCCGCGGAGAGAGTTGATCCAGGGGTGCTCCGTCATCGCGCCGGCAGTGTACGTGTTTACTTGAGCTCGTTGACGCGGAGGACGCGGTAGGAGTCGGGGCCGTCGCCGTGGAGGCGGCCGATGTCCTGGAGCAGGCCGGTGGGGTCTTCATCGAGGAACTGGATGGCCTTGATGACGGCGGGGCGCTGGCCGGTGCGCACGTCGACGGGGTTGAGGCGGTCGAGCGTTTCGAGGGTGGTCGCGGAGCCCTGGCCCCACTCGGCGTTGGTGCCGGAGCGGCGGATGCTGCGCGTGAGGAGGAAGACCAGGTCGGGGCGTTGGCGGAGTGCCGCGGAAAGGCCCGGGAGCGGATCGGATCGTCCGCTGGGGTCGATGTTCTCGAGCCATGACGCGGCTCGGAGGCGCGAGGGTCCGGTGGCGGGGACAGGTTCGGCGGCGAAGGTCTCGATGGGGTCGCGGATGACGATGATCTGGAAGGACTGGCTGGGGTCGAGGCGCGCGATGGAGCGGATGAGCTCTTCTTTGACAAACTTGAGGCTGCTGGTCATGGCGCCGGAGGCGTCGAGAACGTAGATGACGCGCCGGGCGCGGGCCCCCTCGACACCGGCGAAGGAGACGGGTGCGGGCCCGGTTTCGAC
>JAEYTB010000026.1 GCA_023434205.1 Planctomycetota bacterium | reverse complement strand
CGTCGGGCCGCACCTACTATTGGCCCTTATGTCGACCGACCCAAAGCTTCCGCTTGGCAGTTCCGATGGTCCTGGTGAGCCGGCGCCGCGGCACTTTCTCCAGCAGATCATCGACCAGGACATCGCCGCGGGGAAGCACGGCGGGCGGGTGCATACGCGGTTCCCGCCGGAGCCCAACGGGTATTTGCACATCGGGCACGCCAAGCGCATCTGCCTGAACTTCGGGCTCGCGAAAGAGTTTGGGGGCAGGTTCAACCTGCGGTTCGACGACACCAACCCTGCCAAGGAAGAGCAGGAGTACGTGGACTCGATCAAGAGCGATGTGAAGTGGCTGGGGGCGGACTTTGACGCCGGGCCGCACGCGGGCGGGCTGCACTTTGCCAGCAACTACTTCGAGCAGATGTACGCGTGGGCGGAGGAACTGGTCCAGAAGGGTCGGGCGTACGTGTGCGAGCTCACGGCGGAGGAGATGAGCAGGCTGCGGGGGACGCCCAGCGTGCCGGCGCAGTCCCCCCACCGCGACCGCGCGCCCGAGGAGAGCCTGCGGCTGCTGCGCGAGATGCGCGCGGGCAAGCACCCCAACGGGGCGAAGACTCTGCGGGCGAAGATCGACCTGGCGAGCCCCAACTTCACGCTGCGCGACCCGGTGATGTACCGGATCGTCCACGAGCACCACCACAACACGGGCGATGCGTGGTGCATCTACCCGATGTACGACTGGGCGCACTGCCTGGAGGACTCGATCGAGGGGATCACGCACTCCATCTGCACGCTGGAGTTCGAGAACAACCGGCCGCTGTACCACTGGTTCATCGATTCGATCAACGAGGGGCGGACGGAGGATGGAAGCGGGCCCTGGGGCACGAAGATCCACCACCCCCAGCAGATCGAGTTCGCGCGGCTGAACCTGACCTACACGGTGATGAGCAAGCGGTTCCTGCTCAGGCTGGTGCAGGAGGGCAAGGTGAGCGGGTGGGACGACCCGCGGATGCCGACGCTGAGCGGCGTGCGCCGGCGGGGGTTCACCCCCGAGGCGATGCGGAACTTCTGCGAGGAGATCGGGGTCACGCGCCAGAACTCGATGATCGATGTGGGGCGGCTTGAGAACGCGGTGCGGGACCACCTGAACAAGACGTCGCCGCGGTTCATGGCGGTGCTGCGGCCGATCAAGCTGGTGATCGAGAACTGGCCGGAGGGCAAGGTCGACGAGCTGGAGGCGGTGAACAACCCCGAGGATGTGGCCCGCGGCGGGGCGGCGGTCACGCGGAAGGTGCCCTTCACGCGCGAGCTGTACATCGAGCGGGACGACTTCATGGAGACGCCGGCGAAGAAGTTCTTCCGGCTGGCGCCCGGGCAGGAGGTCCGCCTGCGCTGGGCGTACTTCGTGAAGTGTACGAAGGTCGTGAAGGATGCCCGCGGGAACATCACCGAGGTGCGGGCGACGTACGACCCCGAGACCCGCGGCGGGGATGCGCCCCCGGGCCCCAACGGTGAGCCGCCACGCAAGGTGAAGGGGACGATCCACTGGGTGTCGGCCTCGCACGCGAAGGTCGCGGAGGCGCGGCTGTTTGACCGGCTGTTCAAGGTGGAGGAGCCGGGCGCGGGGCACGGCGACTACATGCTGGACCTCAACGAGCAGTCGCTGGAGGTGATCGGCACGGCGTACATCGAGCCCGCGGCGGCGGGGGTGAAGGTGGGCGACCGCGTGCAGTTCGAGCGCGTGGGGTACTTCTGCGTGGACAAGGACAGCACGCCGGGGAAGCTGGTCTTCAACCGGACGGTGACGCTGAAGGACACGTGGGCGAAGGAAGCGAAGAAGGACTGAGGCCCCGGGGGCTTCGGCGTCACAGCCGCGTAACAGCGGGCTGAACCAGTGCACCGGCTCGGACGTCCTATCGGTACGCTTAGGAGCGATCGGAGATGCCGGATGCGGACTGTGGCGATGGCGGTGCTGGCAGGGGCGGTCGGGCTGGCGGGGGCGGCGGGGGCGTGCATCACGCAGGAGGAGGCCGCGGCGGTGTCGCAGCCCGAGTCGGGCGCGGGGGCGTTGAAGATTTCGCCGCCGGTGACGAAGGCGGGGGTGACCTGCCGCGTGACGGGGGTGCACGCCACGACGCAGGTGCAACTGGAGGAGGGGCGGACGGCGCACCACACGCTATCGATCCACCTGCAGCTGACGGGGCGGGCGTGGTACGTGACGCAGCCGTCGTTCATCCGGGCGGTGATCGACGACCGCGAGGAGGATGTGCTGGTGCAGCCGCAGCGCGCGGAGATGCTGGCTGAGCAGGCGCGGCGTCAGCTCGACCAGATGTTCCGCAGCCTCGCGCAGCAGGAGCCTCAGCAGACCCGCGGCGAGTCGGCGTACGGCAACCTGAGCCGGTTCCCCGCGGCGATCATGCGGGCCGGCGGCGTGATCCCGGTGGTGATCGCCAAGCGGGTCGTGCGCGAGGAGGTGAAGCTGGAGCCCATGAGCGAGGCGGTGGAGGTCTCGCCGGGCGTGACGTTCCTGCTGACGAAGGCGGACCGGCGCGAGGGGGCGGTGGTGATCGGCTACGAGGTGCGGGTCAAGCGCGGGCGCGAGGGCGTGAAGCCGGGGCTGGAGCCGGTCTTCGGGGGGCTGGTGCTCCGCGGCAGGGACGGGCGCGTCCACCAGAACTTCTCGTACGGCGAGGAGCTGGTGACGCGCGATGAGTACATCTTTGTGCTCAAGGACGCCGGGATCGCCGAGTCCACGCTGCGGGAGGGGTCGCTGGAGGTGTGCGTGTTCGACCAGCTCGAGGAGGTCGAGTTCGGGTTTGAGGTCGCAAACCTGACGCTGGCGGGCGGGGAGGCCAGGCCGTGATGCTGCCGTGGCTGTTGGCGGCGGTGCTGCTGAATGCGCCCGAGCCGGTGAAGTGCACCGTGACGCGGGTGAGCGCGCAGGCGGTGGTGTCGGCGCCCGAGGGAAAGGCGCCGACGCTCCAGCGCACGCTGTCGGTGACGTTGAAGGTCGATGGGCTCAAGGGGACGGTGGCGCTGAGCGCCCCGGAACTTACGCACGTGCTGGATGAGGCGGGCGAGAACGTGGTCGTGGAGCGGGCGCGCCGGCGGGCGCCGGATGAGCGGATGATGATCGAGCACATGGTTCGGGCGGCGCGGCGGATGGACCAGGGGCGGCCGCCGCTGGTGGTGCAGGGGGTCGTGTCGCGCCTGCCGGGCCGGGTGGAGAAGGTGCGGGGGATGGCGGAGTGCATCGCCGCGGGACGGGTGGTGCGGGAGCACATCGCCCCCACGCCGATGGAAGAAGCGGTGGAGGTGACGCCGGGCGTGACGTTCCAGTGGACGAAGGTGGACGAGAAGAAGGGCGCGACGATCTATCACTACGAGGTGCGGGTGAAGCGGTCGCGCGAGGAGGCCCGCAAGGGGCTGGAGCCGGTGTTCGTGGGCGTGAGTTTGCTGGACGACGACGGCCGGAAGGTCTTTGAGAGCACCGCGAGCGAGCAGCGGGTGGAGACGGCGTCGGAGTACCTGTACCTTTCGCGGGGGTTCCACGTGCCCGCGGCGTACCTGAAGCGCACGGCAAAGTGGGAGGTGTGCGTGTACGAGGGGCTGGAGCGGGTGGAGGTGGCCTTTGAGGCCGGGCCGCTGGAGATTGTGACAGGGCACAAGCAGCCGCGGAAGGGGCCGGCCAGAGTTCCTGCCGAGTAACCGGGGGCAGGACGCGATGGCGGCGCGGGGTTCCGACTTTGCGCGCGGCGGTCCCCAAACGGCGCGGTCGACACTGGGAAGACCGATAGGCTGTGACGGCATCGTCGCGGCGAAGTGCGGTCGATCACGGGGTCCGGGTCGCAGGAGAACTAGCGGTGAGCCGCGCGTTGCTTTGCCATGTGCAACAACTCGGACGGCTCCACCACCTTTCCATCCCGGTTGAGGAGGTGGAACCGCTTGACCCCGTGCCACGGCGTCCCCTCATACCCGCGGAGCGCATGGGAGATCGACTTGCTGAACTCAACTTCCTCCCCAACCATGGTGTAGCTGCCGCGGAAGTTCTCGACCGAGTGGAACCGAGGCGGCACGACGAGCCGGCCGTCGGCGGAGACGTAGCCCCGCAGAGGCCAGCCGCGGTCATCGATCCGAGTGACCGATCCCATCCCGTCACAAAAGTCCGCTGCGGCGTAATAGGTCGGCTGAATCACGTACTCGCCGCGCCGATCGATATACCCCACAAGCCCACTGTCGTCTTTGACCCATGAAAGCCCGTCGCAGAACTGAGGCGCTGCGAGCAGAAACCTTGCAGGGATTACTTCGTCGCCGGACGCGTCGCGGTAGCCGAACAACTCTCCGCTCGGAATACCGGGCGTAAACGCGGCGAAGCGTTGCAGGGACGTGTCGCGGTTGGTCGGCCCGGGTCCGCAGACTTCCCGCCAGGCATTCCAGGCGCCTTGGACTCGCGTGTTGTGACGCTCGAGAACGACCCTCCAGGAGGCGAACCAGATTGCCAGCGCAAGACTTACGCCCACGCCGGTCCAGAGCACCATCGCGACGGGTCGTTTGCGAAGACTCCGGAGCCATTCCGGAACTCGCATCCTGCGACTCGGCGATTGCGGATTCGTTTCTGTCATGCTGCTACCACGGCACCAGGTTCGTGCCCGGCGGGTGTGCGGGCTTGATGATGAACAGAAAGTACGCGACGCCCACGAATGCGGTGCCGCCCAGCACGAGCTTCCATTGGTCGAGCGGGTCGTCGCTGAGGAACCGCCAGCGGATCTTGTACATGAAGGCGAGCGCCTCCGACCAACCCTCCTCGCCGACCTTGACCAGCAGGATGAGGACCCAGCCGCCGAGGACGGCGATCGCGAGGGTGGCGACATAGGCCTTGGCGAGCTGCGGATCGGTGCGGGCGAGGGACGCGAAGCCGAGGAAGAAGAGGCAGGCGAGCAGCCACACCGCCCAGGGGGAGCGGAGCCGGCGGGCGGACCAGGGTTCTTTGGGGCCTCTGACCGGCGGATTCTGGCGCAGGTCGGTCATGCAGCGGTCGCAGGCCTTGGCGCGGCGGGGCACCGGGTGGACGCAGTTGGGGCAGAGCCACCTGGGCATCAGGGGAGCGTACCAGCAGGCCGTCTACGATGGGGCGACCTGTGCACGTTGGGCGAGCCCGGCGAGGGAAACCGAGCCGGTGCTCGCGCCTGCGCGCCCGGGCCGGGAGCCTTTTTTGGCGGAGACACGGGACAACAGCGTGGACCTGGTCGGGCTCATCCAGCGGGATGAGTCGGTGGTTGCTCTCGCGCGGGCGTTGGAGGGGCGGCGGCGGGTGGTGGCGACGGGGGCGGTGGGGTCGGTGGTCGGGCTCACGGCGGGGGCGGTGCTGCGCGCGACGGGGCGGAGCGTGGTACTGGTGCTGGCGCACGTGGATGATGCGGACGAGGCGCTGGATGAGCTGCTGGGGGCGGGGGTGGCGGCGCTGCGGCTGCCCGCGATGGAGTCGCTGCCGGGGGAGAGCAACGTCTCGCTGGAGCTTTTCGCGGAGCGGCTGAGCGTGATCAAGGCGGTGGCGGAGCTGAAGGAGCCGGCGGTGATCATCGCGCCGATCCAGGCGCTGATGCAGCACGCGGTGCGGCCGGAGCGGCTGCCCACCCTGATCCGGACGGTGCGCAAGGACGAGACGGTCAAGCTGTCGGCGCTGATGGAGTGGCTGGGGAACGCGGGGTACACGCGGGTCGAGGC
>JAEYTB010000020.1 GCA_023434205.1 Planctomycetota bacterium | reverse complement strand
CCCGGAGCGCGGCCAGGACCGGGGCCAGGACCGGGGTCCCGAGCGTGGGCAGGGCCCGCGCCGACCGGCGCCCCCGCGGCCGGCGCCTCCGCCACCGGCGGAGGCAATAGAGGGAGCGGACGAGGTCGGTGAGGGCGCTCCGATCCAGCCCGAGGGGGCGGGGCCGGGCGAGCCGCGTCCGCCGCAGGGGCACCCCGGCAAGCGCCGGCGCCGCCGGCGTCGCGGGGGTCCCAGGGGCGAGGGGCCGCGTCCGCCGCAGGCGTGATGTGTGTGAATCGCTGACGCGACTGGCATTCCACCGTGGGTGCGGGTTATTCTGCGTGACCAGCTAGGAGGTTCATCAATGGCGAAGAAGTCCAAGAAGAAAGCCGGCAAGAAAAAGGCCGGCAAGGCGTCGAAGAAGGCGGGCAAGAAGAGCGCGATGAAGAAGGGTTCGGCGAAGAAGAGCGCCTCGAAAAAGGGCGCCTCCAAGAAGGGCGCGAAGAAGGCGTCCAGGCGGCCCGCCAAGAAGGCGGCGCGCAAGCCGGCGAAGAAGAGCACGGGCGTTCGCCGCAGCGTGAGCAACGTGGCCAGCGCCGGCGCGGCCCCCGCGCCCGAGGCTCCCGCGATGGGCATGGACTCGGGCGGCATGGGCGGCGCGATGGCGCCGTCCCCGTTCTGAGCCCTTCGTGCTGACGAAAAAGAACGCGGGGCACGGCCGCATCAGCGGCCGTGCACCCGCGCCCCGAGTGGAGTGACGGGTTAGATGGAGTAGACGCCCTCGCCGGGCGGCGGCGGGGGCGTGTGCGACGCGGGCGACACGGTGCGCTGCTCAACGCGGGGCACCAGCACGCCCAGCGTGAAGGCTGCGCCCGAGGCGAACAGCGTCGCCAGGCCCACGCTGAGCAGGTCCTTAAACAGCGGCCTGATGCGGGCGCCGGCGCGACCGCGGGTTTGCGCGGCGGCGAGCGTGCGGCCTGTCCTGTTGTGCAGCGTGCTGGCGGGGTGGCGGCTCATTGGCGGTCCTTCGCGCACCCCTGACGCACACGTAGATGCGCGCGCGGCGGGTTGCCTGCGCGGTTTTGTTGGGAAATCACGCGGCGCTGATCGCGGTTGCCGCGTATGACGCGCGCCAAAAAAGGAACGAGCCGCACCAGGGGTGGCGATGCGGCCCGCTCCGAACGGAGACAACTTGTCTCCTATGTGCGATTCAGCGCGGTGTCAGCGGCTCTTCTCGAGCTGCTCCATGCGCTTGTTGAGCTTCTCCATCTGCTCGGTGAGGCGCTCGAGCTGGCGGGCGAGGTCGTTGTTCGCCGCGGGGGGCGCGGGCGGCGCGGGGATCGTGAAGGCGCGGCCGCCCTGGCCGAAGACGCGCACTCCGTCGTTCATCTCGTCGAGCATGAGCGTGGAGGACTGCTTGCGGGCGCTCTCGATCGCCTTGAGCGCGTCCTGGATGGCCTTGTCCACCGACTCGCGGTCGCGGCCCATCAGCCGCTCGCTGCGGCGGAGGGTCTCGAGGGCCTTCTCCAGGGCCTTCTGGGCGTTGTCGAAGTGCTCGCCCCGGTTGGCCATGGCGGCCAGGGGGCCCACGGCGGCGCCGGCGATGCCCAGCTTGTCCTGGTCCCACTTGGCGAGCTTGACCTTGACCTCGACGTCCTTGCCGTCGCGGTTCACCTTGAGCGCGATGGTGTCGTTGGGCTCGGCCTTGGCGAGCAGCTCGCGGAGCTCCTGCGGGTTGGCGATGTCCTTGCCGTTGGCGGCCACCACGCGGTCGCCGGCCTTGAGCCCGGCCTTCGCGGCGGGCAGATCGTCCATCACGGTGTCGATCGAAACGCCGCCCCCATCCGCGTCGGACATCGTGACGCCCATCATGACCTTGGGCGGCTGGGCCCAGTTGGTGACCCACCGGTCGCCGCCTCCGCCCTGCGCGCCCGGCTCGAGCGTCTCGATCTGGAAGCGCGGGGTGACGACCATGGGCAGGTCGCGGACGATGGGGGTCTGGACATTGAAGGACTTGATGACCGAGCCGTCCTGGTCGAGGATCTCGTAGCGGCCGGCGCGCCGGCGGACGCGGTCCTGCGGGACCGGCTCGCCGTCGACCTCGGCGGTGACCTTGTCGCCCTCGATGCGGAGCGTGTACTTGTGCTCGCCGTCGCTCTCGCTGATCACGGTCGTTGAGGATGAGGCGGCCCTGCGCTTGAGGGGCTGGTCGAACTCGCCCGGCTGGGCCGCGGCGAGCGAGGCGCCGGCCATCAGCGCGAGCATGGCGGACAGGCCCGCCGTACGCCGAACTGAAGTGGTGCTGTTCATCTGCTGGCTCCTTCTTTGGGGGACGGGCGTCCCCGATTGCACACGTGTGCGCGATTCGGTTCCCACGATTTACATCGCGGACTTGCGTCCAACGACCTTGAGCTGGATCTTGACGGCCTGCGGGTTGCCGGCCTCGTCGGTGGTCATGCGGTACAGGTCGTCCACGCGGGCCTTCTCGACGATCTGGCGGACGAAGACGATCTCGGTCCCGCCGTCGGCGGTCTTGGTGGAGTCGAGCACGATCTTGTCGGGCAGCTCGCCCACGACCGTGCCCTGCTTCTTGCCCTGGTCGATGTACTGGCTGAGCATGTCCGGCAGCGGGAGGCCGGCAATCTGCGTGTCGGTGGGGGCGGTCGTCGGGCGCTGGGTGGCGAACATGAGCGCGACCGCCGCGGCGGCGGCCCAGCCGCCCCAGGTGACCGCCAGGCGGAGCCGGCGATGGACCCCCGCCACGCCCGCCTCGGAGGCGTGCGGCAGGGAGACATGGTCCGCGGCGGCGACGGCCTCGCCCACTGCGAAGGCCAGCGCGGCGTCGTGCTTCTGGGCGGCGGCCAGCTCGCGCCAGACGGAGGGGTCTGACGCGGCGAGGGTTTCCAGCTCGACCCAGTCCGACGCGGTGGCGCGCCGGTCGATCACACGCGTGATCAGGATGTCGAGGTTTGATTCGTTCATGACGCTCATCCTTCCACACACACCAGATGCGCCCCGCGGCGGAACCCGTCATCGCTGGGCGGCCGGGGCTTGAGTTTTTGCTGTCGGCCGCCGTGAGGTCCGGCCCGAACGGGTGGTTTCCAAGGCTTTTTTCTAGGTCTTGAGGCGGTCGGCGGCCAGTTCCCTGAGCTGGCGGCGGCCGCGGGCGATGCGGGTTTCGATGGTGGTCTCGGGGAGGCCCAGGATGGCCCCGATCTCCCGGTAGCTGAGGTCGTGGAGGGCCTTAAGGAGGAGGGGCTCGCGGTAGCCGTCGGGGAGCTGCTGGGCGAGCTCGAGGAGGCGGCGGCCCTCTTCGCGCTGCTCGGGGTCAGCGGATTCGCGGGGGATGCGGCCGGCGTAGGTGCTGTCGTCCTCGATGCCGGTGTCGCGGGCGCGCTTGCGGCCAGAGCGTGCCGCGGCGAGGGCGGCGTTCATGGCGACGGTGCGGAGCCAGGGCTTGAGGGCGGCGGGGTCGCGGACCTCGCTCACCTTTCGGACCAGGGCCATGGCGACTTCCTGGAGGAGGTCGTCCAGGTCGGCCCAGCGGGGCTTGTGGGCGAGGATGACGGCGGCGACCCAGCGGCGGTTGTCGTTCCAGACACGCCGGATGGCCTGCGCGTCACCGGAAATAGCCGCGACGACATCATCGCCATGGGCGAGATGGTCGCCATCCCCAGCTAATCTGAGGCCCGCAGGGCCCTGCTCCTGGACCACGTTCCGGCTCCGTTCCCCTTTCCTGATGCGCCAGGCGGCATCCCCCGTCACCCTGGCACCAGGCCGGGCGCAGGCCCGTGCCCCCGTGGTACGCCCCGCCACGCGTATCCTGTTCGCCCGTGGCGCACCGTATGCCCAAACAGGACCCGCAATCGAACATGCCCCTGGGCGACCACCTGGACGAGCTGCGTCGCAGGCTGATCATCGCGCTCGCGGGGCTGCTGCCGATCATCGCGGTGGCGCTGGTCTTCGGGCAGCAGCTGCTCAAGTTTATCCTGGAGCCGGCGTACGACGCGCTGGCGGCCCACGGCGATGCACGCCAGCTCATCCTCACCGGGCCGCTGGAGGGGTTCAGCGCGTACATGAAGGTCTCGGTGATCGCGGCGATCACGCTGGGCAGCCCGTGGCTGCTGTACCAGTTGTGGCTGTTCGTGTCCCCGGGGCTGTACCGGCATGAGCGGCGGGTGATCTACTTCCTGCTGCCGCTGTCGTTCGTGCTCACGCTCGCGGGCGTGGTGTTCATGTACACGGTGATCATGCCGCTGATGATGCGGTTCTTCCTGGACTTCAACGCGGGGCTGGGCCAGCAGACCGTGACCACCGTGCCGGTGCCCGACGGGGTGAGCCTGGCCCAGGTCCCCGTGCTGATGGGCGACCCGCCCGCGGCGGCCATGAAGCCCGGCGCGATGTGGGTCAACGACGCCGAGAATCTGTTCCGCGTGTGCGTCAGCATCGATGAGAACGGCGTCCCCGCGATCCTGTCCATGGCCCTCAAGGCCGGGGTGGGCGCGGCGTCGGAGTTCCGCGTCGTCGAGTACATCAAGCTGCTGCTGTCAATGACGCTGGCGTTCGCGGCGGCGTTCCAGGCGCCGGTGGTGGTGCTGCTGCTGGGGTGGGTTGGCATCCTGAACCCCAAGGTCCTGAAGAGGTACCGGCGGCACGCCCTGCTGGTGTGCGCGGTGGTCGCGGCGGTGCTCTCGCCGGGCGACCCGGCCTCCCTGCTGCTGATGCTGGTGCCGCTGTACCTGCTGTACGAGCTGGGCGGCCTGCTGCTGAAGATCTTCCCTGCGTCGCGGATCGCCGGGCCGGCGGGCACGGACGATGACGATGATGCGCCGGGGCCCGAGGAGCAGCCCGACGACCTGGAGCCGGTGGCGAACCGGGAGTGACGTATGGGGTGGTGGTCAGGCCTGAGGCTGCGCCTTCACTGGGCTCCCCCTGCCGCGGCTGGGGCGACGCCCACGGACCTCGCGATGATGCGGCGGGCGCTGGAGCTGGCGCACGCCGCGGCGGCCATGGGGGAGGTCCCGGTGGGGGCGGTGGTGTACCGCACGGCGACGGGCGAGGTGCTGGGGGAGGGTCATAACCGGCGTGAGGTGGACAACGACCCGTCGGCGCACGCGGAGCACCTGGCGATGGTGGCGGCCTGCCGCGGGATCGGGGACTGGCGGCTGAACGACTGCACGCTGGTGGTGACGCTGGAGCCGTGCGCGATGTGCGCGGGGCTGATCGTCAACGCGCGGGTGGGGCGGCTGGTGTACGGGGCGAGCGACCCCAAGGCGGGGGCGGCGGGCTCGCTGATGCGGCTGACAGAGGACCCGCGCCTCAACCACCGGGTGACGCCGGTGGCGGGTGTGCTGGCGGAAGAGTGCGGAGCGGTGCTGCGGGCGTTCTTCAGGAAGCTGCGGAAGAACGGAGCGTAGAAGCGTGCCGGAGCTGCCCGAGGTTGAACGGGTGCGGTTGTCGCTGCGGCCACACCTCCTGGGGCGGCGGGTGCGGCGCGCGGTGCTGCATCGGGAGGATATCTGCGAGAGCTTTGAGCAGCGCCGCTCCGGGCTGGTTGAAGTGAGGCCCTCGGCGCGGTCGCTCCTGCAGGGGGATTCTGTCGCTTCGCTGGAAAGGCACGGGAAGCAGCTCGCGATCATCGGCGGATCGGGGCGCGTGCTGAGCGTTCACCTGGGTATGAGCGGGCAGTTGCTATGGGTGCGTCCGGGGCAGGCCAGGCCGGGAACGCACGTTCATGCGGAGTGGGAAGTCGCCGAGGGACGAAAGTTCGCGGGACGGCTGGTGTTCCGCGACCCACGCCGGTTCGGGGGTTTATGGACGTTCGATTCGGTTGAGGCCTTCCGCGCGGCGCGGTGGGCGGTGCTGGGGCCCGACGCGTTGACGGTGTCGCCCGAGCAGCTCGCGGCGGGGCTGGGCACATCGAAGCGGGCGGTGAAGGCGGCGCTGCTGGATCAGGGGGTGATCGCCGGCGTGGGGAACATCTACGCGGACGAGGCCTTGTTCCTGGCGGGCGTGAGGCCCACGAGGCGGGCCGGCTCGCTGGATGGGCCGGAGGTTGGCCGGCTCGCCGCGGCGATCCGGGAGGTCCTCCAGCGGTCGCTGGCGACCGGCGGCTCGACGCTGCGGGACTACGTGGATGCGGACGGGGCCAGGGGGTCTGCCCAGGAGGGGCACGCGGTGTACGGGCGTGGGGGTGAGGCCTGCCGCGGGTGCGGCGGGACGCTCAGGCAGGGGGTGGTGGCGCAAAGAACGACGGTGTGGTGCCCGCGGTGCCAGCGGTAGGCTGCGGAGTTATCCACATCGGGCGGGTGGCCTTTGGGGCTCGGCGTGCGGGGTGGATTGGGAGAGCCCGTGGGCTCTCTCTTCTAAATGAGAGATGAGAAATCTTCATCGTCGTCGTAGTGAGCCCTGTCGCGATGTGGATAACTCCTGCATAACTCCAGAAACGGCTTGGTGGCAGTGGTTTGTGGCGCACATCGCGGGGCGCATTGTGTCGTTTAGCTGGCTGCTCCCGCGCCCGGCGCGCGGCTGAAGGGGGGCTGTCATCTGCGGTTAGGCCCGGCATACATGAAAAGCCAGCGGTCATAGCGCGCCGGCGTCACTCCATCCACACCGTCTCCACACGCGTGCTGTCGGCTGCGCGGGCGCAGGACAACCCCGGTTGAACACGGGCTTTGCGCCTTCCTGACGCGCCGGATGGTGGGTGTGAGGGGGGTCAGACCCCGGGGTTGCGGACCTTCTCTTCCAGCGAGCGGACGACCAGGTCGAAGTCGTTGTCGCTGGCACGCCGGCTGTCCACGGTGCGGATGGCGTGCATGACCGTGGTGTGGTCGCGCCCGCCGAAGAAGCCGCCGATCTCCTCGAGGGAGTGGCGGGTACACCGGCGGGAGAGGTACATGCAGACCTGGCGGGGCAGGGCGATGGAGCGCTGGCGGTGCTTGCCCTGAAGGTCGGCCAGGCGGATGGAGTAGAACTCGGTGACGGCCGAGATGATGTTCTGAATTGTCGGCTCGCCAACGACTTGCGGCGCGGAATCGCCCACGGCGGCGCGGGCCATCTCCATGTCCATGGGCCGCTTCTCGACCGAGGCCTGGATCTGGAGCTTGACGACGGCGCCCTCCAGCTCGCGGATGTTGGTGTTGATGTTCTGGGCGAGGTAGGCGGCGACGTCGTCGGGCATGTGCAGGCCGCGGAGGCGGGCCTTGGTCTTGAGGATGGACATCCGCGTCTCGTAGCAGGGCGGCTCGATCTTGGCGACCAGGCCCCACTTGAAGCGGCTGACGAGGCGGTCCTCGAGGTCGGGGATCTCTTCGGGCGCGGCGTCCGAGGAGAAGATGATCTGCTTGCTGGCCTGGTAAAGGGTGTTGAAGGTGTGGAAGAACTCTTCCTGGGAGCGGTCGCGCTTGGCGAGGAAGTGGATGTCGTCGATGACGAGGATGTCCACGTCGCGGAAGCGGTGGCGGAACTCGGCCATCTCCTGGGCCTGGACGAGCTGGAGGAACTGGGTCACAAACCCTTCGCAGGAGGTGTAGTAGAGGCGGGCGCGGGGGTTGGTCTCGGCGATGCGGAGGCAGATGGCCTGGAGGAGGTGGGTCTTGCCCAGGCCCACCCCGCCGTGGATGAAGAACGGGTTGTACGTGCGGCCGGGGTTGCTGGCGACGGCGAGGGCCGCGGCGTGGGCGAGGCGGTTGGCTGGGCCGACGACGAAGTTCTCGAAGGAGCAGTCGGGGTTGACGACCAGCGACTCGTAGCGGTGCGCCTCGGCGTGGGGCTCAACCCGTGGTGGTGTGGGCTTGACCTCGGAGATGGAGTGCTGGCCGTTGACCTGCTGGGGCGGGGGCGCGGGCTGGGGGCGCGGGGGCTCGGGCTGGCGCTTGCCGGGGGCTGGGGCGGGCCGGATGACCTCGTCCTCGGGCCCGAGGAACTTCACAGGGATGAGGCGGGAGGTGACACTGCGGACAGCGTCGTTGAAGGGCTCGGCGCACTGCCGCTTGAGGTAGTCGCGGTGAAGCGGGGAGAGGGTGCGGAGCTGCATGACACCGCCGGCGATGCCCATGGGCTCGATTTCTTCGAACCACTGGCGGCAGATCATGGCGTGGTTCGCACGCAGGTGCGCCAGCATTCGCTCCCAGATCTCCCGATCAGGGTCGGTCATCTCTCACCCTCTGCTGTCTGAGCCCCCTTGGAGGGGACGCCACCACTGCTGCCAACCCGAACACGAGGCACACGCCTTCAGGAAACCGTTCTGCCGCCCTCCGAACGCCACTCGCGGGTGCGAGTCCACCGGCGGTCGGAGTGCGAGCAGGAACGTACTTCGCGCCTGCGTTGGTGTCAAACTCTGATGAGATTTTTCGCGCGCTTGACACGCGACCCGCGATTCGGCTACGCGGCGCGGGGTGGGAATGCGCTTGACTTGCCGGCGCGTGCCGCTAGGCCTCCGCGGATTCTTCCTCGCGCTGGCGCATGGGTTTCTCGATCTTGACGCCCGCGGCGGTGAGCTGCGCCTCGTAGCGGGCGCGGTTGGTTTTGTAGTCCATGAGGAAGAGGACCTTCTCCATGAGGCGCGCGCCCGCGACCTCGGCGATGCGGCGGCGCGCGTACTGGAGGTCGGTGCGGCGCGAGACGTGGACGAGCACGAGGTGCTGGCACTCGAGGATGCGCAGCCACTCGGCGACATCGTCCAGGTGCATGTGCATGCCGACCCGGGAGCGGTCCTTGTGGTCGGGCTCGAAGAAGGTGCACTCGGCGATGACGATCTGCGCCTTGCGGACATCCTCGCGGAGCAGGTGGGGGCCGGGGCTGGTGTCGCCGGTGTAGGCGATGAGCGGGATCTCGAGGCTGCGGGTGATCTCGACGCCACGGTCCTTGAGCTCGCGGAGCTTCTCCTGGGGCAGGTCGTGGTACTCGTCGCGGAGCTTGGTGCGCTTCTCGGTGACGGTGTAGCCGAAGCTGGGGGCGGTGTGCTCGGTTTCGAAGCCCTTGAGGATGATGTTGTTCTTGATCTGGAGCGGCTGGTCGGGCAGGAGGGGGATCAGCTCGTAGGGGGTGCGCTGACGCTCGAGGTCGACGTAGCCGTCCATCATGCGCTTGATGGCCGGAGCGATGCGCTGATCACAGACGATCTTGGCGGTGCCCATGCCCTGGAAGCGTCGCTGCGAGCAGAAGTAGGCCAGGGCGCCGATGTGGTCCATGTGGCCGTGGGTGATGGCCAGGAACTTGGACGAGAGCATGGCGCGGGGGCAGCTGCCGATGTCAAAGCCCAGATCGAGCTCGGGGATCTGGAGGCAGGTCGCCTCACCGGCGACGGACTCGCCGTACAGGCGGAAGGGCGGCAGGTACAGGAAGCCGGGGGACGCCTCACGGGGCGGGGGCTTGGGGAGCATCGGGAATCCTCCGTCCCGCGGCCTTGTTCGCCGCGGGGGAAGTGGTGCGGACCGGGGATGCTAGGGCTGGTGTACGGCGGTACGCCGGGGCGGGTTGCAATCGCCGGCACGGGTTCTTCGCCCGTGCCGGCGGGGTTAGATGCGGACTTCGATGCGGGCCGGTCAGGCGGTCTCGGCCTTGTCACGCCGGGCCTTCTTCATCGCCCGCTTGGCGAAGTCCTCGTCCAGGCGGGCCAGCGCCGTGAGACGCGTGTCCAGCGTGGAGCTCTCGCCCTTGGCGTCCTCGACGAGGACGAAGGGCAGGCACACGCCCAGGACCTTGTAGGGCCTGAAGGCGGGGGGGATGAAGGTGGCGCGGCAGACTTCCGGGGCCGCGGTGCGGCAGTCGCGGAAGTAGTCCAGGTACTCGACCGTCACGGTGAGGGCGGCGACGTAGTCGCCGCGGGCGATGTCCTCGGGCCCCAGGGCGCGGGAGATCGTCAGTTCTTGGGTGGTCTCGGTGTCCATGGGTACACGTATTGAGCAGGGCACGCGCGGCGCGTGCGGGAACAAAGGATCGGATGGAGGAACGCGGGGTGGGGGCGGCGGGGGCTTAGCCGATGGCGCGGGAGGCCCGCATAAACGCGGGACAGAGCGGGCGCGGCCACGCCTTCGCCGCGGAGCGGCGGGAAGGGCGGGGGTTTTTGAGGTGCGCCAGCATGCGGGGGCCCTGAAAAGAGGGTGGGGAGTGTTGGCGGGCAGGGGGCGGCGGTCAAGCAACGCGGGCGGTTTTCACGCCGGACATTGGCGGCGGCCGTTGTGTAGGGCCGATGGGGATTGCATGCGCACC
>JAEYTB010000110.1 GCA_023434205.1 Planctomycetota bacterium | reverse complement strand
GCTTTGCCGCGGAACGGCGATGGGCGGGTGTGAACGGCTCGCCGTGCGAGCACGCCGTGACGCGGGGAGACCAGGTGAGCAGGTTGGCGGCCAGCCCCAGGGCCTTGCGTGGCGAACCGAATGCGGCGATGGCCCGGTCTGCGTACTCGTACGCATCGCAGTAGGGGCAGTGGTGGACGCCCAGGCCGTAGAAGGCGTCGGCGTTGGGGATATCGGGCAGCGTGTCTGCGACGCCGGTGGCGAGCAGGATTTTGCGGCAGGTGGCGGCGCTGCCCGAGAGCAGCTCGACGCGGAAGCCGGGCGAGAGGCACGCCGCGTGGGCGACGACCCCCTGGCGGAACTCGACGCCGTAGGAGGCGATCTCGTCGCGGCCGATGCGGAGGAGCTGGTGCGGCGGGATGCCGTCCCGCGTGAGGAAGTTGTGCGCGCTGCGGGACGCGAAGTTGCGCGGGTGGCCCGCGTCGATGACCAGCACCGAGCGGCGGCAGCGGCCCAGCACGAGCGCGGCGGAGAGCCCGGCGGGTCCGCCGCCGACGATGATGACGTCGAAGTCGCGCTGGTCGGGCATTGTGAGAAGCAGACACCAAAGAGAACCCCCCCGCCACGGGGCCGGGGGGGTTTGGAGAGAGAGAGCTTGGTGGGGTCTTAGTCTTCCTCATCGCACCGGCGGGCCCGGCCTCGGAGCTGGGGGCGGGCGTCGGTGCGGCGGTGGCGACGGACGCTCAGATCGGGGGCGTGCTGCCTCGATCCGCGTCCGTGGTCGTAGGGCGTGGCGCACCCTCGCGCCGCTCGGTAGGGTCCGGGGCACGGCCCGCGGCGGCGCGGCCGGGGGGCGTCGTGTACGTCGTGGCGCCCGAGTGGGTCGCGGCCTGGACGGTCGAGGGTGGCGTGCCGATCACGCCCTGCTCGGTGTAGTTGGTGTCAACATCGCTCGCGGGCCGGCCGCCCATGGAGTTCGGGGCGTTGGCGTGGGCCCCTGGCTGGACGCCGATGCCCAGCCGCTCCACGAGTTCGCCCCCCAGCCAGCCGGTCACCACGGCGATCAGCCCGCCCAGGACCGAGAGCGTGATCGCGGCGCTGGTGGGGGCGGTGGTGTCGTTGTTGTTGCGCAGGACCCACGAGATCGCGAAGCAGATCAGGACCACGACGTTGCCCACGGCGTGCCAGAGGCCGATGGCCTTGGCGCGCGTGTTAGGCGGAATCGCGGCCCAGTCAATCGTGCCGGGGACGGCGGCGATCAGCCCGCTGATCACGCCCGCGGCGATCATCCAGAACGCCGCGTCGGCGATGCGGCCGTTCCCGTTGGCGAGGTAGATGAAGTCGAAGATGATCGAGGTCGCCAGGAGCCCGAGCGGGAACACGATGAGCATGGGGTGGAGTGCGTGGCCCGCCAGTTTGGCTTTGCTTTCCATGGGTGCTCCCTCGAACGTCTTAGGGGAGCGCAGCGATGTGTACAGGGCGTGAATCTCGGCTTTCAAGGGGGCTACGGTGTGGCATGGCGACGCGGATGAAGCTGGGTGTCCCGGGGGATTACCTGCTGCGGCGGGACTTGTGCTCGTATGGGTACTTCTTGCTGGCGCCCAACCACTGGACGCCGCGGACGGGCGTGTTCAGCCGGGTCGCGACGCTGTCGGAAGGGCCGGCGCTGGTGGAGCTAACGCAGGAGGGCGGGGCGGGGTCGGCGTTGGCGGTGCGGGCCGGCCGCGGGCTGAGCAGCGCCGAGAAGCGGGAGCTGAAGGGGCAGCTCACCCGGATGCTGCGGCTGGATGAGCACGAGGGGACGCTGGCGGAGTTCCACCGGGTGGACCCGCGGTTCGCGGAGAGCGGGCGCGGTCGGCTGTTCCGCTCTGCGAGCCTGTTCGAGGATGTGATCAAGACGGTGACGAGCTGCAACGTGACATGGCCGAACACGGTGAACATGAACCGGCGGCTGTGCGAGGTGCTGGGCGAAGAGGTAGAGACCAGGTCGGGGGTGCGCCACGCGTTCCCGACGCCCAAGAAGCTCGCCAGGACACGGGCCGCAACGCTGCGGGCACGCTGCCGCGTGGGGTACAGGGATGCGCGGATCGTGGAGCTGGCGAGGCTCTTCAGCACACCGGTCGCCAGGGGCGGTGTGGATGTGCGGTGGATGGAGGACCCGGCGACGCCGGATGATGCGCTGTGGGACGCGTTGATCGAGCTGCCGGGGGTGGGGCCCTACGCCGCGGCGAACATCCTGCAACTGCTCGGCCGCTACCACCGCCTCCCGGTAGACACCGAGTCCGTGCGCCACGGCAAGACGGTGCTGGGGATGAAGGGTTCATCGGCGCAGGTGATGAAGCAGGTCCACGCGCACTTCGCGCCGATGGGCCGGCACGCGTTCCGGAGCTACTGGTTCGAGCTGTGGATGTTCTATGAGCGCAAGCACGGCCCGAGCTGGACGTGGGAGCGCGACAGCACGGGGAAGATGTTCACGGCGGCCGTGCTGAACAAAGCCTGACTCACGCTGAGAAGTCAATGGAGCGGCCGAGCTGCACACCCGTCGCCGCGATGTTCTTGTCCGCAGGGTGGCGGTACATCGGCAGGCTGGGGCCGCCCGTCGCGGACGGGGGCACGAAGTCGGCGGCCTTGACGACTTTCGCCGCGGCGAGCCGGCTCACGTTCGCCGCGAGTGCCGCGGGGCGGGTACCGGAGAGCTGCACGGAGTCGCCGCTGGGGCGGACGGTGAGCCCCGCCGCAGTGGTTGTGATGGCCGGCGCCGCGGCCGGTCGCACGGGTGCGGCCGCGGCGTAGGCCTTCGCGAGGTGGAACGGGTAAGACGGGGGCGTCGAGGCGGCGTCCATGCGGGGAAGAATGTAACGAGGAACGTCCGGGCGTGCGCACGGTGGGGATGGGGTGTGGGTCGAAGTTTGGTGGGTGGTGGTGGGCGAGCGCAGAGCATGCGCGAAGGTCGTGTTATCGGGACGCAATCCAGAGCGACCCGAGCCTCGCCCGGCGCGGGCTCAGGCTCGGCGTCGGTCAGTCAACCTCTGCCTTGGGCTTGAACGCCGCGATCACCGCCTGCTGGATCTGCGGCGGCGTCCGCTCGCTGTGGCTGTAGTCCATCGCGAACGAGCCCGCGCCGCCGGTCATGCTCTTGAGCTCGTTGGCGTAGTTCTGGAGCTCGCTGAGCGGCGCCTGGGCGCGGACGACGCAGACATCGGAGCTGACCATGTCGGTGGTCTGCACTCGCCCGCGCTTGGTGGAGATCTGGCCCGCAAGGTCGCCCATGTAACGGCTGGGGGCCGTGATCTCCATCATCACGTACGGCTCCATCAGCACGGGCTTGGCCTTCTGGATGGCGTCGATGAAGGCCTTGCGGCCGGCGGTGGTGAAGGCGATTTCCTTGCTGTCGACGTCGTGGTACTTGCCGTCGTAGACCTCCACGCGGATGCCGGTCATGGGGTAGCCGGCGATGGCGCCCTCCTGGAGCACCTGGCGGATGCCCTTTTCGATGGCGGGGATGAAGTTCTTGGGGATGCTGCCGCCGACCGTCGCGTTTTCGAACTCAAAGCCCTCGGGGTGGTCGTCGGGCAGGGGCACGACGCGGAGGTACACCTCGCCGAACTGCCCCGCGCCGCCGGTCTGCTTCTTGTGGCGGTGGTGGCCCTCGGCCCGCGCGGTGATGGTTTCCTTGTACGCGACCTTGGGCGGTGCGGTGATGAGCTCGATGCCGTACTGGGCCTTGAAGCGCTCGATGATGATCCGCAGGTGCAGCTCGCCCAGGCCGCGCATGACGGTCTGGTTCGTCGCCGCGATCCGCTCCACGACAAAGCACGGGTCCTCGGCCATCAGCTTGTGCGTCGCGTTGCTGAACTTGGTCTCGTCGGCGTGGTTCTTCAGCTCGATGGCCAGCCCGTACATGGGCTTGGGCAGGGGCAGCGGGATGAGGTGGACCGAGTCCAGCTCGTGGCTGTCGTGCAGGACGCTGTTGAACTTGATCTCATCGACCTTGGCGATGGCGCCGATCGCGCCGGGCCCGACCTCGGAGACTTCCACGTGCTCCTTGCCCTGGAGCATGAAGAGGTGCCCCAGCTTGATGGGCTTCTTGTGGTCGTCCAGCAGCACGTCGCTCTTGGCCCTGACGGTCCCCTGGTGGACGCGGAAGTACCCCAGCTTACCGATGAAGGGGTCGGTGGCGACCTTGAAGATGTGCGCCAGCAGCTTGGCGTTGGGGTCGCCGGGCTTGCTGTGCCACTCCTGCTCGCTGCCGTCGGGCTGCCGCTGCTCAAACTCGGGCGGGTTCACCTCCAGGGGGCTGGGGCAAAGGCTGGCGAAGATGTGCAGCAGGTCGTCGGCCCCCACGCCGGTCTTGCCCGAGACAAAGCAGATGGGCACCAGGTGCGCATCCTCCAGCGCCTTCTCGAACGCCGCGTGCAGCTTCTCCGGGTCGAAGCCCTCGCCCTTCTCCAGGTACTGCATCGTGAGGTCCTCGTCGAGCTCGATGACCTGCTCGACGATGGCCTTGTGGGCCTCCTTCACCGATGAAAAGTCGGCCTGGTTCCCAGCGTCGTCGCTGCCGTCGTGCTCGAAGACGTTGATGACCTTCTTGCCCCTGAGGCTGGGCAGGTTGATGGGCAGGCAGACGGGCCCGAACGCCTTCTGCAGCTGGCTGACCAGGTCCTCGAGCTGGCCGTCGGGGGCCTCGTCGATCTTGGTCACGATGAGCATGCGGGGGATCTTGCGGTCCTCGGCGACCTTCATCAGTCGTCGAGTGACGGAGTCGATGCCCTTGAGGGCGTCAACGGTGACGGCGACGGTCTCTGCCGCGGGGAAGCACGCGATGGCGTGCCCGATGAAGTCGGCCAGGCCGGGGGTGTCGATGAGGTTGACGAGGTGGCCCTCGTAGTCGAAGTGGACGAGGGTGGTGTGGAGCGAGTGCTTGTGGGCCTTCTCTTCCTCGGTGTAGTCCGAGACCGTGTTGCCCTCCAGGACCGTGCCCAGCCTCTTGGTCACGCCGGTTGCGTTGAGGAGGCGCTCGACAAGGGTCGTCTTCCCCGACCCTCCGGCCCCCACCAGGACAATGTTGCGGATGTCGGCGGCGGGGCGGGTGGGCATGGGATGTTCCTCCAAAGTCGGGTTGTGGGGCTGGCCCCCTCGCGGGGTCCACACCGGAAGTGTAAAGCGTGAGTCAAGGGACCGGAAGGCAAGCCGCCCGGATTTGGGCGCGGGTCTTGCGCGGTGCACCCGGCCGCCGGCAGGCCCCACAGCACCCAGTGATCCCCATCCCGCGGCATAACCTCGGGTATGCCCGACTGCATCACCCGGTTTGCCCCCAGCCCCACAGGGCACCTGCACATCGGCGGGGCACGCACCGCCCTGTTCTGCTGGGCCTTTGCGCGCAAGCGCCACGGCCACTTCGTCCTGCGCATCGAGGACACCGACCAGGCCCGCTCCAGCGAAGCCGCCGCACAGGGCATCATGGAAGACCTCGCCTGGCTGGGGATCCTCTGGGACGAGGGCCCCGAGTTCAGCGCCCAGAAGCCCCACGCCGGCACCGTCCGGGTCGGCGGCAACCCGCGCAACCTCGAGGGCAGTTTCTTCCAGGCCCAGCGTCTGGCCATCTACAACCGCTACATCCACCAGCTCATCGAGCAGGGCCGCGCCTACCCCGCCTTCGAGTCTCAGGAAGAGCTCGACGCCAAGCGCAAGGCGGCGCTCGCGAAGAAGGAAACCTACCGCTACGACCGCGCCGCCCTCGCCATCCCCCAGGCCGAGCGCTTCGTGCGCATGCAGGCCGCCGACCGCGACAAGCAGCCCTACGTCATCCGCTTCCGTGCCCCCGACGACGCCGTGTTCGTCCAGGACGAGGTGCTGGGCGAGGTGAAGTACGCCGCGGGCGAGCTCGAGGACTTCGTCATCCGCAAGGCCGACGGCTTCCCGCTGTACAACTTCGCCGTGGTGATCGACGACTTCACCATGGGCGTGACCCACGTGCTGCGGGCGCAGGAGCACCTGAACAACACGCCGCGACAAGTGGCTCTGCAGCAGGCCCTGGGCTTCCCGACCCCCAAGTACGCCCACATGCCGCTGATCCAGAACATGGACGGCAGCAAGATGAGCAAGCGTGACAAGGCCAAGGCCGCGCGCAAGGCGGTGAAGGACTACCTGGCGGGGCAGGGGCAGGGGGCGTTGAAGGCGCTGCCGGCGCCGGGCGGCGACAAGGCGGCCGGGACGCGCACCGTGCTGGCGGCGCTCAATGAGAGCGGGCCGATGATGGACGCCAAGGACCTCTCCGCGTTCATCGAGGGGGATTCCGACGATGTCCACGTGGCGGAGCGGATCGCGCGCCGCTTCGGCCTGGCGCTGCCCGAGATCGAGGTCCACGACTTCCGCAAGGCGGGGTACCTCCCCGAGGTCATCTGCAACTTCGTCGCCCTCCTGGGCTGGAGCCCCGGCGAGAACGTCGAGAAGTTCTCGATGGACTTCCTCGCAAGCCGTTTCGACTTTGACCGCATCGGCAAGACCAACGCCAAGTTCGACCGCGTCAAGCTGCTCTCCTTCAACGCCGACGCGATGGCCGCGATGTCTCTGGACATGTTCCAGGAGCGGTTCCTGGCATGGGCCAGGGAGTTCGAGCCGCGTCTGGTGGAGCGGTTCCCCGGCGACCGCTTCAAGGTCCTCTCCGAGGCCGTCAAGGCCCGCAGCAAGACCTTCAGCGACGGCTCCAAGCAGGCCTCGTTCGCGCTCGTGGGCGACGACGAGTACGCCTTCGATCCCGCGGCGATGAAAAGGGTCATCGAGGGCGGCACGCCTACCGGCGCATCCCTCCTGCGCGAGTTCCTCATCGCCGCGAAACAGTGGCCCGCCTTCGATGCCCTCTCCGCACAGGCAGAGCTCGACCAGTTCGCCGCCAGGCAGGGCGTGCAGGTCGGCGCTGTCGCCCAGCCCCTCCGCGTCGCCCTCACCGGCGGCACCGTGAGCCCTCCGATCAACCTCGTCATGGCCCTGCTGGGGAAGGACTCCGTGCTGCGGCGCGTCAAGAGATGCGTGGGTTAGCTGATGTCAGAGATTGTCAGTTTCAGTGACAAGAGCAGTTGCCGTGTGTGGGGCGCAACGGTGCGGGCCGTCGTGCGGTTCATGCGCGAGCGGCTGGGCGACGAGTTCCCGTTGGTTGCACGGCTGACCCCGGAGGCGATTCGGTCGTTTGATGCGATTGGGACTTACGACTTCACCGGGTTCGAACGGCAGGTCTATGTGGAGCTGGACATGCTCCTGACCGCCATGGCCCGTGAGCATCCTGCGCCGATTGCTGGGCACTGGCGGGAGGATTGCTGGCACGTGTTTCCGGCCGAACTCGAGCGGCTACGCGGGGCATTGAGAGCAAGGCTTGCTGAGCCCGATTCGGAGTAACGGCCCGGCTGCCCCAAGATTGAGGTTCCCCTACACTCGCCCGCATGCGTGAACTTGAACTGTGGCAAGCCGTGGTCCTGGGGCTGGTGGAGGGGATCACCGAGTACTTGCCCATCAGCTCGACGGGGCACCTGGTGCTGGCCGGGGCGGCGATGAAGCTCGATGTCGAGTCGCAGGCGGTCAAGGACTTCAGCATCGTCATCCAGGGCGGCGCCATCCTCGCGGTGCTGGGGCT
>JAEYTB010000101.1 GCA_023434205.1 Planctomycetota bacterium | reverse complement strand
TCCTGTTCACCCGCCCGCAGCGTCGCGGCAAACGGCAGCGGAAACTTCCCCGGCCCCACGCTGAACGCCGCGAGACACTTCCACACCGCCGCCGCGCACTCCGCATCCCGCCCCGCCGCCAGGTGCGACCTCGCAACCGCCGCCTCCGGCGCCTCCAGGTGCCCGCGCCGTTCCAGAAGGTCGATCCCCGCCTCCACGACCAGCCGCGCTCCCGCGCCGGTGTCCAGCACGAACGCGACGACCCTGCCGTCGGCTACGCGGCAGCTCACCTCGTAATCGATATGAATCGACGCCGCGGGGAGGACCACGCACTTGTCCGCGCCCAGCTCCGCGCTCAGCGCCGCGACCGCCTCATCGCGAGACAGCCCCAGCGACTGGTTCCTCAGCACCTCCGCCTCTCCGGCCAGCAGCACCCGCCGGCCCGACGGCTCCTGCACCATGAGCAGGTTCCCGCCCTGGAACAGCAGCGGCGAGTGCGCCACGCGAAGGCCGGCTTTCACCAGCCCCCGAGCCAGGTACGTGTCGCCGGGAACATAGAGCGACACCTCCTCCCCGCGGCTGGCGTACCGCGGCATCAGCGTCACGGGCCCGCCGCCATCCGCGCCCCACTTGGCCGCGTCCTGCGCCCACTGCGACACGGGCAGGTCCTGCACCGCAAGCCTGATCCGCGAGCGGACCTCGGCCGGCCAATCCGCCACCGCCCGTCGCAGCTCGTCCACGTGCCGCGCCTCGACCGAGGCCAGCACCGGCGCTGTCTCACTCTCCAGCACCTGCCGGAGTACGTCGATCGAACCGCCATCCCCCGGGCCGATCCAATAACCCGCCCGTGAGAGTTGCAAGCGCACCAGCGAGGGCGCGTGCTGCCCAGAGTCCGGCGCGGCCCTGAACCCCGGCGAAGTCGGCCTGAACCGGAACGCCGCCCGCTTCAGAAGCCGCGTCCACGCGCTGGCCGGCGCGCCCGCCACCTCTCGCCTCAGCCACGCCAGCACCGCCCGCGCACCAACGACCCCATCAACGTCAAAGTGCGCCAGCAGGTCCACCGGGAGCCCCGCGGCCGCGAGCGCCGCCTCATCATCGCCGCCCGCGGGCAACAGTGCCAACGCCCGAGCCGCGGTCGCCAGCAAGCCCTCTCTCGCAAGCCGCAGCGCAATCAGACCCACCAGCGCCGGGTCTCCAGCCGGAGTCCGCGCCTGCCCATCCTCGCCACCCAGCAACGCCGGCCGGAACCCGCGTGCCGCGGGCATCGCGGCGGGGCCCTCCGGCGCATCGGCCCCTTCAACGTCAGCCCGGACCTCCGCCAACTCGCAGGCGTCCGCCGAGGGCTTCCACACCTCGTGCTCAACCCGCCCAGGCGCATCCGCCACCACGACCCGGAAGTTTTCCTGGAACGAAAGCTGGAGCACGCGGTTGGCGACCCGCTTCAGGAACGGCTCCGGCAGGTTCAGGTCTGCCACCGTCGCAGGCCCCACGCGCTGCGCTCGCACGTTGGCCAGCACCTGCGCCTCGGCGCTCGCTTCCTGCAAAACATGCGGCTTGGTCGGTCCGCTGGGCATGCGCGATTGTTCGCTCAGCACACACCGCCCGCGAGCACCCGGAAAAACGCCTCGATGTCGGCGTCCGTCGCGGTGTCCCCGTCGCCGTCAAAGTCCGCCGGCCCGCACGCATCGCAGCACGAACCCGCGATGCACGCGAAGAACGCCTCGATATCGGCGTCGGTCCCGCTGTCCCCATCGCCGTCGAAGTCCTGCGTACAAGCCCGCGCCTGGGCCTCCACCGCGCCCATATCCACCGCGGCCCCCCGCACGCGGGCCATCCCAAGCACATCCACCGGTGCGAGCGCCGGCACAAGCTGCGAATCACCCGCGTCGATTACCGGCGACCCCGCGAACACCCGCAGATCGCCCAGGTCGTCGTCGTCGGTCCCCCAGTCGCCATCGCCCCCCGGCGACGGCATGCGCACGAACAGCGGCGCCGCATCGATGTTCCCCGTGCCGGGCGAGCCCCCCTGCACATCGCTGAAGACCACCGCCATGGGCCCGCTCAACTGCTCGGGCGTGTTGCCCCACACCACCGAGTTCTGCACGCCCGCTGCGAGCATCGACAGCGTGTGTACGCCCCCGCCCGGCGAGTCCGGCGCCCGCGAGTGATTCCCCACGATCGTCGCGTTGATGATGGTGGGGGAGGAGAGCACCGCATTGGCGATCCCGCCGCCCCGCTGCGCCGTGTTGCCGACGATCAGGCAGCTCACGAGCTGCGCCTGCGTGCTGAACCCGTTGAGCACCGCGCCGCCCCAGCCCTGGTCCAGCCACGTCGTCCGGTTGCGCGTGAACACGCACCCGACCGTGAGCGGGCTCTCGCCCTCGATGTACAGACCCCCGCCCCCCAATCCCGCCGTGTTGCCGTCAAAGAGGCAGTTCTGCGTGAACGTGTTCGCGAAGTACGCGCTCATCCCCCCGCCCACCGGGAACTGCCCGCCCGCGGCGGTGTTCCGCACGAACGAGCAGTCCAGCACCGTCACATCACTCAGCAGCGCGTACAGCCCTCCGGCCTCGTTGGCGTTGTTGTCCTCAAACCAGCACGCCCGTACCGTGCCCGTGCTCCCCTCGTTGAAGTACACGCCCCCGCCAAAGGTCGCGGTGTTGTCCTCAAAGACGCAGTCCTCCACCAGCGGGCTCCCGCCGCTGGACCAGAACCCCCCGCCCCCGCTCCCGCCGCCCCCGCCCGCCCCCGTCAGCTCGCCGATCCCCGCCGAGTTCCCGATGAACACGCTCTCTCGCACCACCGTGTTCGCGAACTTGGAGAACACCCCCGCCCCGCCGATCCGCGCCGTGTTCTGCGTGAACAGCGACCGCAGGATGGTGGTGCTGCCGCCCTCCGACAGGTACATCCCCGCCCCGTTATTCGCGAGGTTGAACGAGAACACCGAGTCCTCAACGCTCGCGCCCGTGTAGCTCCGCGAGTACGCGCCGGCCCCGTCCTCGGGCGTCTCGTTCGCCGTGAACACGCAGCGGATCGCCCGCGTCGAGGACTGGAAGTGCATGTACAGCCCGGCGCCCAGCAGCCCCGCGTAGTTGCGGCGGAAGGTACACGCCACCAGCGTCGAGTTGCCGTGGTCGTTCACCGCGCCGTGGTTCGTCGCGTAGTTGCCCTCGAAGATGATGTTCTCAAAGTGCGGCGCGGCGTCGTACACGTTCGCCCCGCTCCCCTGGTCATTGCTCTCGGGTGTCGCCCCCAGCGCCTCGCCGTCGGCGTGCCCGCCGCTCACGGTGAACCCGTCCAGCCGGCAGTGCCCCAGCAGCACCGCGGTGACGACGTGGTAGCTGTTGTCCCCGCGGTTGCTCCACTCCGGGCTGTCGTTGCCCAGCAGGTCCCCCGACAGCACGGTCACGTTCACGGTCCAGTCCCGCTGGTCGCGCTGGGTCTCCGTTCCGGCGAACCCGCCATAGATGCTCACCCCGGTCTTGAGCGCAAAGCTTGCCGTCCGCCCCTGCCCGGGTGAGGTCGGCGGCGGTGCGGGCCGGTACGTCCCGCGGGCGACCCAGACCTCGTCCGCGCTCCCAGCCGCGGCGATCGCCGCCTGCAAGTCCGTGTAGGCGTCGGCCCACGACGCCCCGGTGCCCGCACCGGTCGCGGCGTGGTTGACGTAAATCACACCACCGAAAGCGCTTGTGCCGCCGCACGCCGCCAGCAGCAGCCCGAGAACCTTGATCTGCCACTGACGGCTTTGCATGCTGGCTGGAGTCTAACCACACCGGACCCTCATGCCATCTCTTTGTGGGCTCAGGTGAACCCGGCCCCACCGGGCGCGGGAAGTTTTTGCGCATGTCTGAACCCCGCCCACGCCTCTATCCGATAACACCACCCACGGTACGGCCTTGGTTTGCGCGGCCGCCCCGTATAAAGAAGGATCGACGTGAGCGACGAGGCCG
>JAEYTB010000080.1 GCA_023434205.1 Planctomycetota bacterium | reverse complement strand
GGTTTGATCTCTACCGCGCCAGGCTGCTGAGCCGCGGGGGGTACGGGAAGGTCGAGAACCTGGGCGGTGGCGTCAACTCGGCGGGGAACGACCTGGACCCAGCGCTCAGCGCGGACGGGTTCAGGCTGACGTTCAGTTCGGACCGGGGCGAGGGAGGGGAGGGGCGGTATGCGCTGTGGACCACGGCGTCGCGCGAGGTATACCGGGAGGGTGAGGCGGCGCGGGCGGGAGTGCCGGCGTGGTTGCAGCGGCTGTGGCCGTGGCTGCTGCTGGTGCTGCTGAGCCTGGTGCCGCTGTGGCTTGTGTGGCGGCTGCTGCGCGACCCGGCGTGGCGGGCGCGGTTCGTGCGGCTCAACCTGCTCACGCAGTGCCTGCTGCTGTCGGTGTTGGCGCACGCGGTGATCGCGTCGCTGCTTGGGGTGTGGAAGGTTGGGTCGGGGGTGATCGACCTGGTTGGGCGCGGCGGCGGGACGCGGGTGGTGCTGACCTCCGGCGGTGCGGAGGGGGCGGTGGCGGGGCAACTTTTCGCGGCGGTGACGGGCGCGGGTTCGGAGGCGCCGAGTATTGAGCCAGTTCCACTGAGCTTTGCGCCGGCGGCGCTGCGGACGGAACTGGCTCATGTGCCGCTGCCGGAGGTTGTCGTGCCGGCGGATTCGGCGGTGGTTGCGGCGCCGGAGCATAAGCCCGTCGCGGGGGCACGTGGCGCGGTTGCGCCCGACGATCGGAGGGAGGTCGGTGCGGCGACGCCCCGGGTGCAGGCCCCCACCGCTGCTCAGGAGGCGGTGGCGGGAGCGCCGCCCACGCCGAGCGATGCGGTGGCGTCGCCGGGAGTCACTCTCGCGGGCACGGGGCCGGTTGAGACGGCCCTGCCCGCGATGCGTGAGGGCGAGGGTGAGGGTCTTTCGGCGGCTGAGCTCGACGTTGTTGGCCCACGGGGTGGCCCATCGACCCGGCCGAGCGCGGCCCCGGCGGTGGTGGGCGTGGAGACGGCCGTGCCTGCGGCGGCTGGCGCGGCGGCGCCGGCGGCTGAAGTGAGTGCCGCGGGTCTGGGTGTGGGCGGGTTGCCCGCGGTCGAGGTGGCGCCATCGCTCGGAGCGATCGCCGGCGGGAGGGTTGATGTGCCGCTGGCGGCGCGCGGGGACGGGGGAGTCGGGCCGGTGGTTTCGGTCCCGCTGCCTGAGCGGGCCGAGCGGGCGTCGGGAGGACCCGGTGGAATCACGTCATCGCCGGCGCGGACTGACGCCGCGGTGAGCACAGGGAGCGTGGGGCTTCCCAGCGTGGCGGCACGCACCGCGGCGGTGGAGGAACAGGGCGGGACGGCGGGCATCGTGGCGGAGCCGCTCGGCAGGGCGCCGGTCAGCACGGAAGGGCCGGCGCGGTCGGGGATGGTCGTGGTGGACCCGGGTGCGCGGCCGGGGGTGGGCGCGGGCGGGCCGGTGCTGGGGCTTGCGCCGGAGCCGGAGCGGCGGGAACGTGCGGTGAGCGCGGCACCGCTGTTGAGTGAGGGGGCCGTGCCGCGAGCGGCGGGGACGGGCGAGATTCCGGTGGGCATCCCGGTGCCGCTGGAGACGTTCTCGCAGCGTGCGCCCGAGACGCGCGAGGAGCTGGTCCGCCGGATGGGCGGGAGCGGCGAGACCGAGCGGGCGGTGGGGCTTGCGCTGGAGTGGTTTCGCCGGCACCAGTCGGCGGACGGGGCGTGGCGTTCGGAGACGTTCGATGACGGCTGCGGGGGGTGCGATGCGCCGGCGGAGGTCCGCGCCGACGCGGCGATGACGGGGATGGTGCTGCTGTGCTACCTGGGGGCCGGGCACACGCACCAGCAGGACGGGCCGTACCGCGAGGTGGTGCGCAGAGGGCTTGAGTGGCTGGTGGCGCGGCAATCGCCCGATGGGGACCTGCGGCGCGGGGAGACGATGTACGGGCAGACGGTGGGCACGGTGGCGCTGTGCGAGGCGTTCGCGATGACACGCGACCCGGCGCTGGCCGAGCCGGCGCGGAAGGCGGTGTCGCTGGTGCTCGCGCGGGCGAACCGTGGTACGAGGGCGGACGAGCGGGACACGTCGGTGATCGGGTGGCTGGTGTTTACGGTGGAGAGCGCGCGGAGGGCGGGCTTTGAGGTGCCGCGGGAGACGTTTGACGCGGCGCGGTCGTGGCTGGGGGAGGTGGAATCGCCGGGGTCGCCGGGGCGGTACGCGTACACGCGGGGCGGGCGGCCCAGCCCGGCGATGACGGCGGAGGCGATGTTCGTGCAGCAGCTCCTGGGGCGCACGCGCGGGGAGCCCGTGATGGAGCGGTCGGCGGAGTTCGTGCTGTCGGCGCCGCCCCGGTGGGGCGAGGGTGCGGCGACGCACTCGTGGTACTACGGGACGCTCGCGCTGTTCCAGCACCAGGGCGAAGCGTGGGCGCGGTGGAACGGCCGGATCGCGCCGGAGCTGGTCAGGAATCAGCGGCAGGAGGGCCTGGCGGCGGGGAGCTGGGACCCGACCGACGAGTGGTCGCGCCTGGGAGGGCGTGTCTACCAGACGGCGGTCTGCACGCTGTCGCTCGAGGTGTACTACCGGTACAAGGCCGAGTGAGCGGGCCTGCGGAACCCTGCGCAAAAGAGCCCATTCCCTGAGGGAACGGACGGACCGGGTGAAGCGCGCAGGACCGGCACAACGGCCCGGAGGGGCGGGTAGAATCGCACGTCGCGGGACTCGCGGCCTGGTCGGCGGACTTTGGAGGACGGGCCGGCGGGAGTGCGGCCCGAAGTGACTCCAGCCGGTCCTTGGCCGCGGCGTGCGCGCATGGAGCGGCGGATGCAGCTACTTCGGGCGATCGTAGTGGGTGTGGACTTTTCACCGGGCTGCCGCGGGGCGTTGGCGCAGGCGTTGCGGATCGGCGGCGCGACCGGCGCATCGGTCCGCGCCGTTCATGTGATCGACTCGCTGATCGTCGCGGACCTTCAGGAGGCGCTGGGGTCCAACGCGATCAACCTGCCGCAGGACCTGGTTGAGGAGGCGAACCGGCACTGGATGTCTTTCTCCGCGACGGTGGAGGGCGCCGCGGCGACGCAGTTCACCGCGCAGATCGGGAACCGCGCGGCGGCGCTGATGCAGCAGGTGCAGGACCTGGACGCGGGCATTCTGGTGCTGGGCGCGGTCGCGAACCCGGGGGCCGACTCGGGGCCGGGGGCCGTGGCGAGCGCGTGCGTGCGGCGCAGTCCCTGCGATGTGCTGCTGGTGCGCGCGGGCGTAGCGGCGCCGTGGCGGCGGGTGGTGGTGGGCGTCGACTTCTCCCCGACCTCGCGGCTGGCGCTGGAGCGCGGGGCCGAGATGGCGCTCCAGGACCGGGCGGAGCTGCGGGTGGTCCACGTGTTCTCGGCGCCGTGGAAGAAGCTGCACTACCGGGCCCCGACGCCGGAGGCCGTCCCTCACTTTCAGTCCCAGTACCGCAGGGTGTTGCAGGACCACCTGACGGCGTTTGTCGAGGGCGCGGGCGACCGGGTGGCCGCGGCGAGGCCGACGGTTGAGCTTCTGGAGCACGACGGCCACCGCAGCGGGATCGTGGAGTACGCGACGCACGTGAGCGCGGACCTGGTGGTGCTGGGGACGCGGGGACGGACGAACCTGCGCGATGTGTTCCTGGGCAGCACGGCGGAGAAGGTGCTGCAGGAGGCGCGTTGCTCGCTGCTGGCGGTGAGGCCGGCGGGGGCCGCATAGTGCGTGATTTTTGAGCGGTGGCGCGGGGCTCGCCGGCGGGTTTCACGGCGCACTCAGGCGCGGCTTGCCGCGGCGTGGTCAGAACCCTCTACGGAGGGACTGGCGTGAACGGGACGGCGGCGCACCTACGTGAACGGCTGCGGACGGGCTACTGGCTGGTCCCCGGGGGGATGGTTGCCGTGTACCTGGGGCTGGCGGCCCTGATGCTCTATGCCGATGAGGTGCGGCCGGACCTGCTGGTATCGATGCTCTCGCTGCTCGCCGTTCCGGGGGCGGAGGGCTCGAGGTCGGTGCTCGCGGCGATCGCGGGGTCGATGGTGACGGTCGCGGCGACGGTGTTCTCGATCACGATGCTGACCCTTTCCAGCGCGTCGCAGCAGTTCGGGCCGCGGGTGCTCCGCAACTTCATGCGGGACCGTTGGAATCAGGTCACACTGGGGACGTTCACGGGGACCTTCGCGTACGCGTTGATCGTGCTGAGAACGGCGGGGCGGAAGCACGGTGGCGAGTTCGTCCCGAACCTCTCGGTGAGCTTTGCGCTCGTGCTGGCGATCGTGGCGGTTGTCGTGCTGGTGCTGTTCATTCACCATGTGTCCGTGCTCATCCAGGCGCCGCAGATTGTGGCGAAGGTCGGTGTGGAGCTGGAGCGGGCCATTGATGAGCTGTTCCCTGATGACCTTGGGGAGGAGGCCCGTGCTGATGAGCCCCTGGAACGGCCGGGGGGCCCGGCGCGGGTGTGCTGCTTCTCGAAGCCGGGGTACATCGACGCCGTGGGGGATTCGGCCCTGCGCGTGGCGGCGGAGCATGGTCTTGTCATCGAGCTCCTGGCCAAGCCGGGGGACTTCGTCCTTGCCGGGCAGGCGAGCGCACGGGTTTGGCCGTTGGACCGTGCGTCGGACGAGATCGCGCGGAAGGTGACGGGTGTGTTCATTTTGAGCCGGGCTCGCACGCCGGCCCAGGACCCCGGGTTCAGCCTTGGGCAGCTGACGGAGATCGCCGCGCGGGCGCTGTCCAGCGGCATCAACGACCCCTTCACGGCGTGCGTGTGCATCGATTACCTGGGGAGCGCGCTCGCCCGGCTGGCGGGGAGGAAGCTCCCATCTCGCGTTCGCAAGGACGGGACAGGGCGGGGGACGCTGATCGCGCCGCGCAGCGACTTCGAGGACCTGCTGGGCCTGGCGTGCGACCCGCTCCACGAGTACGGGTCGTCGCACCGGGTCGTCGTGCTGCATCTGGCGGGCATGCTGGCGAGGGTTGCCGAATCGGTGCGACGCCCCGGAGACCACGCCGCGGTGCTCCGGCACCTGGCCCGGCTCCGGTACAACGCCGAACGGCACCTGTCGCCGATCGCGGGGTGGGCGGAGGTCCGCCAAGACCTGGATGCGGCCACTGCCCGTGCCGCGGCGGCCGGGCGGCAGAACCTTGATGCATGAAGACGCCCCCGGGGACGTAGGCTGACGCGGGCCTTTGCAGAACTGCGCCGCGGACGCCGAATGAGTATACTGCGCCTCGCGATGGTCCTTGGACGACTCATCCTCCTCTTGCCCCTGCTCGCGGCCTTGATCGGGTTGTCGTCGCTCGCCCGAGCGGGTGGTGGCGTGCTGCTCCTGCCGCACGGCGACGATCATTCATCGGCGCATCACACGCACGCCGTGGGGCATGATGGCCACCGTCACGACCATTCGCACGATCATTTCCCATCGCCCTTGCGCGGGGCGCCGGTGCATGAACACGCTCCCTGCCCGCATGTCCACCTGCCGCTGGTCGATGCACCGGTTCTGAAGACTCAGCGGGCCGAGGTTGAGGCGCCCACCGAGACACACTGTGGCACTTCGGGGTCCTGCGGCGCCAGGGCGCTCGTCAAGTGCGGGCCGAGGCGCAGAACCACCGCCCCGCCGGTCCCCAGGTGGGCAGAGAGCCGGGCGGAGCGGCTCCGCTCGACACGCCTCATGGTGTAGCAGCGCGCCCCGCTGCGCGCCCGCGCCGCCGCGCGCGGCGCCTTGAGCAGTTGATGTCATTACCGTGACGACCACCCCCGCCGGTGTTGAGCCGGGAGTGGGGGCCGCCATCCCTCACCGGGAGTGGACGATGAGATGCAAATGGAATGTCGGCCTGGCGCTCGCCCTCGGGTCATTGCTGGGCGGGTGCGCCTCGTACAGGCCGGCACCGCTCGACGGCCGAGCCGCGCGGGCGGCGTGGGCGGCTCGAACAGCCTCCGACGAGGGCCTGATGGCGTTCGCACGCCGGCTCGACGATGGAGCGCGGGCGCCCGCTGGCGAGGCCGGCTTTGAACCGTCGGACGGGCTCACGCTCGCGGAGGCTGAGGTCGTGGCGTTGTTCTACAACCCCGCGCTCCGCGTGGCGCGGCTGCGGACGGGTGTCTCCAAAGCCCAGGCCGACCACGCCGGCCGCTGGGAGGACCCGGTGTTGGCGCTGGACGCAGAGCGGGTCCTGGCAAGCGTTGACCGCCCATGGATCGTCGGGGGCACGCTCGATGTGACGGTCCCCATTTCGGGGCGGCTGAGGGCTGAGAAGGCGCGGGCCGGGGCCGCGCACGCGGCGGAGCTCGCCCGCATTGCCGAGCTTGAGTGGGCGACCCGTTCGCAGTTGCGGCGGGAGTGGCTGGAGTGGTCCGCGGCCCTCGAGCGTGCGGTGGTGCTGGAGCGGTCGCTCGCGCGGCTCGATGAGGTGGGAGGGACTGTCGCGAAGCTGGTGGCCGCGGGCGAACTGGGGAGGCTGGACGGCCGCGCGTTCCAGATGGAGGCGGCCGCGCGGCGGGTGGTGCTGTCCGAGGTCCGGGCAAAGGCTGCGGACATGGAGCTGTCCATCCGCGGGATCATGGGGCTGTCTCCGGCAGCGCCGCTGACGCTGACGCCGACGCTGCACGAGTGGCGGGGGAGCAGGACTTCGGTTGATGAAGGTGCGCTGGAGGACAGCCCGGGACTGCTGGTGCTCGCCGCGGAGTATGGGGCGGCCGAGCACGCGCTGCGGCGTGAGGTGCGGGCCCAGTACCCAGATATCACCATCGGCCCGGGAGCATCGCGCGAGGAGGGCGAGTGGCGGGCCCTGCTTGGTTTCTCGCTGCCCATCCCGCTGTGGAACCGCAACCGGGGCGAGGTGGCACGGGCGTTTGCCGAGCGGGAGGTGGCGAGGGCCGCCTTCGAGGCAAGGCTTGAAGAGCTTGAGATTGAGCTCGGCCAGGCCCGGGCAGCGCACGATGCGGCCCGCGCGCGGCGGGAGTCGCTCCTGCGCGAGCTGATCCCCCTCGCGGAGGAGCAGCAGCGGGACGCGCAGCGCATCGCGGAACTGGGAGGTTTCAGCATGCTCCTTCTGCTGGACTCGCTGGAACGCGAGACCGTCGCCCGCGAAATGCTTATCACGGCGCGGCTGGAAGAGTCACTGAGCGCGGTGAGGGCCGCTGCGCTGACAGGACCGTCCTTCGGTCCGGCTTCTGCCGGACCTCCTCTGAACTCGGTTGAGACGACACCTGCGACGGGAGAGCAGCCATGAAACGGGCTTGTGCGATTGCGCTCTGTTCTATCACGGTGCTGAACGGCTGCAAGCGTGATGAGCCGGCGCCGGCCTCACACGCCGCGAGCACACCGGCGCCGATGCCGACCAACCGCGTGGACATTCCACCCAGCGTGAGGCAGAACCTCGGAATCACGTTCGCGAAGGTCGAGCCACGGGCGCTGGGGCGCACGATCCGCGCACCAGGACGGTTCGAGGCTCTGCCCACGGCGAGGCAGGAGCACCGCGCCCCGGCCGCGGGGCGTGTTCACCTGCTCGTCGACCCCTTCGCGAGCGTTGAGTCCGGCACGCCGCTGTACCGGCTCGACACACCGCGGCTGCGAGAGGTGCAGCAGCAGTTGGCGGATGCGATCGCGGCCGAGTCGCTGGCCCGCGCGGGCGTGGAAGCCCTGGGGCCGCTGCGAGAGGCTCACGAGGTGCACGAGCAGAGCCTGAGGACCGCGGAGGCGATGTGGGCGCAGCGGGTCGCCACGCTTGAGGAACTCCGCGGCGCCGGCGCGGGAGTGGGCGAGCAGATGGCGCAGGCGCAGGCTTCGCTCGCCGCGGTGCGGGCCGACCTTGGGGAGGTCGCAGAGAAGGACGCGGAACTCGACGCCCAGGAGGCCCGCCTGCGGGCGGAGCAGCAGGCCGCGGCGGTCCGGGTGGAGCTCTCGATCGCGTCCCTGTCATCGCTGACGGGGCTGTCGCCGCAGCAGCTCGTCGCCGCGGGCGCGAGCGGCGCCCCACCGCTCTGGCGGACGCTCACGTCGATCGAGGTGCGTTCCGCGGCCCACGGCACGGTCGAGCTCATCGCGGTCAGCAACGGGTCGTGGGTGGAGGACACCGCGCCCGTGCTCGCTGTGGTGGACCCCGCGAAGGTGCTGTTCCGCGCCCGGGGCCTCCAGGCAGACCTGGGGCGGCTCACCCCCGGGCTTGACGCTGTGGTGCTGCCTCCATCCGGCAGCGCGTTGGGCGAGCAGCGGGACGTTCGCGGGCCGCTCGTGATCGCACCGGTCGCGGACCCGCACCAGCGGGCGGTGGAGCTGATCGTCATGCCGCGGGAGATCGCCCCGTGGGCCCGCGCCGGCGTGTCGGGCTTCCTGGAGGTGACGCCTGGAGGTACCGCGGGGGACCAGCCGCTGGCCATCCCCGTGCAGGCGGTGGCGCGGGACGGCCTTCTGTCGATCGTGTTTCGGCGCGATCCCAAGAACCCCGACAAGGTGATCCGCCTTGAGGCCGACCTGGGGTTCGATGACGGGCGCTACGTCGAGATCAAGAGCGGCGTGCGGGCCGGGGACGAGGTCGTCGTTGACGGCGTGTACCAGCTGATGGTGGCAACGAGCGGCACGGTGCAGAAGGGGGGGCACTTCCACGCCGACGGCACGTTCCACGAGGGCGATGACTAACCACGGAAGGCAGAAGGCATGCTCAGGCACTTGATCACGTTCTCGCTGAGGCATTCGAGCCTTGTGCTGCTCACCGCGGTGCTGCTGCTGGTGTACGCGCTGTGGCAGTTGCCGCGCACGCCGGTGGACGTGTTCCCCGAGCTGAATGCGCCGACGGTCGTGGTGCTGACCGAGGCGGGCGGGCTCGCGGCGGACGAGGTCGAGCAGTATGTCACGTTCCCTGTCGAAACGAGCGTGAACGGGCTGCCGGGAGTACGGCGGGTGCGAAGCGCCAGCGCGATATCGCTATCGCTGGTGTGGGTGGAGTTTGACTGGGGAACGGACATCTACCGCGCGCGTCAGCTTGTCAGCGAACGGCTGGCGGGGGTGCGTGAGAGCCTGCCGGAGAACGCGCACTCCGCGATCACCCCGGTCACCTCCATCACGGGCGAGTTCATGCTCCTGGCGGTCTCCAGCCCCACCGGCGCCGTCTCGCCGCTGGACCTGCGCGCGTACGCGGAGTTTGATCTGCGCAACCGGCTCCTCGCGGTGCCGGGCGTGGCCCAGGTCTCGGCCATCGGCGGAGAACTGCCGGAGTACCAGGTCAATGTCCGGCAGGACCAGCTCGCGCTGTACGGGCTTACGGTGCAGGACGTGGCAGAGGCGGCCCGCGGCTCGCACAGCACGGCGAGCGCCGGGTACCTGTCCAACGTCGAGCGTCAGGAGCTGCCCGTGCGGCAGTCGGCCCGCGTTCGGTCGGTGCGGGACATCGAGACGACCATTGTTTCGTTCCATGACGGGCTCCCCGTTACCATCGGGCAGGTGGCCGACGTCAGGCTCGGCCCCGCGCCCAGGCGGGGCACGGCGGCGAACCAGGGCAACCCCGCCGTGGTGCTCACGCTCCAGAAGAGCCCGGGGACGAACACCCTGGCGCTGACAGAGCAGATCGACCGGGTGCTCGACCAGCTCGCTCCCAGCGTCCCCGCCGGGATCGAGGTCAATCGGCAGGTGTTCCGACAGTCCGACTTCATCCAGCGTTCGGTGAGCAACGTGATGGTGGTGCTCCGCGATGCCACGATCATCGTCGCGGTGATCCTGATCCTGTTCCTGCTCAATGTCCGGGCGACGATCATCACGCTCACGGCCCTCCCGCTGTCGCTGGCGGTGGCCCTGCTGGTGCTGCGTTGGATGGGGCTGTCCCTGAATGTCATGACCCTGGGCGGTCTGGCGGTAGCCGTGGGCGTGCTCGTGGACGACGCCATCATCGATGTGGAGAACGTCTTCCGCCGTCTGCGCCAGAACAACGCCCTTCCCCCGGAGCATCGGCGGGGAGTGCGCGAGGTGGTGTTCGACGCCAGCAACGAGATCCGCCCCTCGATGGTTTTCGCGACGGTCATCATCGTCATCGTGTTCGTGCCCCTGCTGTTCCTGGAGGGGCTGGAGGGCCGTTTCTTCCAGCCGCTGGGGGTTACCTACATCGTTTCGATCCTCGCTTCGCTGGTGGTGGCGCTCACCGTGACGCCGGCGTTGTGCGGGATGCTGCTCAAGGGCGCACCTGGACGGCGGGATTCGGGGGCCGATTCCGCGCGGGAAGGCGACGCGCACGCCGATGGTTTCCTTGTCCGCTGGCTGAAGCGCCGCTACGAGCCCGTGCTCCGCGCGTCGCTGCGTCACCGCGGGCTGGTGGTGGGGCTCGCGCTGCTGTGCACCGCGGGGTCCCTGCTCCTGGGCCGCACCTTCGGCACGTCGTTTCTCCCCGAGTTCAACGAGGGGTCCCTCACGCTGTTCCTGATGTCGCCGCCGGGCACTTCGCTCAAGGAGTCGGACCGCATCGCCAGCAGCATCGAGCGCCGCCTCGTCGGGATCGATGGCGTCCGCACCGTGACGCGCCGGACCGGGCGCGCCGAGCGGGATGAGCACGCCGAGCCCGTCAGCAGCTCCGAGATCGACATCGCCCTGCTCCCAGGGGCGGTCAAGGACGATGTGCGCGAGCGGATCACCGCCATCGCCGGCTCGGTGCCGGGCGTCACCGTGCAGATCGGTCAGCCCATTGAGCACCGCCTGTCCCACATCTTGTCGGGCACCCCCGCGGCGATCGCCATCAACGTCTTCGGGGAGGACCTCGCCACGCTCCGATCGCTCGCCCGCCAGATCGAGGCGGAGCTGCGCACGATCCCCGGCGCCCGCGATGTGACCGCCAACCGCGAGGTCATGATTACGTCTCTCCCGATCGACTACAGGGCGCAGGACCTCGCCGCGGCGGGCCTGACACCCGCCGATGCCGCGTCGCAGGTGGAGGCGGCCCTCGCGGGCGTCCACGTCGCGGAGGTCAATCAGGGGGTCCGCCGGTTCGACCTTGTGGTTCGGCTTGCGGAGGAGGAACGGGAACGGGTGGATCAGGTCAGGGGCCTGCTGCTGCGCGGGCGGGGCGGGGCGACCGTGAGGCTCGACGAGGTCGCGGACATCGGGCCGCAGCGCACCAGCAACCTCATCGCGCGGGAGAACGCCCAGCGAAAGGCCGTGGTCTCGTGCAATGTGGCGGCGGGCGCGAACCTGGGCGACCTCGTGGCCCAGGTGCGGGCGCGCGTGGAGCCCATCGTGCAGCGGGCAGGCTACACCGTTCACTTCGGCGGGCAGTTCGAGGCCCAGCAGTCGGCCAGCCGCACCCTCCTCATCGCCGGCGGGGGCGTGGCGCTGGTGATGCTGCTGCTGCTCCAGCTCTCGACCGGTTCGCTGCGTGCCTCGCTCCTGGTGATGGTGAACCTTCCGCTCGCCGTGATCGGGGGCCTGCTCGCGATCTACCTGACGGAGACCCCGGGCGGGCTCGCGGGCGTCTGGGCGAACACGCTGGCCCTGCTGGGGTTGGGCTCGCGGGCGTACCTCGCGCCCGTGATTTCGATCGCGAGCCTGGTGGGGTTCATCACGCTCTTCGGAATCGCGGTGCGGAACGGCATCTTGCTGGTGAACCACTACCAGCACATCATGCAGCACGAGGGCAGGACGCTCCCCGAGGCGGTCGTCCACGGCTCGATAGAGCGGCTGGTCCCGATTTTGATGACGGCCCTGTGCGCGGCGCTGGGGCTGCTGCCGCTGGCGCTCGCCGCCGGGCGTCCGGGCAGCGAACTGCTGGCCCCCCTGGCGATCGTCGTGCTGGGCGGGCTGCTCACCTCGACTCTCTTGAATCTGGTCGTCGTCCCCGCGGGCTACGCGCTGATCTTCGGCGCCCACATCCCCGGGAGCGTTCCTTTCCACCGTTCGGTGCTGGGGCGTGTCGCCCGAGTACTCTCATCCCGCCGCGGCCCGCGCGCGGACAATGGAGCCTGAACCATGAAGCGTGCCCTGACCGTCATCGCCCTGCTCACCCTCGCGGCCGCCGCGTGCGAAGAAAAACCCGCGACGACCACCTCCGGCCCCAGCAGCGGCGCCCCCACCACCACCGGCACTCACACGCACGCGACTGCGGGGCACGGCGGGCCGGTCATCGACCTTGGCACCACCCCGATCGGCCCGTACACCGTTCACGCAACGCGCGACCATGGTGAGATCAAGGCCGGCGGGGAGGCGCCGATCGATGCGCGCGTCACGGGTGACGGCCCCAAGGTGGTCGCGGTTCGCTTCTGGATCGGCGTGAAGGACGCCGCGGGATCGATCAAGGCGAGGGCGGACATCGAGGACCCCAAGGAACCCAACCGCTGGCACACGCACGCGGAGGTTCCCGAGCCGTTGCCCGCGGGGTCCGAGCTGTGGGTCGAGATCGAGGATGAGAAGGGGACCAGAAGCGTGGGGAGTTTCCCGCTCAAGGCATGAAGCGGAGCGGATCCGGACGGCCGACCCGGGGCACCATGATGCCCCGCGGCGGTCGCATGTCTCGAGTGGAGAGTGTGTCGGGCGGCGCAACCCGCCCTGCAAAAAGAAACATCGCCCTGCAACTCCGTGCAGGGCGAGCAAGTGACCCCGATGGGATTCGAACCCATGTACCTACCGTGAAAGGGTAGTGTCCTGAACCAGGCTAGACGACGGGGCCGTCGTGGGGGGATGGTAGGGAGTCTCGCGGGCGGGGTCATCTTCCGGCGGGGGTGGTCGGGCGCCGGGTCGGGGGTGGCCTGGGGGTGGGTAAGGGGGTTGTATACTGGCCTGGTTGGGTTGGGGCGGTGGGGACGGAGGAGCGGGTATGTCCAGGCTTGGGGCGGTGTTGGGCGTGGTGGCGTGGTGCGCTGTCGCCCGCGCGGGCACCGTCTTTGACAACCTGGTGACCCGGGACATCACCGTCCACACGCTCGCGGCGAACGGGCAGCCCGGCGGCATGGAGCTGGGCAACAGCATCACGCTGGCCGGGCACGAGCGTGCCGTGACGCGCATGGATGTGGCGATGGCGATCGGGGGCAGCGGGCCGGCGCAGTTCGATGCGACGCTGCGGCTGTACGCCAACGACGGGCCCAACGCCACGCCCGGCACGCTGCTGTGGGCGGGCACGCGGAGCCTGGTGATCGACTCGGGCGCGGACGTTGTGTACAGCTTTACGCTCCCCGGCGTCGTGGTGCCGACCTCGCTCACCTGGACGATGCAGGCCTCCAACCGCACGGGCAACCAGAGCGCGTTCGGGCTGCCGCACTACATGCCCCCGGCGATGGGCTCGGTGGCGCCGGGGTATTGGATGGGCTCGGCGGGGAGCTGGACGCCGGGGTTCGGGGTCCACCCCTTCGGCGCACGGATCATCGCCACGGTCGTCTGCTCGGCGGACTTTGACCATGACGGCGACACGGGAACCGACGCGGATATCGAGGCGTTCTTCCGCTGCCTCGCGGGCGACTGCTGCTCCACCTGCGGCACCGCAGACTTTGACCAGGACGGCGACACGGGGACTGACGCCGACATCGAGGCGTTTTTCCGTGTGCTCGCGGGCGGCGTCTGCTGACGCTCCGCGGCGTACAGTCCGACCCAAACACAGGAGCCGCGCCGATTGCGAAGTGCGCCGATCACGCCGTTGAAGCTGCCGCGGGGCGTGAAGCACCTGCTGGTGTACGGCGGCTCGTTCGACCCTCCCCACTTCTACCACACGGTGGCGCCGCTGTCGGTGGTCGGCCGGGTCTACG
>JAEYTB010000267.1 GCA_023434205.1 Planctomycetota bacterium | reverse complement strand
GCCCACGCCCTCAACCTCGCGGAACGCGCGGAACTTGCCGAACTCTCCCCATGGACGCGGTCCCCGCGCCCTTTGGGAGCCTCACCATGCGCCGTTTCCTCTGCCTCGCCGCGTGTGCCCTCACCCTCACCGCCGTCGGCTGCTCCAGCCGAACCGCCTCGTCGGGCGCCTACACCTTCAGCCAGCAGGACGGCGGCAACATCGCCGCGAGCGACGCCCTGGGCTCGAACCTGGCGATCAACAGCAAGGTCCAGACCGCCTTCGTCCCCCACACCACGGCGTTCGTGCCCACCAACGACTGACCCTCAGGGCGTGCCCCGGGCCAGGTAGTCAGAGGAGAGAATCTTCGCCAGCCGCTCCGCCGGCTTGCCTGTGCCCCCGGTCCCCGCGCCGGTGGAGAACGCCAGCCGGAACCCGGCATCCGAGAAGCCGGCCCGCGCTGCGAGAAAGTTGAAGTCGATCGGATCATCCACCGGCAGCTCCTTGGGCGAGAACGCCGAGCCGCCGATCGCACGCACCTTCTCGCGCTGCTCCCGTGTCCGGGTCAGGTTCGTCACCACCGCGGGCGTCGCCGGCGACGCCAGGGCGTCCAGTTCCCCCGGAACCTCATACACGTACTCCCACACGTTCCCCACCAGGTTCCGGAACACATCCCCCTGCTCGCCAAAGTCCACGGGCGCGAAGAACAGGTGCCCGTCCGTCCCCTCCACCGCCGGCTGGCCGTCCTGCTCCGCCGGCGGGATCGTGACCTTCAACGCCTCGAGCTTCGCCGGCGTGGGCTTGAGCATCCCGTAGTTGGGGTACTCCGGCTGCTTGTTGGCCTGCACGAAGATCCCCGAGATGTGCGCGTGCTGTGCCGCGTACAGCGCATCCCGCAGGTTCGCCCGACGCGACGGGAACGCGGCCATCGCCGCCTTCCAGTCCTCCGAGCTCGGCAGCCGGCACCCCAGCAGCCTCGACACATAGATCGCCACACTGGGCGAGATGTAGTCCACCGGGTCCCCGTAGTCCGGCCCGCGCGCCGGCTCGCCGCCCGGCGGGTAGTACGGGTTGCGCAGCATGTCGTCCACCGGCAGCGACCGGTGCCACCCCTTGCCGGTCTTGTCGGGCTCGGTCGGGCGGCTGATGTCCAGCTTCCCCTCCGCCGTCCACCGCACCACCCGCGACCCGCGGTTGTCGTTGGGCGGCTCGATCACGTTCGTCAGGCTCTTGACCTCGTCCCACTTCCCGTACGCGTCAACCAGGTCGATGAACAGCCCGATCGACATCTCCGTGGTGCAGAGGTAACTCGCCGAGTCCGACCCCTCCCGCACCCGCCGGAACTCCAGGGTGTAATCGCGCCCGCTGGGCCCCTTCCACGAGTACGTGACCGCCCGCCCTTCCTCGTCCCCCGGGACCGCCGCCCACGACTGCCGCCCCGGCCCCTCGCGGGACAGGTCCAGGTCCTTGCCCTCCGCGAAAGGCTTCAGCCGCGCACCCAGCGCCTTCACCGCCTCCTTGCCCTCGACCCCCAGCGGCGCCACCGTCGTGTTGAACTGGTTCACCAGCCGCTGCAGCTTGTCCATCTGCGCCTTGGGGTCCGCGTCGTTGACGCCCGACACCGCGTTCAGCAGCTTCCACCGCTCATAGTTGAACCGCGCCCACCCCTCCAGCCGCCCGATGTCCGCCTCGCTGACGCCGAACCGCTCCATCGCCGTGAACGCCGAGGCGACCGCCAGGGCGTTGCCGCCGGCGCGCTCCAGCACGTACGCGAGCCACATCTGCTTCAACGCTTCCCGAGCCCGCTGCTCCAGCGCCGCCCGGCGCGGCGCATCGCCCACCTGACCCAGGGCCGGCACCAGCCGTTCATTGAAGATCCGCACCGCGCCGTCCAGGTCCGCCGGCACCGCCGGGAACCCGATGTCCTTCAGCTTCCCCCACGCCGCCAGCGCGGGCGACACACCCCCAGGCTCGGCCGCGCGCGCGATCAGGTTCAGCAACTGCACCCCGTCCGTCACGCCCGCGACCTGCTCCAGGTCCGCCGCGCGCCGCAGCACCGGCTGCACCGCACCCTGCACATCCGCGTACACCGCCGCCTTCTCAACCCCCTCGCGCAGCGCCCGGATCGACCGCTCCCCCTCCTCGTACCCGAACCCCAGCGACAGCAGCCGCTCGACCTCCACCGCGTCCGCCAGCACCTGCCGCACGCCCGCCACATACGCCGTCAGCTCGGTCTTCAGCCGCTCGCGGGTCTGCCCGTACGCGGGGTCCGCCCCGGGCATCTGCCCTCCCGAGGTCATCGGTTCCACGCTCTGCGTCAGCGCCCGCTCCCGCCTGGCCTCCACCGCCCGCGTCGCGACCTCCACCACCACGCCCGAGCCCGCCGGTGCCGCCACATCCAGCTTGATCGCGAACTCGCTCTCGAGCCCCTGCACCCACGCCGTGAGCGCCTCAACCTTCGCCCGGACCCCGCTCCAGTCCAGGTCCTGGTACCGCTCGGGGTCCGCGCTGCGCAGCCCGATCGCGAACGCCTCCCGCAGCGGGATCGCCTGAACGATCTGGGCGTCCTTGTTCTGTTGCTCGACCGAGCGCACGTACCGCGTCAGCGCATCCCGCGCCTCGCTCTTGGCCTTGGTCAGCGCCGCCCGCAGCGTCCGCTGCTGGAGGGTGACATCCTTCACCGCGCGGTGCAGCTCCGCCTGCGCCGCCTTCAGCTCCACCGGCGACAGCTCCGGCTGCTCCCATGCCCGCCCGCGCACCTCGTTCACCCGCTCAATGAACTGGTCCACCTGCAACTGCAGCGCCACCGGGTCGGGCGCGTTCTCGACCGCGACCCCGGAGGGGCAGTCCTTCAGCACGCCCGTCATCAGGTGCGCCAGCTCGCCGATGGGCCCTTCCATCCACTTGTCGGGGCGGGGGTCCTTCTCCGGGTCGATCACCACGATCGCCGCGTCCAGCTGCGACACCTTTTTGTCCAGCGCCGCGAGCTTGGCCTCCGCCTCGTTCATCGCGTTGCGCAGCGACCTGGCCTCGGCGTCCGTCACCGGGGCCGGCCGGGCACGGACCTCGTTCACCTGCGCATCCAGCGCCTTGAACTCCGCCTCCAGCCCGTTCAGCTCGCCCTCGCGGGCCTCATCGCCGTTGTCCGCGGCTTTCTTGACCGACGCCGCCTTCTTCGCCTCCAGCGCATCCACCTGCCCCACCAGCGCCCACTCCACGCCCCGGGGGTCCGCGGGGGGCCCCTTGCCGCCCACGAACGCGAAGTACCCGCCCCCGCCCAGCGCCAGCACCAGCACCGCCGCGATCGCCGCCTTCGCCCCGACCGACAGCCCGCCCTTCTTGGGCTCCTTCACCGCCAGGCACGCCGCGAGCCGCTGGCGGATCTCATCGAACGTCATCAACGGCGCGCCCGGCTCGGGGTTGAGCAGCGTCTCGCACAGCTGCCGGAGTTGCTCCCCCGCCCCGCCCATCCGCTGCCATTCCGGCGACGTCCCGATCGCACCTCCCTTGGGCGGCGCCCGGTGGATCACCATCTGGAACAGCAGGCCCGCCATCTCCCGCAGGTCCTGGTCCTGGGCCCGCCCCACCAGCCTCGACGCGGGCTCGGGGTCCGCCAGCGCCACCTGCGCCGCGTCGACCTCGCCGCGCCCGATCAGCACGTTGCTGGGCTTCAGCTCCCCGTGCCCGCGCCCGCCCGCCTTCTCCGCCAGTTCCGCCAGCCCGTCCGCCACGCCCCCGATGATGTGCGCGATCGACCTCGCATCCAGCTCGCGCCGGTTGTCGATCATCCGCTGCACCGTCATCGGGTACAGGTCGGTCACATAGAACACCGCCTCGGCCGTCCGCCCCGACTCATAAATCGGCGCCCAGTGCCCGCCGCCGCCCGCCGCGGGCCCCGCTGGTAAGCCCGCCTGGAGCTGCGCGGCCTCCAGGAACGCCGCGGCCTCCCGCTCGACCACCTCTTCATCCGCGAACATGTCCGCCGTGCGGTAGATCTTCACGCCGAACGCCGGAGGGCCCGCCTGCCCGACCTCGCGCGCAGAAAACAGCGCGAACGGCCCGCTGGACGCCAGCTCCTCCACCGTCTCGTACCGCCCAAACACGGCCATGCGCGCTCACCCTCGTGTATAAAAAAGGCACCGGTCGGGTGACCGGTGCCGCCCTCGGGCGTGAGGATATCCGGGAACCCCCCGCCGCCAAAGCCCTTACTTCGGGGTCTCCATCGGCGTGGGCACATCGATCCCGCTGCTCTTGACCACGATGTCGATCGTGTTGGTCTTCCAATAGTTCGTCGTCAGCGGCAGTTCCTTGCGCCGCAGCTCCGGCCCGCCGGGACTGCTCCGCAGGTTCTTCGAGTTCGCAAAGATGAACAGCCGCGTCACCCCGCGGCTGCGCCACGCCTGCCAGATCGGGTCGTTCCCCTTCACCGTCTGCATCGCCGGCGCATCGTTGCTGAACACCAGCGTCTTGGTGTAGTCCTTCGCACCCGCCCGGAACGGGTCATTGCCCGAGAAGAACGCGTCCACCTTGTACTGCCGCCACGTCTCCGCGTCCGCCTCCTTCACGCCCACCAAGGCGACCTCAACCTGGGACAGCTTCCCCGAGGCGCTGTCCCGCAGGCTCGCGTCCGGGGTCACGTTCAGGTTGTACACGCCCATCTTGGGGGCGCCGCACCCGCCCGCCACCACCGCGAACAGCCCCACCACCGCCATCACCAGCACCTTCACGCCATGAATCTTCATGTGAACCCCTCGTAGGCGCGGGCCCCGCCGTTATCGACGAGCCGCCCGCAGGCATTCCTTCACCACATCCCGAACATCCCCGCTCAGCCCCTGGTCCGACACGATCAGGCTCCGGGCCGCGGTCAGCAGAGCGTACAGGTCATCCAAAACACCGTCAAAGACCTTGTGGATACCTCCCAGGGGCGCATCCCCCAGGTCGCGGCATCGGCTATCCGGCGTCATCCCCGTGAACATCCGGATCACCATCGCCAGCGTCCCGAACCACAGCCGCGGCGGGATCGCCAGGAACGCCTCGTCCGCGTCCGAGACCCCCGCCAGCAGCTTCTGCGGCCCCAGCGAGGCCGCCCACTTCCTGTCGCTCTCGAACACCCGCATCAGCCGGCCCGGCAGGTCCTCCCCGCTCTCGGCCATCTGACCCGCCTGCGCCGCCAAGCTCATCAGCTCGTCCAGCGCCACCGGCAGCGGCCGCCCCGGGCCCGTCAGCAGCGTCCGCGCCGCCAGCACCCCCAGCGCATACAGGTCGCACGGCGAGCTCAGCAGCGGCACAAGCTCAAAGCTCACATCCGGGATCGGCACGCCCAGCGCCGACTTCAGCCGCGCCGTCACGTCCTCCGGCAGCCGCTGCGGGATCGTCCGGACCCGCAGCTCACCCGACGCCATCGCCTCCTTCGAGTCGATCACGCCGTACAGGTCCACACGCGTCTGCCCCACCACCATCCGCAGCCAGAGCAGGTCCTGGCTCCCCGGGATGATCCGGTCCTGTGTCGTGAGCGTCCCCTCAAGGATCGCCCCGTTGCTCTCGGTAATGACGTTCCGCAGCCGCAGCCCGCCCTTGCCGCTGGCCGAGCGGCCCATCGCCGCGGGCGTGTACACGGACATCGCCCCACCGCTGGTCAGGTAGTACTTCGCCGTGGTCCCCTCGATGGGCAGCTCCACAGCATCGCCCGGCTCGGCGATCTCCGGCCTCGCCGTCCACCACAGCGGCAGCGTCGCCGCCCCGCCCGTCAACCGCACGCGGAAGCTCCGCCCCGTGATGTTCAGCATCGGCACCTGCGTGCCCGCCAGCGTCGACCGCACCGCCGCCACCGCCCCCGCCAGCAGCATCAGCTTCAGGTGCAGCGACTCCACCAGCCGTGCCCGTGTCCCCGCGGCGCTCGTGTTCAGCCACCCGCCCGACCGCACCGGGCCCCCGCTGCCGCCCATCGACGCCGCGGCGATCCCCTGCAGCAGCGCATCCGCCGGCCCGGCCTCCCCCTCCACCCCGGTGATCGCGTCCACGTACTGCTCATACGACAGCGGGGCGTACCGCCGCACCATCATCAGTCCGCCGCCCCCGTTGACCGCCGCGACATCGCGCGCCGAGCCGACGCCCATCGCCTCCGGGTCCGCCCCCACCACATCCAGCGGCAGCAGCGGCGACTCCTCACCCATCTCCGGCTGGTACAAGTGCCGGCTCACCGACCCCGCGTACCCCGGCACGCCCTTGCGTGCCAGCAGCGCCTCGTCCTTGCACAGCGACCACGACCCGCCCGTCCGCCGGTCCTTCGCGGCAATCGGCGCCAGCTTCTTCACATCGATGAACACCGGCGGCGGGTTGCTCGTCTCCCACCCCGCCGCGATGAGCCCCGCGCCCTCGACCTTCGCGAACCCCTCCGACCGCACCGCCCAGCGGTGGTCCAGCGCCGCGTTCGTGAGCGCCTGCCGGTACCCCGGGAGCGCCCCCGCCAGCCCGGCCACATCCTGCGCCCACACCTCCAGCCAGTCGTGCACCACCCCCGCGCCGTCGACCAGGCAGCCCAGGTACACCCGCGCATCCAGGGTCTCGCGCAGGAGCACCAGCGGCGATTCCCCGCCCTGCTTCACCACCACGCACACCTTCAGCGTCGCCTTCGACTCTCCCTCGGTCAGGGGCGCGGCCCCGTACCCCTGGGGCAGCGATCGCGGCAACGCGGCAAACACGAAGGGGGTAGGCATCATGGCGGCGTGAGTGTACCCGCCGCCGCCGCCCCCGTGTACGCCCGTCGCGCGGGCTTACGCGTGACCCAGGTACGCCTTGCGCACCTCATCGCTCGCCGCGAGCTCCGCCGCCGGGCCCTCCATCGCGATCTTCCCCACCTCCAGCACGTAGGCGCGGTGGGCCACCTTCAGGGCCATGTTGGCGTTCTGCTCAACCAGCAGGATCGTCGTGCCCTCCGCGTTGATCTCCCGGATGATCCGGAAAATCGTCTGCACCACCTGCGGGGCGAGCCCCAGGCTCGGCTCGTCCAGCAGCAGCAGCTTGGGCCGGGCCAGCAGCGCCCTGGCCATCGCCAGCATCTGCTGCTCGCCGCCTGAGAGGGTGCCGGCGCTCTGCTTGTACCGCTCCTTCAGCCGCGGGAACAGCGACAGCGCGTGCTGCCGGTCCTTGGAAATCTGGGCCGCGTCCCGGCGCGCGTACGCCCCGAGGCTCAGGTTCTCCTCCACCGTCATGTTGGCAAAGATGCCCCGCCCTTCCGGGGACTGCGCGATGCCCAGCCGCACCACCTCGTGCGGCGCCATCCTCGTGATCGGCCGCCCCTCGTACTCGATTTCGCCCCCGCTGGCCCGCACCAGCCCCGAAATCGCCCGCAGCGTCGTGGACTTGCCCGCCCCGTTGCACCCGATCAGCGTCACGATCTGCCCGCGCTCCACCCGCAGGCTCACCCCGTGCAGCGCCCGGATCGCCCCATAGTTCACCCGCAGGTCCCGCACCACCAGCATCTACTCGCCCTCCGGACGCTGCTCGGGCGTCTTCTGGGGCAGGGCCGCCTCCACCGCCGGGGGCACGCTCCGCGGCGTGTGCGCCACCCCCGCAGCCGCCCGCTGGTTCCGCACCTCGACCGCCGTCTCCTCGTCCGTCGTTCCCAGGTACGCCTGGATCACCTTGGGGTCCACCTGCACCTCCGCCGGCACCCCCTCCGCGATCACCTGCCCATAGTCCAGCACCGTGATCCGCTCGCAGATATCCATCACCAAGCCCATGTCGTGCTCGATCAGCAGGATCGTCACCCCGAACTCGCGCCGAACACGCCGGATCAGCCCGCGAAGCTCCACCTTCTCCTGCGTGTTCATCCCCGCGGCGGGCTCGTCCAGCAGCAGCACCTTCGGCCCCGTCGCAAGCGCCCGCGCGATCTCCAGCTTCCGCTGGTCGCCGTAGGGCAGGCTCTTGGCCTGCTCATCGCACCGGTCCTCGAGCTCGAAGATCCTCAGCAGCGACATCGACCGCTCGGTGATGACCCGCTCCTCGGCGATGTGCGCCGGTGAACGCACCACCGCCCCCGCCATCGTGTGCTCCACCCGCACGTGGCTGGCCAGCTTCACGTTCTCCAGCACCGTCAGCTCGCCGAACAGCCGGATGTTCTGGAACGTCCGCGCCATCCCTGCCTCGGCGATGCGGAACGGCCGCAGCCCCTGGATCGCCCGCCCCGCCAGCGAGATCGTCCCCGCGTCGGGCTTGTACACCCCCGTCAGCAGGTTGAACACCGTCGTCTTGCCCGCGCCGTTGGGCCCGATCAGCCCGTGCAGCGACCCCTCGGGAACAGACAGGCTGAAGTTCTGCACGGCCTTCAGGCCGCCGAACGACTTCGACACCCCCGCCGCGCTCAGGATCGCGCCGCTCATGAGCGCCTCCTGACCAGCCGCACCAGCGGCATCCACAGCGACCGGTCCCACACCTCGCGCACGCCGAACAGCCCCTTGGGCCGGAAAATCATCATCAGGATCAGCAGCAGCGCGTAGATGATCATCCGCACGTCGCCCAGGTTCACCTCGACACCCAGCTGCGCCGGCCACACCCGCGGCCCCACCAGCCCCGCCAGCACCGCCGCGAGCCCGAGCCCCGCGCCCACCGCCGCCCTGCGGTCCACCGGCCGCCCGCCGCGCCGGTTCAGCACCAGCCGCACGCCGGTCAGCAGCGCCAGCACGCCCCCCACCACCATCAGGATCGACCCGATCTCCACGATGAACCCGCGCAGGAACTCCGGCAGCCACGTCACGATCGCCGCCGCGAGCGTCGCGCCCGACACCGAGCCCAGCCCGCCGAGCACGACCATGATGATGAAGTCAAAGCTCTTCTGGAACCCCGCGTCCACGGGGCTGAGGGAAACGCCCAGCGTGTGGGCATAAAGCCCGCCCGCAACCCCCGCGAAGAACGCCGCGATCACGAACGCCCACACCTTGAACCGCGTGGTGTTGACGCCCATCGCCTCCGCCGCGATCTCGTTCTCCCGGATCGACAGGAACGCCCGGCCGAACGTGCTGGTCTTGAGCCTGAACGCCACGATCAGGGTCACGCCGCACACCAGGTACACCCAGAACAGGCTCGTGTACTTGGGGATGTCCCCGAATCCCAGCGAGTACCCCACCGAAACCGGCAGCGTGTACAGCGGCGCCTCCCGCACCGCCTCCGCCGTTTTGAGCACCGGCTGCGTGTTCTGGATCATCACGCGCACGATCTCGCCGAACCCCAGCGTCACGATCGCCAAGTAGTCGCCCCGCAGCCGCAGCGACGGCAGCCCCACCAGGAACCCCACCCCCGCCGCGATGAGCCCGCCCACCACAATCGCGGCCAGGAACAGCGCATCGCCCGAGGTCGCCGCCGCCAGCCCCTCGGTCCGCAGCGGCATCCCGCTCAGCAGCCCGCCCTTCGCCGCGCCCGTCCCCCACATCAGCATCGAGCCGTAGTACGTCACCACCCCCGACGCGTACCCGCCCACCGCCATGAACCCCGCGTGCCCGATCGAGAACTGCCCCGTGAACCCGTTCACGATGTTCAGCGACACCGCAAGCGTGATCGCGATCCCGATGTTCAGCAGCACGATCGCGTCGTACGCCCCCATCGCCGGCTTGAGCACCAGCTGGATCAGCAGCGCGATGCCCACCGCCGCCGCGTACGGCCACAGCCCGCGCAGCAGCGCCGCCGGCGTCCCCGGCCTCAGCTCCCGCGCCCTGTCGCTCAGCATCCCCACGCTACACCTTCTCCACGCTGGCCACGCCCAGGATCCCGCCCGGCCGCACCAGCAGCATGACGATCAGCAGCGCGAACACGTACACGTCCGTCATGCTGGACGACAGGTACGCCGCCCCGAAGTTCTCCAGAAGCCCGATCGCCAGCCCCCCCAGCATCGCGCCGCGCACGTTCCCGATCCCCCCCACCACCGCCGCCACGAACGCCTTCAACCCCAGCAGCGTCCACCCCGTGTCCGCGGTCTGCTTGATATTGGCGTACTTGAGCGCCCAGATGAACCCGCCCGCCGCCGCCAGCATCGCCCCCATCACAAACGTGAAGCTGATGACCCGGTCCACCGGGATCCCCATCAGCGCCGCCGTCTTGTGGTCGTAGCTCACCGCCCGCATCGCCCGCCCGACCTTCGTGTGGAAGATCAGGTAGTCCAGCCCGAACATCAGCACCACCGCCGTGCCCACCCCCACCACGTCCAGCAGGTTGAAGTTCACGTTCCCCACGGTGAACAACGCCGAGTCCTCGATCAGCGTCGGGAACCGGCGCGGGCTGGTCCCGAACACCTGCGGCAGCTGCCCCAGGTTCTGCAGGAACAACGAAACCCCGATCGCCGTGATCAGCACGTTCAGGCGCGGGGCGTTCCGCAGCGGCTTGTACGCCAGCCGCTCGATGGTGAACCCGATCGCCGCGCAGCACACCATCGCCGCCACCAGCACCAGCCCGCCCATCCACCAGGGCGTGCCCGGCCCGACCGCCGGCTCCAGCTTCGTCGCGATCACCAGGCTCAGCCACGCCCCCAGCACCACCACGTCGCTGTGCGCAAAGTTGATGAACTTCAGAATCCCGTACACCATGGTGTAGCCCAGCGCGATCAGCGCATACAGGCTGCCCAGGGCAAGGCCGTCCTTGAGTGTCTGGAGAAGTTGGTCCACGCGAGGGCGATTCTAGCGAAAGCTGTCTCTACGGCCCCCGCCGACACACGCCACCGGGGAAACACCGACACCTGTCAGGGATTGACCGTGGCACGCCACACGGGCACGCCACCCTTCATCTCCACGATCACCGCCGGCTTCACGGCGTCGCGGTTCTCGTTCATCGAAATCTCGCCGGTCACCCCCTTGAACCCCTTCGTCGCCGCGATGGCGTCCCGCAGCTTGGACCCCTCCAGGCTCCCCGCCGCCTCCATCCGCTGGAACAGCAGCCGCGCCGCGTCATACCCCAGCGCCGCCAGCCCGTCGGGCGTCCCCCCGAACTTCGCCTTGTACTTGCTCACAAACTCCTGGATCTCCGCCGTCGGCTGGTCCGAGGCGTAGTGGTTGGAGTAGAAGCTCCCCTCGATCGCGGCCCCCGCGTTCTTGGCCAGGTCCTCGCTGTCCCACCCGTCCCCGCCCAGCAGCGGCATCGTCATCCCCAGCTTCCGCGCTTGCAGCGCCACGTTCGCCACGTCCGTGTAGTACCCCGGGATGAAGATCACGTCCGGCGACGACTCCCGGATCCGCGTGAGCTGCGGGTTGAAGTCGTTCAGCCCCTTGTTGTACGCCTGCTCGCTCACCACCTCGCCGCCCGCCGCCCGGAACGCCTTCGCGAACTCATCCTTCAAGCCCACCGAATACGCCGAGGCCTGGTCAAAGAGCACCGCCACTTTCTTCGCCTTCAGCTCTTCCGCCGCGAACTTCGCGCACGCCAGCCCCTGGAACGGGTCAATGAAACACACCCGGAAGATCATGTCCCCCTTCTGGGTCACCTCTGGGTTGGTCGAGCTGGGCGTGATCATCGGCACGCCGTACTGCTGGCAGATCGGCGCCGCCGCCAGCGACACGCTGCTCGCCACTTCCCCCAGCACCGCGTGAACCTTGTCCTTCGTGATCAGCTTGGTCACCACCGGGCCCGCCTTCTCCGGCTTGCCCTCGGTGTCCTCGGAGATCAGCCGCACCTGCCGCTTCTGGCCCCCGATGCTCACCCCTCCCGCGGCATTGACCTCCTCAATCGCCAGCTTGATCCCGTTGTCCGTGGACTTCCCGAAGGTCGCCTCCGGTCCCGTCAGCGACCCGTAGTGCCCCACCAGGATCGTCGAATCCGCGCCCCCGCCGCCCGCCGCCTTCTTGTCGTCGCACCCGGCCGCCGCCATGACCGCGACCGCCGCCAGACCCGCCGCCAACTTCCGAAACTGGGCAAACTTCATAGATCAACACTCCGAGAGGCCCGACCGGGCGTCAAAGGGAACAGCCTACCGAACTCCAGCCCGGGCGTGGAACCCGCCGTGACGGAACCCACCCACCCGCGCATCTCCCCTCATCGGGGACCTTCGAAGCACCCCTCGAAGGGCCAAGAAACCTTGGGGAACCCCCGCACGCGGCCGCCCGACCCCGGCGGCCGTGCTGCATTTCACCCAAGTGCGGGCGACAGGAGTTGAACCTGCACAGCCTTGCGGCCACGGGATCCTAAGTCCCGCGCGTCTGCCAGTTCCGCCACACCCGCGTTCCCTCCATCCTAACCCCGCCCAGCCCCGAAAAGTCACAAGACGCACCCCCGCTTTCCGAAAGAGGGTGGTCGGCCCATTCCCCACCCGAGTAACCCACCCATGGCCTGCAAATCGTCCGGCGGCTCCTTTGGCCCCGTGTTCCTCCGCCTCTGCCTGGCCATCATCTTTATCTGGGCAGGGCTGGGGAAAGTCCTCGGGACCAGCACCGTCACCGGCGGCGATGCCGCGGCCCTCAAAGAAATGGGCGTCACCCCCAAGACCGCCACCCTCGAGGGCGCCACCGGCAACGCCCAGCCCGCGGACTCCGACACGCTGGAAGTCTCGAACGCGTACATGGTTGCGCTCTCTCTCAAGAAGGCCGCCACCCCCATCGAGGCCGACGGCCGCTCCACCCGCCTGTGGCCCGCGTCCCTCGCGAACGGCCGCTGGCCCCTCTACTTTGCATACGCGTGTGTCCTGACCGAACTGGTGGGCGGCGCCCTCATCCTCTTCGGCGCCCTCACCCGCCTCAGCGCCCTGGGCATCGCCGGTGTCATGGCCACCGCCATGTGGCTCACGCAGATCGGCCCCGCCGTGGCCTCCGGCAAGACCATGCTCGGCTTCCTCCCCGACCAGCCCCTCTTCGGGCCGGGCTGGGACCACCTCTTCCTCCAGTTCACCCTTTTCTGCTGCGCGATGGCCCTGGTCTGCCTGGGCTCGGGCTCCCTGGGCCTTGACCGCCTGCTCTTCCGCTCCGCCCCGGCACCAAAGCCAAAAGCCCCTGCCGCGGAATGACTTGCGAGATTCCACCCGGCAGACCCCGCCGCCTGATATATCGTAAGAGTTCAGGCGAAACCCCATGACCGCCGCCGCGCGACACCTCCGCCGCTGGCTCGGCCCCCACCGCACATCGGTGGTGGTGCCCGTTGTTGTCTCCCTCGCGGTCCACGCCGGCCTGCTGATCACGCTCGTCGCCCTCGACCGCGCCCGCCCGGCGCGCGAGGGCCGCCTCACCGATTCCCCGGCCACCGAAACCGTCCTCACCCTCGCACCGCCCCCCGAATTGCCTCCCACCCCGCCCGCCCCCATCCCCCCGCCGCCCCCACCAC
>JAEYTB010000216.1 GCA_023434205.1 Planctomycetota bacterium | reverse complement strand
CCAGCGCCGGCATGTTCGCGATCTTCGTCTTGCTCGCCCCCGGAGACCACGGCGCCGCCAGGTTCGGCACACACGGCATCGGCGTCAGCACCCCCGACGCCGCGGACGTCGCCGACGCCACCGTCGGGTTGCTCATGGACGTACACATGATAAAGCTGGGCAGGTTGGAGATCTTGTTGTCCATGATGTTCGCCGCGGGCACGTTGCAGCCCATGACCTTGTTGGCCGGCGGCACGATCATGGTGCAGGGGCCCGTGCCCATCGAGCAGGAAGTCACTGCGCCCATCACGACGAGCTGGCCCATAAGGCACCTCCTGGACGCCACTATACCAGCTTGCCGCGGGAGGGGTTAGCGGTTTTCCGAGCGTGCCAGCAGCCCTTCCAGCCTTGCCTTCACCCCCGGCCACTCATCATCCACCACGCTGTAGTACGCCGAATCCCGCCACCGCCCCGACGCCGTCTGCGCGTGCTTTCGGAAAACCCCCTCCTCCTTCGCCCCGCTCCGCAGGATCGCCGCCCGCGACTGGGCATTCAGCGCATCGGTCTTCAGCTCCACCCGCACGCACCCCAGCGTCTCGAACGCGTACCCCAGCATCAGCAGCTTCGCGTGCGTGTTGATGTGCGTCCGCTGCCACGCCTTCCCGATCCACGTGCTCCCGATCTCGACGCGCCGGTACTCCGGCTCGATGTTCAGGTACCGCGTCCCGCCCACCACCGCCCCGCTCGCAACGTCCACCGTGGCGAAGCAGATGGAGTTCCCCTCCTGCTGGTGCCGCAGGATCATCTCCATGTACGCCTTCATCGCCTCGCGCGTCGTGATCGGCGCGATCGTGTACCACTTCCACAGATCGGGATCCAGCCCCACCGCGCACCACGCGTCCAGGTGCCCCATCGTCAGCGGCTCGAGCCTCACCTTGTCCGATTCCAACACCCGCGGCGTCAGGTCCATCAGAGTTATGCTAACGGCTTTCTGCGCCGCCGCCCCACCCCCAGCACCCCCGCCAACACCACCACGCCCCACGGCGAAGGCACCGTCGCGTGCCACCCCTCACTCAGCCCCTGCGGGTTCACCCCATACCCGCACATCGCACGCCCGTCGTAGCTCAGCCCCGTCACCACCAGCCCGCTCCACCCGCTGATATCGCACCCCGCCTCCAGCAGCACCGCTGGGAGATCGCGTGTCCCTTGGTTCGACGTCCAAATCAAACCACGCCATCCGACCACACCCCCATTGCCAGCTATCACCGGAGCACCACTCTGGCTGAGGTTGAACCCCGGAATCTCACTGAGCCCCGTCGATGATGTCCAGAGGTTCAGCGTTGATCCGACAACCACCAGCGCTATTGAGCCATCTTCTGTGAGGCCAACCGGACCGGCACCCCGAATCACCTCGCCCGCTATATCTCGAAGGTAATCAGTTCCGATTCCAGCCCTCCAGATGTAGCCCGCCGGAAAGTTGACCGGCGGCCCTGCATTCACATGGACCAAGCCCACGATTACGCTTCCATCGCCGTTGATTCCTGTTGGCCCTTGCATGAAAACAGAAGAAAATGAACCCAGCGGCGGAGCAGGCAGGCTGACCGTCCCGGTCTCGGCGCTCCATCGAACGGCCCCTGCCCCTGTATAACTCGACGGTCCTGCAATTACCGTGGCGTCACTCGACACAACCGGGCTGTTGGTGGCGGTAATCCACCGTTGCATTCCCGGAATCAACTGCGTCTCACTGGCACCCGCCCATCGTGCCGCCGGGTAGGCGGTTGCCGTGGGAGCTGCCCCACCAACCACCACCGAGCCATCCCCAGAAGTCGCCGTTGCCACGCTTGTCATCGGCGATAGCGGAATCATTCCCGTGCCAACGCGCCAGCGAAAAGCGGTGCCGCCACTTTCGCCAACAACGGTCGTACCGTCGCTCGATACTGTGCTCGGCCGACTCTCGCCAGCGCCGGGCACGAATCCGATCCCCGTGAACGACTGTGCGAACGCAGAAGCACTAATCACGAGCACGATGAGCACTACCATCGCCTTCACGAGCCACCTCCTGGAGGGAACGGGACAGACAACAGGAAGAACATCCCCAACTGCTGCGCAGACCCCTCAAGGGTCGATTGATTGCGGGCGCTGAGTTCGTCGATCCGCCCCGCGTACCACAGCATCGGAGTCACCGCCGTCTGACCCGAGCTACTAAACCGAATCTCGAGCCCCTTGAGCCAACTTACCTCAACCTGGTCCGGAATCCCAACAGAATCCCTCACAAATCGCGCCGTCCGCGACCTACACCCCCACCCCCTCCCCCCCCAGCTCCACCAGCAACTCCTCCATCATCCGCACATCCCGCGGCATCCCCACCTTCGCGAACAAGTCCCGCGCCTGGTGCCAGTGCTGCTGCGTCCCCGCCTTGTCATACCTCGCCCGCGCCAGCGTCCCCAGGCTGTAGTGCGACCGCGCCATCCCCTCCAGCCGCCCGAGCTGCTCCTCGATCGAGAGCGAGGTCAGGTGCATCTTCTCCGCCTCATCCAGCCTGCCGCGCTTCTGGCAGATCAGCCCCAGGTTGCCGTAGTCGCTCGCCAGCCCCTCCAGCCGCCCCAGGCTCTCGTTGATTGCCATGGCCTTGCGGAAGCACTCTTCCGCCCCGTCCAGATCGCCGCGGGCCTTGAGCACCAGCCCGATGTTCCCGTACCCGTTCGCCATCGCCTCCAGCCGCCCCAGCTTCTCATCGATCTCCAGCGCCTTGCGCAGCATGTCCTCCGCCCGCGCCAGGTCCCCCAGCCTCCGTGAGATCAACCCTAAGTTGCAATACTGGTTCGCCATCCCGTGCAACCGCCCCAGCTTCTCCTCGATCGCCAGCGACCGCCGCAGCATCAGCTCCGCCTGCACCAGGTCCCCCCGCGCCTTGTGCAGCAGCCCCAGGTTCGCGTACCCGTGCGACACCCCCTTCTGGTC
>JAEYTB010000303.1 GCA_023434205.1 Planctomycetota bacterium | reverse complement strand
GGGGGAGCTCGGGCAACACGCCGGCGTACCTGCCCTTCGCCCGCGGCGGGCTGGGGCTGGTGTACGTCGCCACGAGCGGCGGGCAGGTGCTGGCGTTTGATGCGTTTGCGGACGCCGCGCCCCCGCCGGTGTTCACGTTCACCAACGTGATGCCCGAGGGGTTCTTCGGCGGGCTGAGCGTGGTGCCGGGGCGGGTGAACGGCGAGCCGCCGGCGCTGCTGGCGGCGTCGTACGCCTTCAGCGGCGGGATGGACGCGGGGAACCTGGTGAAGGTGGACGGCGCGACGGGCGCGCTGCGGTGGTCGGCGGCGTGCAACCGCACGCAGTCGATCCCCATCGCGCTGCCGGGCGGGCGGGTGGCGCTGAGCGCGGGGATCCTGGGCTTTGGCACCGTGCCCAGCGTGCAGGTGTTCAGCGATCACGGCGCGTCGGCCTCGCTGGTGTGGGACTCGGCGCTCGCGACGTGGACGGACCACAACGGCAACGGACTGCTGGATGCGGGGGAGTTCACGCCGATCGGCGGCTGGACGCAGCAGCCGGTTGTGAGCACGTTCGCAGGGCGGACGCTGATGAGCGTGGGGCTGATCCCGGCGGGCGGGACGTTCTCATCGCCCAGCAACGACCTGTTCACGCTGGACCTCGACGCGGGGGCGGTGCTGAGCCACGTGACCGGCGCGGGGGGCAGCCCCAGCGCGGCATCCACCGGCCTGGCGAGCATCGGCGGCGCGGGGCTGGTGTGGTTCGGGCCCACGCCCGCGCAGCTCGACAGCGACGGCGACGGGTGGATCGGCGTGGACGACCTGTACGCGGCACCGGGCCCGGCGCTGAGGGATGCGATGCGGGCGCCCGAGGCTACGGCGATGATCGGGGGGCGGCCGTGAGGCGGGGCTTCACGCTGATCGAGCTGCTGGTGGTGATCGCGGTGGTCGCGGTGCTGGTGGGGCTGCTGCTGCCGGGGCTGCGCGGGGCGCGGGAGGCGGGGAGGAGCGCGGTGTGCCTGGCGCAGGTGCGGCAGCTGGGGGCGGGGTGGACGCTGTACGCGGGGGACTACAGGGACCGCGTGATGCCGCTGGCGTACTGGTCGTTCGAGGACATCGGGACCGGGCAGGCGGTGTACTGGTGGGGCAGCCACGGGACGAGCACGACGCCGGTGGAGCACGGGCGCGGGTTCATCGCGCCGTACCTCGAGGCGTCGCTGAGCACGAAGGGGTCGGTGTACAACTGCCCCTCGCAGGCGTGGGGGACGTACCGGCCGCAGGGGCCCAGCGGCGGGCCGACGAGCACGTACGGGTACAACGGCTACTACCTGTCGCCGTCCAAGACCCCGGGGTGGGCGTTCACCATCGGGCACCGCGCGTGGAAGCGGCTGGGGGATGTGCGGCGGCCGTCGGAGCTGTTCGTGTTCGCGGACGCGATGCTGGCGGGGAGCCCGGCGCGGAACACGGCGCTGCTGGACCCGCCGGAGCTGTGGTCGGGGTCGTCGTGGGAAGTGAACCTTTCGCCCACGACGAGCTTCAGGCATTGCGTCGCGGCGGCGGCGGTATGCGCGGATGGGAGCGCGCGGGTGTGGGCGGGCGATGGTGAGGCCATCGGGTCGGTGGGCGGGAACGCGCCGCACTATGTGCCCGACGCGGCGGAGTGGCGCTAGCTCGCGTAGCGGCCGTGCATGGACTTGAGGGTGACCATGCCGGAGCTGAACTCGTAGTCGCCGGAGTTGAAGTGGATGGTCTCGACGCCCATGTCGAAGACCTGCTGGCAGTAGCCCACGGCGTCGGCGACGTCCATGTTGAGGGTTTCGCGCTCGGTGCCTCCCTGCTTGGCGGCGAGGTGGCGCGAGAAGGCCTGGGCGCGGTCCTCGCTGGTGAAGGCGAGCAGCGTTGGGCGGCCGCCGACGCGGGCGATGAGGGGCTCGATGTCCTCTCCCTGGCCCTGGGCGAGGAAGTACCAGGAGGGCAGCGCCATCACCGCCTTCCAGAGGTTCTGCTCGCCGGTCTTGTTCTGGATATTGCGGGAGGCGTGGGCCAGCGCGTCCATTTCGGAGTCGGTCATGGTTCGTCCTTACTCGGCGAGTGCCTTCTCGATGACCTGGGCCATTTCCTTCTCGTGGCGGGGCGAGTGGCCCGAGGCGGACCAGAGGACCTTGCCGTCCTTGCCGATGATGACAAAGTGCGGAATGCCGGAGACGCCGTACTTCTCGCCGATGGTCTCGCCGTTCAGGAGCAGGCCGTAGGTGAACTTGTTCTCGCGCATGTACTCGGCGGGGTCGCCGGTCTCGTTGGTGGCGATGCCGATGACCTTGACGGGCTTGCCCCTGAACTTCTCGTGCAGGCGCTGGATGCCGGGCATGGCGGAGCGGCAGGGCGGGCACCAGGTGGCCCAGAAGTCCAGGACAACGACCTTGCCCTTGAAGTCGGAGAGCTTGTGCTCGGCGCCGTCGGAATCGGGCAGGGCGAACCCGGGGGCGGGGTCGCCGACGCTCAGGCGCTGGGGTGCGCGCGGCTGCGGGCGGGGGGCTTCCGCGCCGGCGCGGCGGGCTTTTCGGGCGCCGGCGTCGGGGTTGCGGATGGCGAAGCCGTCGGGGACGCGGAGGGCGTACTCGGCGCCGATGGAGTCGGCGTTGATCTTGAGGTCGGCGAGGGTGAGGATGCGGGACTGCGTGCCGGCGATGCCAACGTGGCGCTCGATGCGGCGGGGGAGTTTGTCGGAGCGGGCGATCCAGATGGTGTAGCCGTAGTCGGCGTCGGGGGCGGCCTCTTCCTTGCCGGCGCGGGGGACGCGGACCTTCTCGCACACGATGCCGTCGATGGTTTCTTCGCCGAAGTGGACGGCCTCGCCTTTGGGCGGGGGGAGCGGAGAGTCGTCGATCAGCTCCCAGGCGATGGGGTGCTTGGCGGACTGGGCGCCAAAGAAAACGGTGACGTCGGTGTGGTCGCGGGGGGTCTTCTGGAACTTGACCTTGTCGGCCTCGCGGATGGAGTGGGCCTCGGCGCCGTCGTAGGAGACCTCGAAGGCCTGAGCGCCCGCTGTGCCTTTGGTGTAGATCTTCCAGCCGCCGGCGTCGGCCTTTGCCATCGAAACGCGGGCGGTGGTGGCGGGGAGGTCGAGGCCGCCGCCGCCCTCGACGGTGGCGTTGTAGCTGAGCGCATCGACGCGGCTGAGGGCGGCGCGGCACTCGTCGAGGAGCTTGATGGGATCGAGGACGTTGGCGGCGTTGGCGGGCTTTTGGGGCTGTGCGAACGCCGCGGGAGAGGAGAGGGCGAGGATCGCGAGAAGAGCGAGACGGATCAGCATGGGGGTGCTCCTCGGGCTTTTACGTAGGGTAGCAGAGGGGGGAAGGGGGGAGGGAACGTGAGGGCGGGTGAGGAGGCGGGATCGCGGATTGGGGATTGCGGGGTGCGGATCGGATGGAGGAGTAAGCACCCCCTCCGCCTCGCAGAGCCTTGGCACCTCCCCCGCAGAGCCGTGGGAGGAGTGAGGCACCCCCTCCGCCTCGCAGAGCCTCGGCACCTCCCCCGCGGAGCCGGGGGAGGTGTAAGCACCCCCTCCGCCTCGCAGAGCCTCGGCACCTCCCCCGCAGAGCCGGGGGAGGAGTGAGCACCCCCTCCGCCTCGCAGAGCCTCGGCACCTCCCCCGCGGAGCCGGGGGAGGAGTAAGCACCCCCTCCGCCTCGCAGAGCCTCGGCACCTTCGCCGCGGAGCCGGGGGAGGAGTAAACACCCCCACCGCCGCGCAGAGCCGCGGCACCACCCCCCCCGAGCCGGGGGGGGTGTTGGTGGCGGGGCCGGGGGG
>JAEYTB010000164.1 GCA_023434205.1 Planctomycetota bacterium | reverse complement strand
GCTCGGGCCCGCGCTCAGGACGCGGGCCGTCCCGCCGCGGCTCGGCCGGCCGCGGCATGGTCGCGTTGCGGGGGGCCGTCAGCTCTTCAACCGGCACCGCGACCTCCCGCGGCTTGCCGTCGGTTCCCGGCTCGTCAAGGCTCACAAGCACAAGCTGCGTAAGGATCTGCGAGTCGATCACGATCCCGTCGCCCTCGGGCGTCCCCACCCGGCTCTTCCGCCGCGGCAGCTTCTTCCGCAGTTCCTCGTACGTCGAATCCTCGTACCGCAGGCAGCACATCAGCCGCCCGCACCGCCCGCTGATCTTGAGGGGGTCCAGCGTCGCCTTCTGCACCTTGGCCGACTTCATCGAGATCGGCTTGAGCACCTTCAGGAAGTTCTTGCAGCAGCAGTACTGCCCGCACTTCTCGTAGTCCGCCGTGAGCCGCGCCTCGTCCCGCGCCCCCACGTGCCGCAGGTCCACCCGCGTCCGGAACGCGACCGACAGCTCGCGGATCAGGTCCCGCAGCTCCGCCCGCTCCTCGGCCAGGTAGTACACCGTGAGCGTTTCGCCCCCCAGGATCGGCTCGACATCCGTGATCTTGACCTTGACGCCCAGGCGTGCCGCCACGTCCCGGGCCTGCAGCCGCAGCGCGTGGCGGGACTGCTCGAGCTGGTTCTGGCGGTCCAGGTCCGCCACGTCCGCCACCCGCAGGGCCCGCCCGTCGGCGTAGAACGGGTAGTCCCGCCCCCCCGAGTTCTGAATGTACTGCAGCATCTCCTTGCGCGACACGCTCTTGCCGCAGCCCGAGTTGGGGCACGTGCTGGTCAGCATCTCCCCGAGCTCGGTCCCGCGGAAGGTCCGCACCACGATCTTGGACCCGCACCCGGGCTTGACGGTGCCCCCGTAGGGGAACTCGCCCACCATCTTGAGCGCGCCGAAGCGCACCACCAGCGTCTTGGGCGCCTTCAGCGCCTCGTACTCGGCCCGGTCGCGCTCGTCCAGCAGCGCTTTGACGTCGCTCTCAAACTGGGGCAGGGGGTAGATGGGCATGGTCAGCGGCCCTGGGCCATCGCCCGGGCATCCTCAAAGAGCTTGGGCACGTTCAGCCGCTGCTGGAGCTGCACCCCGTTGCGGTCGGCACGGTAGACCAGCAGTTCCTCGCCCCGGCCCTCCAGCACCAGCAGCAGGTCGTCCACCCCCGCGTCGGAGGTCATCACCGTCAGCTGCCCGCTCTGGCTCACCATCCCCGCCGCGGCGGCCCCGGCCCCGAAGGGCTGGGCCAGCAGCGACTGGGCCTGGATCAGGACCAGCGCCGCGATCACGCACGCGCTCGCGATCAGGGCGTTGACGCCGCCGGGCCTGCGTTCCTGGTTCTCGCTCATGGCGGTGCTCCTGATTAGCGGCCGGGGGGCGCGGCACGCCCGTCCCCAAGGATGTTGCGGTACCCGAGCCCGATCATCGACTGCTTGCTCTGGTCCCAGCGGAGCACCACCATCTCCTGGTTCGCCGAATCCACGATGTAGACCGCCGCGGGCCCGCCCGCGTTGGTCCGCCCCGCGACCATGGTGTACTCGCCCCGGGCCCGCACCGGCTGCACCTGGCCGTCGGCGACCGGGGCCGCCACCACCGCCGCGAGCACCGCCAGCAGCACGCCGTTGAGCACGATCAGCCCGCGCCGGCCCCTGAGGTACGTGCGCATACAAGCCTCCTCCGCGGCACGCCGCCGCGTCAGCAACCCCACCCTCTGCTGCCCGATCAATCCTGGTGGCCGCGCTTGCTGGGGATCAGCGCCGCGCCGCCCGCCAGGCCGAGCACCACCACGATCACCAGGAAGTTCCAGATGATCGGCGGCTTGTCGGGCGTGGTGGGGTTCGGCGGCCGCAACGCTTCCTGGGCCTTGGGGGCCTGAGCCTGCGCGGGCGTCACACACACGGTCAGCACCGCCAGCATCAGGGCCGGCAGCCAGAACCGGGAAAGGGCACGGAGGGTGTTCATAACCCCAGATGCTACCAGAGCGTGCCGCCCAAGGCTACGGGCTTGTCCGAGTTACGCCAGCCGCTCCAGGGCCGGCACCGCCAGCCCCGGGAGCCCCCCCGGCCCCGCCGCGAAGGGCACGCTCACCCGCTCAAACCGGGCGGGCGGGATGTCCACCGTCCGCCACTTGGGGCTGCGGACCTTCATCGCCGAGGCGTAATCCCCCACCCGCACGCTCCGCAACGCGTACCACCGCCCGCGGCTCTCGAACACCTCCTGGAACAGAGCGTCCGCCGGCTGCCGCTCGTACCAGTACACAAACACGAACACCGCCTGGAACTCCGGCCCGAACAGCCCCTCCCACCGCTGGAGGCTCGTCAGGTCGTCCAGCGTCACCCACGACTCCAGGCGCGACCCCCCGCCCCGCCGTGTGCTCCCGGCCTTGCGCCCCTTGACCTCCACCAGCAGGTTGCTCCCCTGGCCGTAGATCACAAAGTCGAAGGACTTGAGGCTGCCTTCCGGCCCGGTCTGCATCGCCGGCAGCAGCGCCTTCTTCGCCTCGTCCACGGCGACGTACGGCACCCGGTGCGCCCGCAGGTACCCCTCAAACGCCTGCTCGTAATGGTGCCGCCGCTGCGCCATCGCCCCAAAGACTAACACAGTTCCACACGATTCGCTTCGTACTGCGATGGATGCGCTGTACGCTCACCGCGTGAACCCGTGGACGCTCATCATGGCGTTGGCCTCAAGCCCGGCCCCTCCGCTGGACCCATCGTCAGCAGCGATCGCGGCGCTCAACGCGGAACTCATGGCGCATTACGAGCAATACACGGACCTCAGCTGGGCCGCCCCGGTGCTCTCTCGCCTGGACGATTGGAACATGCCCACGCTCAAGTACCGGAATGTGTCAAACATGCCCATTGTGGTGGTCGGCGGAGATTCCAGCATGCCGATCCTTGTCCCCGGTCCCGTCGAGCCGCAGGAGCACCCACACCACCAGTAGCGCCTACTTCTTCTCTTCCTGAATCAACCGCTCCACCAGCGCCTTCTCCGCCGCACGATACTTCTCCAGCGCCCCGCTCAGGTGCCCGCTCGCCTCCGCGGCCCCCTGGTCGTCCTGCACCGCCTGCAGCGCCTCGCTCGCGGCGCGCAGGTCGCTCGCCGCCGCGGCGTACGCCCGCGTCGCGTCGTACAGCGCCTGCGTGCTCAGCTCCTTGGTGGTGGGCGCGTGCAGCAGCCTCCACGGCTGGCTCCGCACCTCGATCGCCACCAGCTTGAGCTGGTCCGACATGATCCGCAGGTTCGCCATCGTCCGGTGCAGGCTCGGGGTCTCCTGCTTCACCACCGTCGTCAGGCGCGCGAGCGAGCTGGAGAACACGTCGAGGGCCTCGCGCCCCTTCGCCAGCGCCGCGTTCACCTCGCCGATGGTCTGCTCGTCCACCTGCTTGGCGGCGCTCTCCAGGCTCGTGATGATCTGCGTGATCCGCGACTGGTTCTCCGTCACCAGGGCCCGGATGTCCGCGATCGCGACGCCCGCGTTGTCCAGCGCCGTCTCGGCCTTGGTCAGCATCGGGTCCAGCCGGTCCGAAGCCTTGGCCAGGTTCTCACCGGTGCGGTCCACCAGCTCCGTCCACGCCTTGAGCTTGCCCTTGAGCTCGGCCATCAGGTGCTGAGCGTCCGCCAGGCTCGACTCCACCATCGGGCTGGACTTGTCGATCAGCGCCGACACCCGCTTCAGCGAGGCCTCCATCGACGTGAGCGACGCCCGCAACTGGGCCGCCTGCTCGCTCCCGAACCCGGCCTGGGCCAGGAACGCGGGGGGCGCCAGCCTGCCGCGGACGACGTCGCCTGTCTCGACCATCGCGCTCGCGCCCGAGAACGGCGTGGCGGCGCCCGTCCCCACGCTGGAGATATTGATGCTGCTGAGCGTCCCCAGCAGCGGGAGCTGGAGGAACACGCCCGCGTCCTCGTACACCTTCACGTCCGCGCGGACCTCAACACCCACGTCCACCGCCGTGGGGACGCCGTTGTCCTTGGCGAAGTCCACCGTGAGCACGCGCCCGACCTGCTGCCCCGCGAGCAGCACCTCGGACCCGGGCTTGAGCCCCGTCGCGCCGTCCTCGAGGCTGAACCGCACCGTGAAGCGCGTCAGCCCGCTCATCGGCGGCACATCGGAGAGCTTGAAGCTCGCCCACACCCCCAGCGCCAGCGCCCCCAGCACGAACCCGCCCGCCAGAATGTTGTTCCGCGCGCCCCGCATCGACATGGCTGGAAGATAGCAGGAAGGATCGCTTCGGGCCTCCGCCCCTTACCCCCGCGTGGGCTCGATGCTCGGGATCGCCAGCACCCGCTCCGACACCCCGAACAGCTCGCGCTCCAGCAGCCCCTGGTCGCGCCGGTCCGTGATGGGGCCCTGCGCCTCGCCCCGCAGGAACTGCCGGATCAGCCGCTCGTCGTCGTTCAGCCCCGCGGCGTCCGCGCCCGACCGAACCCGCTCGAACCACGCCCGGTCCTGCACCGTCAGCATCCGCCCCTTGTCGAGCATCGCCATGCGGTCCGCGATCGCGAACGCCGAGTCCATCTCGTGCGTCACCACCACGCTGGTCACCCCCAGCTTCTTGGACAGGTCCATGATGAGCTGGTCGATCTGCGCGCTCGTCACCGGGTCCAGCCCCGCGCTGGGCTCGTCATAGAACAGGATCTCGGGGTCCAGCGCCAGGGCCCGCGCCAGCCCCGCCCGCTTCTTCATCCCCCCCGAGATCTGCGAGGGGTACTTGTCCGCGTGCTCCAGCAGCCCCACCAGCTCCAGCTTGATCTTCACCTGGATGTCAATGATGTTCCGCGACAGCTCCGTGTGCTCCTGGATCGGCAGCGCCACGTTCTCCGCCAGCGTCATGGAGTTGAACAGCGCCCCGGACTGGAACAGGATCCCGAACCGTTTGCGGACGTCGTCGAGCTCCCGCGGCCCCGCCCCGCAGACGTCCCGCCCCAGCACCCGGATCGACCCCTCCTCCGGCCGCATCGACCCGATGATCAGCCGCAGCAGCGTGCTCTTGCCCGAGCCGCTCCCGCCCATGATCACCATCGTCTCGCCGCGGACCACCTCCAAGTCCACACCCTTGAGGACGGCGCGCCCGTCGAACCGCTTGACCACCCCGCGGCACTGGATCACCGGCTCGGCCATCACCCCGGCCCGTCGCCCGGCGCGGGCTGCTCGGGCGCTTCCGGGGCCGGTGGCGGCGTGGGCGCATCCCCCGGCGGCAGCGCCGGCGGGGTTCCGCCCGGCGGCAGCCGCTGCGGGTCCCACAGCGTCCACGACTTCCCGGGCGCCGACACGATGATGTTCGCGAACTGCGGTACCCCGCCCTGCTGCTGGCCCCCGCCCGCCGGATCAAACTGGAACAGCACGATCCCCGGCCCCTTCTCGAACCGGCCCACCAGCGGGATCAGGTCGTTGCGGCCCTGCGCCGGGGCCCACGCCTCGCGGGCCTCCATCGCCAGCTTCATGAAGTCCCACCCCGCGGCGGGCGACTCCACCAGCTTGCCCAACTCCGGCGTGTACCCCGCCCGGAACGCGTCGATGTCCGCATCGGTGATCCGCGCGTTGGCCTCCGGCGTCAGCATCGTCCGGAACTCGGTGTAGTTGCCCGTCTCCAGGGACTGGAACTTGGCCACCAGCGGGCCCGCGAACTGCGACTGGTAGGTCCGCAGCGCCCCGCCGATCCCGATGAACAGGCCCAGCCAGATCGCGCACACGATCAGCCCGATGATGATCCCCGAGATCGCCAGCCCCCGGCCCACCAGCCGGTCGTTGGACCGCCCGATCACCACCAGGGCCGCCACCCCGAAGATCACGCCCAGGAACGAGGGCCCCGGCGGGCAGCAGATCAGCGCGAACACCAGCGACAGCACCGCCATCACGCTGGTGCGCTGCTCCACGAACGGCTGTTGCTGCGGGTACTGGCCGAAGCCCGGGGTGCTGTACTGGCTCATACTCGCGAGGATATCGCCCCCGGCGCGTCCCGGCGAACAGCCCCGCCCGGGTGTGGATTCACGTGAGCGACACGCTCAGCCGGGCCACGCACGCCGCCACCACCGCCGCGCCCCGCTCGACTTCCTCCCGCGTGCTCTCGCGCGACAGGCTGAACCGCACCGAGCCGTGCGCGACCGCCGCCTCCACCCCCATCGCCAGCAGCACCGGCGAGGGGTCCAGCGACCCCGAACTGCACGCGGCGCCCGCCGAGGCGCACACCCCCTGCTCGCTGAGCAGCATCAGCAGCGCCTCGGCCTCCAGCCTGGGGAACCCGATGTTGCTCGTGTTCCACAGCCGCGCCGCCCCCGCCCCGTTCACCACCGCCCCCGGGCACGCCCCCACCACCGCCCGCTCAAACCCGTCCCGCAGCCCCGCAAGCTCCTGCCGCGGACCAGGTTGCGCCAGCCACGCCCGCGCTTCCTCCGCCGCGACCCCGGCCCCCACGATCCCCGGCACGTTCTCTGTCCCGCCCCGACGGCCCAGCTCCTGCGTGCCCAGAACCCGCGGCCGCAGCCGGACCCCGCCCCGCGCCCACAGCACCCCCACCCCCTTGGGCCCGTGGAACTTGTGCGGCGAAAAGGTCAGCAGGTCGCCCACCGGCGCGGCGACCGGCTCCTTCCCCACCCACTGGGTCGCATCACAGTGGAACAGCACCCCCCCCCCCCGGCCGGCCGCCCCAATCGCCCCCCCCCGCGGCC
>JAEYTB010000144.1 GCA_023434205.1 Planctomycetota bacterium | reverse complement strand
TTCGTGATCTGCGCCAACCACGCCAGCCACGTGGATGCGCTCGTGCTCGCCAGCGTCCTGCCCGGCAGCGCGCGAGAGACGGCCTACGCGGTCGCCGCGGGGGACGTGTTCTTCACAACGGTAACGAGCTCGGCCCTCGCGTCGCTGTTGGTCAACGCCCTGCCCCTGTGGCGCAAGAAAGTCACGACCCACGCCCTCGAGGAGCTGCGCACCCGCCTGCTGGACGGGCACACGAGCCTGATCCTGTTCCCCGAGGGGGCCCGCTCGCGCGATGGCGGGCCGCAGAAGTTCAAGCCCGGCATCGGCATGATCGTCGCCGGCACCATCATCCCCGTCTACCCCTGCTACATCGATGGCGCCTTCGAGGCCATGCCGCCGGGCAAGAAGGTGCCGCGGCCGAAGAAGATCACGGTGACGGTGGGGGAGCCTCTGCGCTTCGAGGACACGCCCAACACCCGCGAGGGGTGGAACGCGGTCGCGGCGGCGCTGCGGAAGAGCATCGGCGACATGGCGCCGGTGCCGTGGAAACCGGAGGCGGTCAGTGACGCCTAGCTACTTCTGCGCCGGCTTGCTCGCGGTGTCCAAGGTGTCGAGCACCTCGCACACGGCGAGCAGCGTCAGCGAGGTCGCCTCGATCGGCTGGCGCTGGTCCCACAGGCTGCTGCGGACTCCGCCCTTGGCAAACTCGGGCTCCACCGCGGCGTGCGCCGTGTGGTCGTCGACCGCGAGCTGGCGGAAGAACCGCACCGCGCCGAGCAGGCGCGAGAGCTCGGGCACCAGCTCCCGCTCGGTCGTGAGGCGTGGGTCGCGCGCCGCCGCCGCGAGGAACAGCACCGGCCGCACGCTCTGCCACGTCGGCAGCGGGTTGGCCGACGAGGTGAACACGATCCCCCCCGCAAGGTCCGGCGCGTCCACCGCGTCGTCGTCGGTGAGCTGGTGCTTCCAGACCTGCTCGCGCAGCGCCAGCAGCGCCGGCGCCGCGCCGATCTCCCCGTCCGACAGCAGCAGCTCCGCCAGCCCCAGCCACGGCATCTGCGCCACCAGGCGCGCCGGGGGCGTGTCCACGTACACCGCCGTGACGGCGCGCCGGGCCCTCGCCGTGCGCGCTTCGGCCTCTGCGCCCTCCAGCCCCGCCGCGCGGGCCTCGACCGCCAGCGCGTACGCGATGAACCCCCGCGCGCCGGCGGGGACCTCCGTGGTCCAGCCCGTGTCGGGGTCGTGCGCCCCCGCCACCAGCGCGCCGATGCGGGCGCGGGTTGCGGGGTCCACCGCAGGAGCCCCGTCGGGGTGCGGCAGCGCGTCCAGGGCCTCGGAGGCCAGCACCCACGCCGCGGCGTCGATGGGCGACGCGGCGGCCTCGGGCGTGACGGCGGCGCGGAGCCGGTGCAGCTCGGCAAGGTCCACCCCCGGCGCACGCGCCGCGTACCGCGCGAGGGCGCGGACGGCGATGAGGGTCTCGAGCGGCGTGGCGTCGGACTCGGCGCGGCCCTGGAACGGCACGAGCGTGCCGATCACCCGCCGCGATTCCCCATCGCGGAGCACCCGCCTCTGCAGGTGCCCGGCGAGGTCCGATGCGAAGGCCTCCATCGATGCGCGGGTGATCGACAGCGGGTCGACAACCTGGCCGGAACGGAACAGGAACGCCGGCGCCTGCCCCTCGCCCAGGTGCGCCAGGTGCGTGACGCGGAACTTGAAGTACCGGGCGTTGTGCGACTGCGCCAGCGCGCCGGGCTGGCCCCTGGGATCGCCCTTCACGGCGAGCGTGGGGTCGCCGCTGGCCTGCGAGATCGCCGCGGCGAGGGCGTCCGAGGGCGGGAGGTTCATCGTGAGCATCGCGGCGGGGAACGTCCCTGCGGTGCGCTCGCCCACGCGGGCCGCGAGCCCGTCCAGGCCCGGCTCGAGCGAGGCATCCACCTCGGTGAAGCTCACGGGAGTGAACGGGATGAGCGGGCCGGCAAGCTCGAGGCTCACCGTGATGCGCGGGGCGATGGCCCTCGCGCTCTCGCGCGCCAGCACGTCCTGCGGGATGGGCAGGCGCGGCAGGGCCTCGGCGAGCGCGGCCCGTGCCGCGCCGGCGAGCCCGGCGGCGCCGGCGTCGAAGCTCGCGGCGCGGGCGATGGTGCGGCTGTCCAGTCGGAGCGTGACGGCGCAGCCGCCCGCGCGTTCAAGCCCGGCGACCGCGGCGGCGTCCGGCACGCTCCAGTCGCGGAGCCACTGCTCCAGGGCCTTGAAGGCGGCCATGGTCTCCAGCGGGCCCGGGGGCGTGAGGTCGATCGCCGCCGCGGGCGGGGGCGGGGCGGGCTCGACGGGCTGGGCGAGCACGGGCAGGGCCAGCAGGAGTGCCGCGAGGAAGGTGTGGATAACTGTGGTCATAGGGGCGTTCCCGCGGGGGTGCGTCCGGGAAAATCGGGGCCTGCGGCGAACGGCGTTCCGCCGGTTGATTTCCGCTCAAGTGGTGGCATGGTTGCATTGAAGCCTCCGGGCGTTCTGGTACAACCAAAGACGAGGTCACCAAAAATGCAGATGCTGATCACCATCACGGATAGCCGGAAGAAGGTCGCTCTCCTCTGCCTGCTCAGCTTTCTGGCTCTCTGCTAGAAGGTTCCCGAGGCTGGTTGACGGACGGCTCTGAGGGTTCCAAGAACAACGAAAAAGGCCCGGGCGCTCGTGGGCGCCCGGGCCTGTCTTACTTCACCGGCGGCAAGATCACTGGAAGCGGATCTTGTCGGTGCCCATGGCGTCGTGGGCGTCCATGCCGCCGCGGGTGGGGGCGTCGCCGGAGCGGGACTTCTTGCCCTCGCCGGCGCCCTTCTCGGAGGCGGCGTCGGCGCCGGAGGTGTCGCCCCACTGGGCGCGCTTGAGGGAGAGGCCGATCTTGCGGTCGGCGCGGTCGACGCGGAGGATCTTGACGTCGATTTCATCGCCGGGCTTGACCACGTCCTGCGGGTTCTCGACCTTGTGGTCGGCGAGCTCGGAGATGTGGAGCAGGCCCTCGAGCTCCTGCTCGAGCTCGACGAAGACGCCGAAGTTGGTGATCTTGGTGACCTGGCCGCGGACGACCATGCCGGGCTTGTAGTGCTCGGGGATGGCGTTGAGCCAGGGGTCCTCGGTGAGCTGCTTCTGGCCGAGGCTGATGCGCTGCTTGTCGCGGTCGACCTCGAGGACGACGCACTTGACCGAGTCGCCCTTCTTGAGGAGCTCGTTGGGGTGGGTGACCTTCTTGGTCCAGGACATGTCGGAGATGTGGAGCAGGCCGTCGATGCCGGGCTCGATCTCGACGAAGGCGCCGTAGTTGGCGAGGTTGCGGACCTTGCCCTCGATCATGGTGCCCGGGGGGTACTTCTCGCCCACGAGCTCCCAGGGGTTGACCTCGGTCTGCTTCATGCCGAGGCTGATTTCCTGCTTGTCCTTGTTGATCTCCAGGACGACGACGTCGACCTCCTGGTTGGGGGTGACCATCTCGGAGGGATGGTTGACGCGGCGGGTCCAGGACATCTCGGAGATGTGGACCAGGCCCTCGATGCCGTCCTCGAGGCGGACGAAGGCGCCGTAGGACATGATGTTGACGACGGCGCCGCGGACGCGGGAGCCGACGGGGAACTTCTTCTCGATCTCCTCCCAGGGGGAGGCCTCGCGCTGCTTGAGGCCCAGGGCGATCTTCTCTTTCTCGCGGTCGATGTTGAGGACCTTGACCTCGACCTTCTGGTCGATCTTGAGCATCTCGCTGGGGTGGTTGATGCGGGACCAGGACATGTCGGTGATGTGGAGGAGGCCGTCGATGCCGCCCAGGTCGACGAAGGCGCCGAAGTCGGCGATGTTCTTGACGGTGCCGTTGACGACGTCGCCCTCCTTGAGGGTCTCGAGGAGGCGCTTCTTGGCGGAGTCGCGCTCGTTCTCGATGAGCTTGCGGCGGGAGATGACGATGTTGCGGCGCTCGAGGTCGATCTTCAAGATCTCGGCGCGGACCTTGCGGCCCATGAACTCGCCGATCTCGCCGGGGCGGCGGATGTCGACCTGGGAGGCGGGGAGGAAGACGGGGACGCCGATGTCGACGAGCAGGCCGCCCTTGATCTTGCGGGTGACCAGGCCCTCGACGACGTCGCCCTCCTTGGTGGTGTCGACGATGCGCTGCCAGGCGAGCATGCGGTCGGCCTTGCGCTTGCTGAGCTGGATGAGGCCGCCGTCGCCCTCGAG
>JAEYTB010000028.1 GCA_023434205.1 Planctomycetota bacterium | reverse complement strand
GGCATCGACGCCATGATCGGTGTCTTTGACCGCGACAAGATCGTCGAGGCCGTCACCGGCATGGCCCCCGAGCGCAAGACCCTCGCCGAATCCTCCGACGGCCCGCAGTACTGGATCGCCGGCAACGCCCTCCAGGCCGCCAAGGCCCGCGGCATGCAGACGACCGGCCTCACCGTCCACGGGAAGGACGGCAAGGGCCTGGGCTACTTCGAGGACGACTCCGCCCGCATGCGGCTCACCCCGCGCCACTACGCCTACCTCCGCATCTCCGAGGGCTGCAACCAGAACTGCGCCTTCTGCACCATCCCCTCCATCCGCGGCAAGATGCGCTCCAAGCCCCTCGACCGCATCACCAGCGAAGCCCGCGAGCTGCTCAACGACGGCGCCTTCGAGCTGCTCCTCATCGGCCAGGACACCACCAGCTACGGCGACGACATCGGGATTGGCATGCAGCCCGTGGGAAGCAAAAGCCTTGGCGGCCTCCCCATGCTCCTCCGCCAGCTCTCCGACACCGTCGCCGACGCCACCGGCCAGGGCTGGCTGCGCCTCATGTACGCCTACCCGACAAATTTCAGCAAGCCCGTCATCGACGCCTTCGCAGAGCTCACCAAGAACGGCCACCTCCTCCCCTACCTCGACATCCCCCTCCAGCACGCCTCCACCAAGGTCCTCACGGCAATGCGCCGCAACGTCACCAGCGACCAGCAGGAAAAGCTGATCGACACGCTCCGCGACCGCGTCCCCGGCATGGCGATCCGCACCACCTTCATCTCCGGCTTCCCCGGCGAGACCGAGCAGGACCACCAAGAGCTGCTCTCGTTCATCGAGCGCATGAAGTTCGAGGCCGTGGGTGTCTTCGAGTACAGCCACGAGCCCGGCACCGTCGCCGGCACGATGGAGGACAACCCCAGGCTCGCCATCGCACCCGAAGTCAAGAAGCGCCGCCGCGATGAGGTGATGGAGCTCCAGCAGAAGGTCGCCTTCGCCCGCGCCGCCGCACTCGCCGAGGGCTACAACGAAAAAACCCGCAAGGGCGGCACGCAGCTCGACGTCATCATCGACGCGGGCCTGCGCGTCAAGGGCGAGAAGACCACCGGCGTGGGCAGCGGCGGCAAGCTCTACCAGGGCCGCACCTACTTCCAGGCCCCCCAGATCGACGCCGTGACCTACGTCCAGTCCCGCGAAAAGCTCGCCAGCGGCGAGGTCATCCGCTGCACCATCGTCGGCAGCGACGGCTACGACCTCATCGCCAAACCCACGGCAGAGATCGAAGGCGGGCTGAAGCTGCGGGTGCTGAAGTAAAACACGCGTCCCTGACCGGCTGATGCCGCAAGATGCCTTGTGTGCGCCGCCGCCCCCGATATGCTCGTGGCATGATGCTCCGCCCTCGCTCTTTGTGTGTCGTTCTCGGACTTCTGCTCACCTCCGCCGCCGCGGCACAGCAGGTCTACTTCTCCGACTTCGATTCCGCCGCGACCCCCGAGGTCACCCCCGGCGTCGCTCAGATCACCGGCGTGCAGTTCTACGCCGGCCTGGGCACCCCCGGCAACCAGTTCGGCGGCAGCTTCCTGCGATCCCCCACCGGCAACACCGTCACCATCACGCTGACGAACCTGCCGCCGCACACATCGCTGGATATCACGTTCCTCTTCGCCGCCATCGACTCGCTCGACGGCACCGGCAACTACCCCGAGGGCGACTTCCTCAACGTGAAGCTCGACGGCGTCTCTTTCTTCCGCGAGTCCTTCGCCAACGCCACCGCGCAGCAGGACCAGAGCTACGTCCCGCCCCCGGGCGCCGAGCTCGCTCGGCGCGTCGACCTGGGCTTCACCGGCCCGGGCAGCTACTACACCGACAGCGCCTACGACTTCTCCCAGGACCCGCGCTTCCGCAACATCCCCCACACCAGCCCCACGGCAACCATCACCCTCCAGATGGAAGGCCCCGGCATCCAGCCCCTCGATGATGAGTCCTGGGCGATGGAAAACCTCCGCATCACCGCCCACGGCGGCCCCACCTGCGGCACCGCCGACTTCGATGGCGATGGCGACACCGGCACCGATGCCGACATTGAAGCCTTTTTCGCGTGCCTCGCGGGCAACTGCTGCGCCACGTGCTACGCCGGCGGCAGCGACTTTGACGGCGACGGCGACTCAGGCACCGACGCGGACATCGAGAGCTTCTTCCGGGTGCTGGCGGGCGGGTCGTGCTGAGGCGACCGGGCGGTCGTTCTACTCCCGACGCGGCTCACCCCTCACGGCGTGTCATACCGCATGATGCGTCGAAGCCTCGACGGCATCCGCCGCCGCGGGGTCAGGAGGTGGTTAGTCGACCAAGGCGTCCAGAGCCGGCTGCCCTGGCCCATCTCGTGCAGGAAGAACGCCACGCGGCAGCGAGGGCCCCGGGGGAACTCCGGCCATCGCACTTCGATCACCGAGCCGCCATCGTGGGTCAGCCAATGCTCGTCATAGGGTACCTGCGAGTTGCTGTCACGGAGCTCCGGCGGGCTGGGGCAGTACCAGTCAATGGAGAACGCCTCGGGCGTTGTATCCACCCACATCTCGACGCAGATGATCCGCGTGTGCTGGCGCAACGCCTCGATCCACCGCCATGGCCCCTCGTACAGCAACGCCACCGATGCCTCGAGCTTCCTCAGCAGCCCAAGGCTCAGCGGCAGCTTGTATACACCGATGACTTCCGGTTCGGTGCCGTGGGGAGGCGGATTGCTGGTGGACTTCCCTGCCATGTCCGATGCCCTCAGGGTCTTGCCAATGCGTGTTATACCTCCAACCGAAAAGGCCCGGGGCATTCTCGCCCCAGGCCCTTGGTTTGCAAGAGGTCATGTCGTCAACATCGCTTGGCACCGAGATGAAGACATCTCGGTGGCACGTCAGCTCTCGAGCTTCCGCAGCCCCAGCCCGTACTCCACCAGCTTGTCGCGGACTTCCTTCAGGCTGGTCGCGCCGAAGTTCTTGATCCCCATCAGCTCGGCCTCGGTGTGGCTCGCCAGGTCGCCCAGCGTCTGGATGCTCAGGAGCTGCAGGGCCTTGCGGGCCCGCACGCTGAGCTGGAGTTCGGTCACCGGCTTGGCCAGCACCGTCTCCTTGCCCGTGCCCTTGTACTGCTCGATCAGGGCACGCCGCGCCTGGCGGTGCGCATCCTCGAGGCCCTGGCCCAGGCGCAGGCCTTTGGCCGTGAGCATCTTCTTGATCTCCACCAGGCTGCTCTCGCCGAAGTTCTTGTAGCTCAGGAGCTCCGCCTCGGTGATCCGCAGCAGGTCGCCCAGCGAGCGGATGTTCATCTTCTTCAGGCACGTCCGCGCCCGCACGGTCAGCTCAAAGTCCGTCACCGGCGTGTCGAGCAGCGCCTTGCGCTTGAAGATGTCCCGGTCCTGCTCCTCCACCACCACCATCTCGCGGCTGGCCTGCACATCCTTCATGAACAGGCGGGCGCGGATGTGGTTGGGGCGGGTCTCAAGGATCTGGCGCAGGCAGCGCTCAGCGTTGCCGTACTCGCCGCGGTCTTCGTACAGCACCGCGAGGTTCAGCAGGGCGTTGACCATCGCCGGCGGCGTGGAGACGCACCGCTCGTACAGCGTCAGCGCCTCGTCCTCTTCGCCCAGCAGGTCGAGCTGGTACGCGAGCTTGAACAGCGACGTGTGGCTCTCGGGATCCAGGTTGACCGCCTTGCGCAGCTCGACGACCGCCGCCAGCCGGTCGCCCTCCTTCTCCAGCTTCTCCGCCGCGGCGATGTGCTTCGCGGCGGCCTGGGGGTCGCGCCGAACCGAATCCGAAACGCCGATCACTGTGTCGAGGGGGTCGTGGGCCAAGGGAAGCTCCTGACGGTGCGACAAAGCCGGTCTCGCCGGCCGAGGGGGATTACAAACAGAAGTGGGCGGGAAGTTTAGGGCAGGCCGTAGGCAGACTCCACCCCCGCCCGGGCGGGGCCCCTCAAGCCGTAACCGCCTGCTACACAATCCCATCCGTCGTCCCGGCCCCCGCGTCGGTCGGTCGGTCCTCCCCCTTCAGCAGGCGGATGCTCTTCCACTTGCCGCCCATAAACCGGGCCAGCAGGATCAGGCACAGCACGAAGATGTAGACCGCCGCGGCACCCCACGCCCCCAGGGACTCCCACCGCGGCACGAACGTCACCAGCGCCGTCCCGCCCCCCACGATCACCACCCAGGACGCCAGCACCGTCGCCACCCCCGGCACGACGGTGTCGCCCGCGCCGCGGAGCGCCCCCGACAGCACCATCGCCCCGGCGTCAAAGAGCTGGAAGCACGCGGTCGCGATGAGCATCATCGAGCCAAGCCGCACAAGCTCTTCCGCGCGCTCGGGCGTGGTCCCGTCCTCGATGAAGAACCCGATCAGCTCGCGCCGGAAGACGACGAACAGCACCCCGCACAGGCCCATGTAGACCCCCGCGAGCGACACGGCCAGCCAAGCCCGTTTCTCCGCGATGTCGGGCCGCTTGGCGCCCATGTACTTGCCCACGATCGCGGTGGCCGCGACGGAGAGCCCCACCGCGGGCATGAACGAGAGCGACATGTACTGGTGCGCCATCCACCCCGCCGAGGCGTGCGCCTCGCCGAAGCGGCTGACCAGGTGAACCATGAAGTAGCCCCAGCACACCATCTCGTTGCCGAACATCAGCCCCGCGGGCCAGCCGGTCTTCACGATGTCGCGCAGGTGCGGGATCGAAGGGCGCCACGCCGAGCGCGTCGCGTACTTCGCGTTCATCCGAGGGCTCAGGAACACCGCCAGCGGGATCAGCAGCTCGATCCCCGTCGCGATCACCGTGCCGTACGCCGATCCCACAATCCCCATGGGCGCGATGCCCAGCCCGCCCGCCACGCCGGACACGGCTCGCCCGAAGGCGCCGAAGGCCTCGGGCATCGGCCCGTTGCCGAACACCAGCACGGCCGAGACGAAGATATTGATGATGTTGGCCGCGACGCCCGCGACCATCACGACCCCCGCCCGGTGCATGCCATAGAAGAACTGCGACAATGCCCGGGTGCTCATGTTCAACGCGGCGCCGTAGAGCAGCACCGAGCCGTACGTGGTCGCCAGCCCCGCCTGGTTGGCGTCCACCCCCGCGACTCTGAAGATCGCGGGGAGCTGGGAGGGCAGCATCAGCAGCAGCACGCTCCACGCCAGCGCGAGGTAGATCCCGTTCCACGCATAGGCTGGCCCGCGTTCCGGCCGGCCCGCGCCCATGTTCTGCGAGACGTAGGTGTTAATGACCGTGAGCGTGCCCATCGCCAGCGACTGCGGCACCCACGCCGCGAGCCCGCCGTTGCCCTGCGCCCCCACGAACTCCGGCCCCAGGCGCGACACCAGCCACTTGTCGGTGAACTGCATCACCGTGTACGACGTCATGGTCGCGACGGTGGGGCCGGCGATCCGCAGCAGTTCAACCAGCGGTGAAGCGGGCTTGTTGTTCAGGTCCTGCTCGGGCACGGGCAGAGGGTAGACCGCTCACCATCCGACCCCATCCGACCTAGCCGACCTCTCTATTCGTTCCCGCCAGCCTCACCGCCAGTTCCACCGCCGCCCTCATGCTGCCCGCGTCCGCCACGCCCTTGCCCGCGATGTCGAACGCCGTGCCGTGGTCCGGGCTGGTGCGGACGACCGGCAGTCCCACGGTCATGTTCACGGTGCGGTCGCGCGCGATCAGCTTGACGGGCGCCAGGCCCTGGTCGTGGTACATCGCGACCACCAGGTCGAACTGGGGCGAGAGCCCCGGCCCGCGCAGCGCCTTGGCGAACACGGTGTCGCCGGGCAGCGGCCCCTGCACATCCAGACCTTCCCGCCGCAGCTCCGCCACCACCGGCGCGATGGTGTCCCGGTCCTCTGTCCCCAGCAGGCCGTTTTCGCCCGCGTGCGGGTTCAGCCCGCACACGGCGATCCTTGCCCTCGGCAGGCCCAGACGGTGCATCGCCTGGGCGCCCAGCCGGATGGCCCGCCGCACGCGGTCGGGCGTGATGGCCGCGGGAACCTGCGCAAGGGGCAGGTGCGTCGTCACCAGGATCACGTTCAGCGAGGGCCGTTCGCGCGAGGGCGGCGCGTAGAACATCATGGCGTAGTCATCAACGCGGAAGCTCTCCGCGAACAGCTCCGTATGCCCGGGGTAGCGGTGCCCCGCCATCGCCCACGATTCCTTGGAGATCGGGCCGGTCACCACGCCGTCCAGCCGGTGCGGGTCGCCTTGAGGCAGCCTTGCCGCGTCGATCGCGCGCCGCACGCACTCGAAGGAGATCGCACCGCCCTCGGGTGTCGGGCCCCGCGCGAAGGTGCGCGCGGCGTGAGTGAGCGATCTAACCTCGACACCCGGGATCGGCCACGGCACGTTCGAAAACTGTGCCGCCTCGCTCAAGGCCCCCTCCGCGCCGAACACGACAAACCGTGCGGTTGCCCGAAGGCCATCATCCGCCAGCGCCCTGACGACCACCTCCGGCCCGATCCCGCCGGGGTCGCCCATCGTGATGCCGATGCGGGGAAGACTCACGCCCGATGGTATGTGACCAGTACCATCCCGCCGTGATCATCCCCATCGCCGAGCCCCGCGACCCCCGCCTTGACGACTACCGCAACCTCACCGATGCCGCGCTCCGCGCCCGTGACCACTCGGGCGTCTTCATCGCCGAGGGCGAGCTCGTCGTGCGACGCCTGCTCACCTCCCGCTTCCCCACCCGCTCGCTGCTCATCGCCCGTTCCGCCCAGCACCGCCTCGCCGGCCTCCCGGTCCCCGACGACGTGCCCGTGTACATCGCTGCCGACGACCTGCTCCAGACCATCGTCGGCTTCCCCTTCCACCGGGGCGTCCTCGCCTGCGGCCAGCGCCTCCCCGAACCACCCCTCACCGACCTGCTCGGCTCCCGCCTGCTGTTGGTACTGGAGAACACCGCCAACACCGACAACATGGGCGCCCTCTTCCGCAACACCGCGTGCCTTGCCGGGGAGGGCTCGGCCATCCTCCTTTCCCCCGGGTGCTGCGACCCCCTGTACCGCAAGGCCCTCCGCGTCTCGATCGGGTACGCCCTCACCATCCCCTTTACCACGACGGAAAGCTGGCCCGACGCCCTGGACCAGGTCCGCGGCGCTGGGTTCGAGCTCCTGGCCCTGACCCCCAGCCCCGATGCCCCCCCGCTGGACGCCCTTGCCCCCGGCCGCCGGTACGCCCTGCTGCTCGGGGCCGAGGGCCCGGGGCTTTCCGACCACGCCCTGCGACGGGCGACCCGCCTGGCGCGCATCCCCATGGCCAAGGGGGCCGACTCCCTGAACGTCGCAACCGCCGCGGCGGTCGCCCTTTCTCGCCTCGCCCACCCGCAATAATCGCGAACCAAAGCCGCCCCCAAGCGTCTAAACCCCTAGCCCGTTATCCTCTTGTGACGAACCGTGCCGGTTCCGGCACGCTAACCTGTGTAGCCGCCCACCAGATTTGGAGTTGCGCATGACCACCTGGTTCAAGCGTTCGTTCGCCGCCGCACTGCTGCTCGCCGCCGTGGCCGCCCCCACCCTTGCCCAGAACGTCATCCGCGAAGGCGAAGGCGCCCGCCGGCGAGCCCTGGACTCCATGGAGCTCAAGCCCTTCCCTGTCAAGCTCTTCGATGGTCTGAAGGACTGGACCCACGGCAGCGCCCCCACCCCTGGCACCCTGGACGGCAAGGTCGTCCTGATCTGCACCTGGAGCGACTGGTACCCCGCCGCGTCCCGCGCCATGGCCATCACCAAGCGCCTCGCCGAGAAGTACGGCAAGGACGGGGTCATCGTGATCGGCGTCCACAGCGCGCAGGGCTGGAAGGAGGCCAAGAAGCCCAAGGCCGACAGCGAAGGGGCCACCCTCCTGCTCGCCCATGACAGCGACGGGGAGTTCCGCAAGGCCCTCCACGTGGACCAGGACCCCGACTTCTACCTGATCGACCGCGCCGGCCAGCTCCGCTTCGCCGACATCACGACCGAGTCGGTGGAGTCCGGGCTCCAGTTCCTGGTGGGCGAGTCCAAGGACGCCGCGGGCGGCATCACCACAACGCTGGCCGCCAAGGCCAAGGCCGACGAGGCCGAGCGCCGGCGCGCGGAGGCGATCCGGACCCAGGTCGATATGACGGCGATCCCGGAGGTCCCCTTCCAGATGCCGCTTCCCGAGGCGTACGCGAAGGAAAAGGTCAAGTGGCCCTACCAGCCTCGCCCCGAGAACAGCCAGCCGGAAGACCCCAAGAACCCCGACCCGCCCGTCACGATCGCGCTGCCCGACGCCGGCTACTTCCCCGAGAAGCCCAACACCAAGGGCAAGGCGGTGCTGCTGTACTTCTGGCACCCCGACCTGCCCCAGACCTACCAGCTCTTTGAGCCGATGGACAACCTGCAGCGCCGCCACCGGCGCGACCTGGTCGTGATCGGCGTCATGTCGCCCCTCAAGGTCAAAAGCGCCAACAACCAGGAGTACAAGCTCGAGGACGATCCCGCCAAGCTCAGGGAGAAGATCGAGAGCATCATGTCCAAGCAGCGCATCGCGCACTACATGACGCTGGACCTCGACGGCTCCCTGGTCAAGACCGTCATGAACAAGGAGAACGAGATCATCATCCCCTGGGGCGCCGTGGTCAGCACCGACAACGTGATGCGCTTCGGCGGGTTCATGGGGCTCTCCTGGTTCCGCGGCGCCCTTGACCGCGTGCTCGAGGTGGACCCCGGCATCCTCGCCCGGCGCGCCGCCGAGGATGAGTTCCTCCGATCCCGCTGATGCCGCTGTTCAACGTCGTCCTGGTCGAGCCGCAGATCCCCAACAACACGGGGAACATCGGCCGCACCTGCGTCGCCACCGGCTCGGCCCTTCACCTGGTCCACCCGCTGGCGTTCGACACCAGCGAGAAGGCGTGCCGGCGGGCCGGCCTGGACTACTGGCCCCGCCTCGACGTCACCGAGCACCGCTCCTGGGAGGCCTTCCTCCAGTCCAGCCCCGCGCCGGTCTGGCTCTTCACCACCAAGACCACCCGACCCGTGTTCGAGGCCTCGCTCCGCCCCGGCGACTGGCTGATTTTCGGGAACGAGACCCAGGGGCTTCCACAGGCCACCCTCGACGCCTTCCCCGACCGGCTGCTCACGCTGCCCATGCTCCCCGGCGAACGCTCCCTCAACCTCGCCACCGCGGTGTGCACCGCCTTGTACGAGGGCGTCCGGCAGGCGCTGGCCTCCGGCTCGGCCCGGCTTGACCCGCAGGGCCGGCTCCGGCTGGGCTGAACTTTTCTTTTTTTTTGCCGCCGCTTCAGTGAACCTTATCGGGGCTAGGGCTGTATCACTGGTGGCTGGCCGCACTTGAGACCCCTCCCTTCCAACCCCAAGGGAACGCGGCAAGGCCAAAGACGCAATCTCTCTTCTCTCTCTCCTCCAGTGTGCCGCTTGGGACGACCAGGCGGTACACTGCGTTTTTGAGAGCCCCCATGCCCAAGCGACTCCTGCCTCTGCTCCTCCTGCTGCTCGCCGCCGCCTCCGGGTGCCAGAAGCAGCTCTTCCCCAAGGACCAGCCGCGCTCGCAGTACGACCGATTCGACGCCGTCCGCGACCGCCGACCGCCGCAGTACGTCGAGAACGAGTTTGGGGAGCGCAAGATCAACCTGCGTGGGCGGCTGCTCAACTCCGAATAAACCGCACACCCTCCCCACAAGCGCCAAAAAGGTCAGATAACCGGCGTCACAGCTCATGCCGCCCGCGCTGCACCACCGGGCTTGACGCGATAGACTGAGATCTGCCCCGGGATTTGAATGTCGCGGCGGAATTCGGTCGATCCTCCCGCCGTCGGCCCTCTCTGGTCCCGGTTCACACTCTCGCACGGACGCGCGACAATGCCCAGGTCCAATAAGTCTTCCCGAAAGTCCTCCCGCGCCGGCGTCAATCGGCGCGCGCAGGTCGTCTGGGCGTCCCTCGTGCTCTCCATGACGGTCGTGGGCGGCGGGCTGTTCCTCATCGACCGCGGCCCCGTCGCCGGGGCGGACGGGCTGAGCCTGACCCCCCTCATGGCGACCGCCGGCGTCTCGACCGCCGAGGGCGTCCTCAACACCCGCACTCCCCTGGACCGCGCCCGCTGGCAGGCGGTCGTGATTCACGATTCGGGCTCCCCATACGGCACCGAGGCGAGCCTCGACGCCCTCGCCCGCGCCAACAACCTCAAGGGCCTCGGGTACCACTTTGTGATCGGCAACGGCAACGGGCTCGACGACGGCGAGATCCTCGTGGGCGGCCGCTGGCGTAATCAGGTGGCGGGCGCCCACGCCGCGGGGAGCAAGGCGGACTGGTTCAACCGCCACTCCATCGGCATCTGCCTGGTGGGCGACGGGAACCGCAGCCGGCCCACGCAGAAGCAGATGCAGAGCCTGGTGCTGCTGTCCGAGGCCCTGTGCCGCGAGCTGAAGATCACGAGCGACCGGGTGTTCCTGCACAGCCAGATCGCGCCGACGGACGACCCGGGCCGGCTGTTCCCCGAGGCGACGTACCGGTCGCAGCTCCCGCGGTTTTAGCGCGGCCTAACACCACCTTTTCCAGAATTCGTGCCGCCGGCCAAAGCTAAGCCGGCGGTGTTCACGTATCCTCCCCCCTCCACCCGCCGTGATCTGCCCCTGTCAGGGGAAAAGGCGGGTGGGTCCGCCGACCTCTTCACGGCTGTTTCGTTGAAGTGAGAGGACCCGGCGGTCATAATTCGGTCAAGCCGCCCCTCCCCCGGGCACAAGGAGTGGCAGTGTTGCCGGCCCGGCATCGGGCCGATGGAGAGTGTGACTTCCCTTTGTGCCCGGAGCGCCCCCCTCAAAGGGGCCAGTCAGTCTGGAGGCGGCCGACCACGGCCGTGACCCCGCGTTGGCCGACCTGGTACCAGCATTCAAGCCCGGCGATGAAGTCGAGGGCTTCCGCGTCCTGAACGAACTCGGTCAGGGCGCCGCGTCCGTCATTTACCTGGTCCAGGACCCCAAGACCAAGCAGATCTGGTGCCTCAAGCACGTCCACCGGGGCGACTCCAAGGACGACCGATTCCTTCAGCAGACCATCTGCGAGTACCAGGTCGCCTCCAAGCTCGACCACCCCAACCTGCGCCGGGTCATCAAGCTGGCCAAGAAGGCCAAGATGCTCGTCCAGCTCACCGATGTGCTCCTCATCATGGAGTACGTCGACGGCAAGAGCATGGACCTCAAGCCCCCCAAGAGCTTCGACGACGCCATCCGAATCTTTCAGCAGACCGCCGCCGCGCTGAACCACATGCACGAGCGGGGCTTCATCCACGCGGACATGAAGCCCAACAACATCCTGATCACGCCGGGCAAGAACGACACCGGCCCGCAGGTCAAGGTCATCGACCTGGGCCAGTCCTGCAAGACCGGGACGATCAAGCCCCGCATCCAGGGCACCCCCGACTACATCGCCCCCGAGCAGGTCCACCGCCGCCCCATCACGGCCAAGACCGACATCTACAACCTCGGCGCGACGATGTACTGGACGCTCACGGCCCGCACCATCCCGACCGCGCTGGCCAAGGGCGACTCGCTGGTCAGCCGCATCGATGATGCCCTGATCCCCCGCCCCAAGCCCGCCATCGAGCTCAACTCCCGCATCCCGCCCAAGCTCAACGACCTCATCATGCAGTGCGTGGAGGTCGATCCTTCCGACCGTCCCGCCAGCATGTCCTACATCGTGGACCGCCTCGAGCTCATCCTGGGCATGCTCCGCGCCCGCAACGAGGGCTCCGGCTCTCAGCCGGTCAAGGACCCCAACTCCTCCACCGCCGGCATGATCTTCAACGCCTCCTCGGGCGTGGGCATGAAGGTCGGCGACGCCCCGGGACGCTCATAACACCCAGCCAGCCGAGGTGAACGCCGTCATGTCAACGGACGCGTTCATCAACGTCACCGACCCGCGCCAGGTGATCGCCGCGCTCGAGGCCGGCGCCCACGCCAACCAGACCGCCGCCTGCCGCCGCGCCTCCATCGACTTCATCGAGGCCCCCGGCCGGCTCATCGCCACCGGCGACCTCCACGACAACCCCATGCACTTCACCAGGCTCGTCCGTGCCGCGGGCCTGGACGACTCGGTCCCGCCACACCTGGCCTCGCACCTCACGCTCCACGAGGTCATCCACGGCGACCGCCTCATCAGCGGCCTGGACATGAGCTACCGCGTCCTGACCCGCGTCGCCCACCTCAAGGCCCGCTACCCCGAGCTCGTCCATACTCTTCTGGGCAACCACGAGCTGGCGCAGATGATGGGCCACCTCATCGCCAAGGACGGCGTCCGCTGCGTGGACGCTTTCAATGCCGGCGTCGCCTACGTCTTCGGCGAGGCCGCGGACGAGGTCTCCGACGCCATCAACCGCTTCATCCGCTCCATGCCCATCGCGCTGCGCGTCCACACCCCCCGCGGCGACATCCTCTGCGCGCACTCAATCCCTCCCGCCGCGGCGATGGGCCGCTTCGACACCACCATCCTCTCCCGCGACCTCACCCCCGAGGACTACAACATCCGCGGCAGCGTCCACGCCATGACCTGGGGGCGCGGCTACGACGCCGGCGGCCTCGAAGACCTCACCGAACGCTGGGGCGTGTGGTACTTCATCCTCGGCCACGAGCACACGACCAACGGATGGAGCTTTGTCCCGCCCAACGCCGTGATCCTGAATAGCGATCACGACAACGGCGTGTTCCTGCCGATCGACCTCTCCAGCCCGCCACGGCCCGAGGAGGCGGGGGCGAGGACCGTGCGGCTGGCGGACCTGTAAAGGGCGGTCACTTCCTCACAAAGCTCATCACCACCTCGAACGCGATCAGCAGGATGATGATCCACTCGAGGACCTCGATGCGGCGGTTGGCCTGGCGGTCGCTGATTTTCTGGTAGATGCTCTCCAGCGTGCTCAGCTTGCGGATGATGCTCGCGTCCCACTCGGGCAGGTGCAGTCGCACCGCCGCGAGCCGGTATACGCGCGAGAGGTACACATCGCCCAGCAGCTTCAGGGCGTTGTTCACGCCCTCGAACAGGATGGCGCTGTCCACTTGGAGCCGCGCGATGCGACGCAACCCCGCGCCCTGACCGCCGAAGCCCAGCCGCTCCCGCTTCTGCGAGGCCTCGTACGCGTCCGCCATCGCCCGGTCGAGCTGGTCATCCAGGAACCGCATTTCCAGCAGCTCCACGTTCCCGAACTCCAGTACCGCCATCACGTCCTGCATCTCGGCGCCGAACAGCAGCGCCGCGTTCCAGTCGATCAGGGCCGCGTCGTTGTCCGCGTACGAGATCCGGCACGAAGAAGCGTCCTCCACCTCCTGGCGGCTGAGCTTCTGGGTGTCGGAGCGGAGGATGCGGGCCACGAGGGGCAGGTTGGCGTCCAGCCACGCCTGGAGCCCGGTCTCGCCGCCGCCCTCGATCCGCCACGCGTCCACATCAAAGACCAGGTAGTCCTCGACGAAGGGCGCCAGCTCGGGCTTGGTGATCGCGGGCCTCAGCAGCTTGAGCAGTTCCTGCGCCGCCCGCTGGGCCTCGGCCAGCAGTTCAGCGTGCTCGTACAGCCCGTCGCTCAGCCCCAGCAGGTCGCCGGCGGGCCCCTCGATGGGGATCGTGAACGAGATCGACACCGCGCCGAAGTCGAAGACCAGCGCCTCGACGACCGCGGCCGTGGTGAAGCGGCCGATGCTGACGGGACGTGCCGGGCGGGTCACCCGCACCGGCGCGGGCTGGTACTCAAAGTACTTGGGGGCGCGGCGGGAGTGCTTCAGGGTCTCGCGCTGCGGGGCGCCCTGGGAGAGCAGCCGCTGGGCCTCGTTGAGGTCGACCGCGAACCCCACATCGAACGCGAAAAAGGCCGAGCACACGCCGCGGGTGATGACCAGCTCGCCCGCCGGCTGCGGCGGAGCGGCGGCAGTCCCTGCGGGGACCCGCGGCCCGGCCGCCACGCCCGTCGCTGGGTTCAACTCTGGCGTCATCGTGAATCGTAGGGTTTGAGGGTTCACGCGGGATGAACCCCGCGCACGCCTGCTAACCTCTGCCCATGACTCGACTCTGCCGCGTGGGTCCGGTGGCCATCGGCCCCGGCCAGCCGCTCGCCATCATCGCGGGGCCCTGCGTCCTTGAATCGCTGGAGCTGGGGCTCACGATCGGGCGGCGCGTGCAGGAGGCCTGCCGCGGGGCGGGGCTCTCGTACATCTTCAAGGCGTCCTTCGACAAGGCGAACCGCTCGTCGATCCGCTCGCCGCGGGGACCGGGGCTGGAGCAGGGTCTGGCGTGGATCGCGCAGATCAAAAAAGAGCTCAACTGCCCCGCGACGACGGATGTCCACGAGCCGGCGCAGTGCGGGCCCGCGGCACGCGTGGTCGAGCTGCTCCAGATCCCCGCGTTCCTGTGCCGGCAGACGGACCTGCTCTCCGCCGCGGGGGAGGCGGCGGCGCAGCACGGGCGAGCGGTCAACGTCAAGAAGGGGCAGTTCCTCTCGCCCGGGGAGATGAAGGGGCCGTTCAAGAAGCTCGCCGAGGCGGGCTGCACCAACGCGATGGCGACCGAACGCGGCACGTTCTTCGGCTACGGGCGGCTCGTCAACGACTTCCTGGGCATGGGCGACCTGATGGAGCAGGACATGGGCGGAGGGCCCGTGCCGCTGTGCTTTGATGCCACGCACTCCACGCAGCTCCCCGGCGCGGGCGAGACGACGGGCGGCAGGCCCGAGCGTGCGCCGCTGCTGGCCAGGGCGGCGGTCGCGGCGGGCGTACACGCGGTGTTCATGGAATGCCACCCGCAGCCACGCACGGCGATGAGCGATGCGAGCACGATGCTGGAGCTTGACACGGTGCCGGCGTTGATCCAGCAGCTCGCGGCGGTGCGGCGCGCGGTGGCGGGCTAAGGGCCCGGTTCGGCCACCGCGGGCGGCGCTGGCTCCTGCGCGGCGGGGTCCGGCTCGACTGGCCCGGGTGCTGGCGCGGGTGCTGGCTCGCCCGCGGGCTCTCGCCCCTCCATCTCTTCCATCAACGCCCGCGCTGCCTCGTCGGTCGGGTCGATCTCCAGAGCCCGCCGCACGGCACGGCCCGCATCATTCTCGCGTCCCGCGGCGAGGTACTGCGAGGCGAGCACGGCCCACCACTGGGCCATGTCCGGCTCGCGGGCGACCAGCCGCTCCATGTGGCGGATCGCGTCCTGCGTGCGCCCCTCGTCGATCGCCTTGATTGCGAACTCCAGCACCGTCCAGGTGTCCGCAATCCCGAAGTTCACGAGGTTCACGCGGTCGCGCACCGTCGCGCCCAGGCCCAGGATGAGCACGGCGAGGGCCGCGACGCCGCCCGCCCACGCAGCGCGGAGCGTGCCGCGCGCCTTCATCGCCCGCCCCACCATCACGCCCACCAGCAGCCCGAAGCCGTGGGCGAAGTTGGCGATGCCCATGAGCCCCGTGTACGTCAGCACCACGCACAGCACCAGCCAGATCATGAAGAGCTTGTACGTGGTGCGGTCCACGAGCCCCACGTACCGCGGCTTGTTCCGCATCGTCCACAGCAGCCCGAACACGCCGTAGACGACGCCCGACAGCCCGATGCCCCCCGACGCCAGCAGCCACTCCGCGCCCGACGAGACCACCGCCGTGAGCACGACGAAGCCCAGGTAGCGCCCCGGCCCGACGATCCGCTCCAGGGCCGAGCCCAGGGACCAGACCCAGTAGAGGTTGAAGATCAGGTGCATGGGGCTGCCGTGGGGGAGGATGCAGCTCACGAACCGCCACGGCTCGCGGATGGGGTCGCCGTCCATCGCGAGGTTGGCGACCAGCTCGGGCTTGCCCATCGACGCGACCGAGACCAGCGCTGCGCCCACGCACAGCAGGGCGGTGATGGGGTAGGCGGGGAGCTCTGACAGTGA
>JAEYTB010000223.1 GCA_023434205.1 Planctomycetota bacterium | reverse complement strand
TCCTTCGCGGGCTCATCCAGCTTGTTGAAGCGCCCCACGCAGCCGTCGCAGCAGAAGCCCACCTTGCCGCCCTTGTAGTCCGCGGTGTGGTTGGCGCTCGCGGCGTTGCCGCTGTAGGGGCAGGTCTGGTTCATCATCCCGGGGCTGGCCTGCTTGCTCGTGCTGCTGCACGCACCGAGGGCCAGGGTCATCAACGCCGCACAAAGAAGGGTCTTCATCGCTGGTTCTCCTGAGGCGCCGTCGCGGCGCGGGTGTCAAACATACACGACGCGGGTGAGCGACCGCTCACCCTTCCGAAAGCACGTCCACGTGCGAGTACTGGTCGAGGTTCAGAAAGACGATCTCGCCGTCATCCTTCCGCAGTTCCAAACGGTCCAGCCACAGCTTGTGGTCGCGGCTGTGCGCGTACCAGCTCCCCGTCTTCTGCTGCTGGAAGCTCACCACCGTCCCCTCCACGGCGGTCTGGAGCGGCCCGCCGCCCGGGCGCTCCAATCGCATGATCTGCTGCGTCACGCGGACGCGCTGACCGGGCTGGTAGGGGCTCATCGAGGGGCTGGGGGTCGTCATAGGCCGAAACTATACCGCCCCCGCGCACAAGAAAACCCCGCCGCGGGGCGGGGTTTGCGTGGAGGCTGAGGGTGGGCGGCCTACGGGCGGCCTACGGGCGGGCGGTGGGCGCCGGGGCGGGCTTGGTCTCGATCGTCGGGCGGTTCGTTCCCGGCGTGGCGGCCCCCTTGGTATAGGTCAGTTCCATGGCCTTGAAGCTCTGGCCGTCGGAGGTGTTGGTCCACATCTCCATCTTCATCCGGGTGGGGCTCTCGAAGGTCAGCAGCGTCCGGCCGGTCTTCTCGCTGCCGTCCATGGGGCAGGTGTACTCGTCCTTGAACTCGAGTTGGCCCTGGTCGTTCTTGGAGCCCTCGGAGAGCATCACGGTGCCGCTCATGCTGTCCATCCACGTGCTCTGCCACTTGCCGGCGGTCTTGTGGTAGGCCATGACCCCCTCGCCGCGGAACTCGGTGCCCATGAACTCGCCGCGGAAGGTCTGCTTGATGATCTTGTTGCCCAGGATGGGCTCAAAGGCGGCGGTGCCCTTGCTCTCCATCGGCGGCGTGTTGGGGGCCATCCAGGACTTGACCTCCACGTTCCAGGTGCCGTTCACCTTCTTGTTCAGCTCGGTGATCTGCTCGCTGGGCTTGGCCATCTCGTCCATCATCTTCTGCATATCTTCGGGGCTGGGCATGCCCTCGGGCTGCTTGGCCTGCGGCGCGGCGGGGGTCGTGGGCCGGTTGGGCGTGCTCGGCCTGTTCGAGGGCTGGGTGGTCTGAGCGAAGGCCATGGTCATGCCCGCACACACGACCAACGCGGCAGCGATCGGACGCATCTTCATGGGTGTCTCCTTTGTTCTGGTGTGGCCGCGGGCAACCGCCCCGGCCGGACAAAACGCTAGCCACCCACCCGGGCCCGGGGATGAAAACCCCCGGCCCCGCCCCCCGCCCGCCTCCCACGGCTTCCAACTGCCCAACTCCCCCTATTCTCAGGGGATGCAACCGATCCGGCCCGCCGACCCCAGGACACCCCTGACGTGGTCGTGGCCGCGTTCCCCCTCCTTCTTCTTCACTCCGACGTTCGAGCTGCGTGCCTCGATCGTGTCGGGCGTGCTGCTGGGCGTGGGCTTTGTGCTGCACTCGCTCTTCAAGCTGGGGTGGGCCGAGGCGTTCATCTGGGCGAGCCTGGCGATCGGCATGGTCTACGGCGGGCGCGCCGCGCTCGCCTCTCTCCGCGAAAAGAAGTTCGACATCGACGTGCTGATGGTTGTGGGCGCCGGGCTCGCGGCGTACATCGGGCACCCCGAAGAGGGCGCGCTGCTGCTCTTCCTCTTCGTGCTCGCCGGCGCCCTCGAAGACCTCGCCATGGCCCGCACCAAGCGCGAGGTCGAGGCGCTCAGCAAGCTCATGCCTGCCGAGGCCCTGGTGCTGCGGGACGGGGAATGGGTCGAGGCCCCCGCCGACTCTCTGACCGCCGGCGAGCAGCTCCGCGTACGCCCCGGCGAGCGTGTCCCCGCAGACGCCGTGGTCCTGGAGGGCCAGTCCACCATCGACCAGTCCGCGATCACGGGCGAGTCGATGCCGCGGGCGGTCAAGCCGGGCGATGAGCTGTACGCGGGGACCATCAACACCGACGACCCGCTCGTGGCGCGGGTGCTGCGCCCAGTCCGCGAGTCGAGCCTGCAGAAGATCCTGGACCTGGTGACCCAGGCCCGTGAGCAGCGCGAGCCCGTGCAGCGCACCATCGACCGCATCAGCCAGCCCTACGCCATCGGCGTGATGGTGGTCAGCATGGTCGTGTTCGCGGTCTGGTGGCTCGCGCTCGGCCGCGAGTGGACCGTCGCCGCGTACATCGCCATCACGCTGCTCATCGTCATGTCGCCGTGCGCGCTGGTCATCGCCACGCCCACCGCCACGCTCGCGGCGATCGCGCGCGGCGCCCGGGGCGGCGTGCTCTTCAAGGGCGGGCAGTCGCTCGACCGCCTCGCCAGCACCGCGGGTGTCGCTTTCGATAAGACCGGCACGCTCACCTTCGGCCGGCCCCGCCTGTACGAGGTCCACCCCGTCGCCTGGTCCGACGGCAAGGAGCTCCTCGCCATCGCCGCGGCCCTCGAGGCCGACTCCACGCACCCCATCGCCATGGCGGTCAAGGAAGCCGCGGCGGAGCGCGGAATCGCGCCCGTGCCCATGACCGACATCAACCACGTCACGGCGCGCGGGCTTGAGGGGCGCCACAACGGCGCCCACGTCCGCCTGGGCAGCTACCGCTTCACCGAAGAGATCATCCCCGTCTGCTTCCGCAACCGCGTGAAGGAGGTCCTCGAGAAGATCCAGGACCGAGGGCACATCGGCGTGGTCGTCGCCCGCGCCGCGCTCACCAGCGCCTCGGGCACCGAGACCGACCCCGGCGGCGACGCGGCGGTGCTGATCATGGCCGACCAGGTCCGCCCCGGCGCCAAGACGCTGGTGCAGGAGCTGCACGACCTGAACATCTCCCCCGTGGTGATGCTGACCGGCGACAACCGCCTCACCGCCGCCCGCATCGCCGAGTCGCTCAAGCTCGACGCGTTTGAGGCCGAGCTCCTTCCCGAGGACAAGCTCCGGGCCGTGGAGACTTTCAAAGGCGAGACCCGCGCACGCCCGGGCAAGCGGCGCGGGTTCGCCGTCATCGGCGACGGCGTCAACGACGCCCCCGCCCTCGCGGCAGCGGATGTTTCTGTCGGTATTGGAACCATCGGCACCGCCGCGGCACTCGAGTCCTCCGACGTGGTGCTGCTCACCGACAACCTCGCGGCGGTGCCCTGGTCGATCCGTCTCGCCCGCCGGGCGCGAATTACGGTCATGATGAACCTTATTTTCGCCGTGACTGTGATTGCACTTATGGCGCTGGCAACCATCGTGGGTAGCCTGTGGGGGCGGCCCGTTCCGTTATCGGTCGGCGTGCTTGCGCACGAGGGCGGCACCCTGCTCGTGGTGCTTAACTCCCTCGTTCTCCTTTGGTACCACGCACCTTCTGCGCTCACCGAAGAAAAACCGGGCCATGTTTCACCCCCGCACTCAAAAGCTGGTATACCTCTCAAGCTTGACAGGGCCGACTGAGGGGTTGGGTCCGTCATCTACATCGTCTTCATCCCCGTTCGCTGAGCCAGGGGGGTTCGTGGAGTGGGTGCGTGTTTTCACAAACGACCGAGTACGCCCTGCGGGCCATGGCCTGCCTTGCCAGTGCGCCCGGAGAGCTCGTCCCGGCCACCACGCTCGCCACGCGGGCGAACGTCCCCGCGAACTACCTGGCCAAGGTGCTCCAGCAGCTCGCCGGCGCGGGCCTGATCCTCGGCCGCCGCGGTGTCGGCGGCGGGTACCGCCTCGCCCGCAGCCCCGCCGACATCAACCTCCTCGAGATCGTCCGCACGGTCAGCGACCTTGATCAGGCGACGGGCGAATGCCGCGGCTGCGACGCCGTGGGCGCCCTGCACGCCACCCTTGACCGCGTCCGCATCATGGTGACCGACGCGCTCGCGGGCGTCACGCTCCAGTCGCTCGTGGAGCCGCCGGAGGCCGTCCCGCGCCGCCCCTAAGCCCGGCCAACAATGGCCGCATGCCTGACACCGCACCTCCAGAGGGTTCTCACCGGCTCGAATCCCAGCGGCGCGAGAACCGAGACGCCGTCGCCGCGCTCGGCCTCCCGCCCTACGGCGTCCGCACGCCCGGCGTGACCCCCATCGCCCAGGCCAAGGCCGGCTACGACGCTCAGGCCGACGCAGAGCACCAGGCCAGGGGCAAGGAGCCGGGCTTCGTCGACCGTCGCGCCAGGGCGACCGTTGCCGGGCGCGTGGTCCTGCTGCGCGACAACGGCAAGCTCGTGTGGATGCAGCTCCGCGACGACACCGGCGACATGCAGGTCGCCGTGAGCCAGCGCGACTGCGCCGAGTCGGGCTTCAAGCTCGCGAAGCTGACCGACCTCGGCGACCTGGTCGTCGCCTCGGGGCGCGTGATGAAGACCAAGAGCGGCGAGGTGACGGTCTGGGCCGAGGACATCAAGCCCGGCGCCAAGTGCCTGGTCCCCCCGCCCGAGAAGCACGCCGGCCTCACCGACGTCGAGCTCCGCTACCGCCAGCGCTACGTCGACCTGTGGGCCAACCCCGAGACCATGCGCGTCTTCCAGCTCCGCTCCCGCATGGTGAGCGAGATGCGCCGGTACCTCGACGCCAAGGGCTTCATGGAGGTCGAGACCCCCATGCTCCAGGCCCTCGCCGGCGGCGCCGCGGCACGCCCCTTTGTCACCCACATGAACGCGCTCTCCATGAGCCTGTTCATGCGCATCGCCCCCGAGCTCTACCTCAAGCGCCTGCTCGTGGGCGGCATGCCCCGGGTCTACGAGATCAACCGCAACTTCCGCAACGAGGGGCTCGACAAGCAGCACAACCCCGAGTTCACGATGCTCGAGGCCTACGAGGCCTACGGCAACGCCGAGACGGTGATGGAGCTGACCGAGGGTGTCGTGCGCCACCTCGCGGGCTTCATCGCGAAGGAGCTGGGCATCGACACCGGCGCGGGCCTGAAGCTGCCCTTTGGCGACTGGGTGATCGACTACGGCCCGCCCTTTGACCGCGTGACCTACGCGTCGCTCTTTGAACGCACGCTGGGCTTCTCCATGAGCGACACCGACCGCGCCCGCCAGGAGGCTGTGGCCCGCAAGCTGATGTCGCCCGAAGCCGCCGCCAAGCTCGACGCAGTGCTCGTCATCAACGAGCTGTTCGAGGAGTTCGCGGAGAAGTCGATCGACCCCTCCCGGCCCACCTTCATCACCGAGTACCCCGCGGCGATCTCGCCCCTCACCCGCCCCAAGGCCGACAACCCCGCCGTCGCCGAGCGCGCCGACCTCTTCATCGGGCACATGGAGGTCGCCCCCCACTACACCGAGCTCAACGACCCCGACGTGCAGGAGGCCAAGTTCAGGGAGCAGCTCAAGGGCCTGGACACCGAGAAGAGCGCCGAAGAGAACACCTTCCGCACCATGGACCACGACTTCCTGCGGGCCCTCAAGGTGGGCATGCCCCCCGCGGGCGGCATGGGCCTAGGCATCGACCGGCTCGTGATGCTGCTGACCAACCAGCGGACGATCCGGGATGTGGTGCTGTTCCCGCTGATGCGGCCGGAAGAGACCTGATCAGCCCTTCCGGATGTGCTCGAGGGCCGCTCTCGCGAGAGAGCGGATGCGCTCCCACTCCGGCAAGTTTTCCAGTGCCTCATCGATGTACAACTCTGGATTGCCGTTCATGTATTCGAAAGTGGCGTTGATTGAGTCGAGAACCGGCAGAACGGCCACAGGCAACCGACGGCAGTCCGCCAGCTGATCGGCGACCCGGTACACATCGTCGAACTGCAGCGCCAGCTCATCCGCGTCGAACCCTTGTTCTTCAAGCCATGCGATCTGGGCACCCGACTCGAGGGCGAGGTACTCCACCGCCTCGATGAGGTTTAGCAGGTTGCAGGCATCGAGCACCGTCGTCTCGGAATCAGAAGCGCCGCACTTGCTCAACTCGCCCTCAGCCAAGACCCGCTTGAGCAGGGCCTCCGCCAAGTGCTTCGCCTCTTCAATCGTTCGGCCATAAACCATGACGCCGGGGTAGCCCACGGCCTCTGCGATCCAACGCCCGTCCGGTTCCCATTCAACCTCGATGCAAACCATGCGCAGAGTGTATCGGCGTCAGGCAGACACTCCATCTGCCGCTCAGTGAACCGCCTCTGTCACGCGCAGCACCTCCGCCACCGTCGTCAGCCCCTTCGCCACCTTCCGCATCCCGTCCTGACGCAGCGTCACCATCCCCCGCTCGATGCACATCCGCCGGAACTCGGCGACGTTGGGGTTGCGGGCCACAATGTCGCGGAGCTGGTCGTCCACCGTCAGCAGCTCGTAGATGCCCACACGCCCCGAGTAGCCGCAGTTGCGGCACCGGTCGCAGCCCTTGGCGTTCCAGATCTCATCCGCGTCGAAGCTGTGCATCGCCAGGAACTCGGCCATCTCCTCGCTGGGCTTGCCCAGCTCTTTGCAGTGGACGCACAGCCGGCGGATCAGCCGCT
>JAEYTB010000222.1 GCA_023434205.1 Planctomycetota bacterium | reverse complement strand
GCCGCCACCCGCACCATCACGATGATGTCCGAGTTGTCCGCGATCTGCTGGCCCGTCTTGCCCATCGCCTGCGCGTGCGCCGCGGCCATGCCCGCCTTGCCGTCAAAGCCGTCCACCGACTCCCGGTGCGGGCCCATCGCCGCGAACCCGCCGCCGATGTCCTTCACGAACGCCGGCTCCCCGTCGATGGAGACCGTCGCCGTCCCCGCCGCCTCGGTCGCCCCCAGCGCCTTGACGAAGCTCGTGTAGCTCGTCACCGGCACGATCATCACCACCCGCTGCTCCTCGTCCTCAAAGTTCACCTGGCCCGACTCGTCGGGCATCATGGCGATCGCCATGCTCCCGGTCTTGTTCAGGCCCTCGGTGCCCAGCAGCTTCTTCGCCATGTTCAGCGGGTTGTCGTCGCCCGGCTCATCGATCGGGGCGTTGAGCTTCTTCGCCCACGACTCCACCCGATCCTTCATGCCTTCCATGTTCTTGACAGCGACGACCATTCCCGCGTTCGCGGGCACACGGTCGATCGCGGCGGGCACATCGGCCGCCACAGGGTTGAGGCCGGCGAGCAGGGCCAGCAGGCCGGCGGTGATCATGGCAGGGGCCTTCGTGCGCATCGTCAGTACGTCCTTTCGTCTGTGGGCGTTGTGCCCGGGTCTTGGTTGTGTGCTTGGGATTGCGTGGGGCGGGGTTTCCCGCGAGGCCAACTGTAGGTGGGGACCGTCGAAAACTCACCCCTGCCGCCGCCGCGCCGTGCGCGACCGCGGGCGCCGTTTGTACGCGGCCGCCGCGGGTGGTGTTACAGCGGGCTGGACGCGGGACTTACGCGCCCTTCATCCGCCCTCAGGCGCTCCGCCGCCGAGGCTGATCTTCCTCTTCCGCATCCCAGCTCGCCTCGCCCAGGTCCTCATCGTCCGCCGCCGCGCTCGTGGGCTCAAACGGCGGCGGCACCGCCGTGGCGTTGTGGTCCACCGCCAGGCTCTTCGCCGCCCGGTCCTTCACCGGCGACCGAGGCGCAGACCCCTGGTCCGGCTCCCCCTCGGACTGCCCGCCCGCCGCCTCCGGCTCGGCGAACAGCGCCCCCTGCTCCGCCGTCGTCTCCCCGGTCGGGTACGCGATGCCCTGGGCCTTCGCCTGCTCCGCCGCGAGACGCTTCATCTCGTTCCAGTCGTCCAGCGTGATCTGAACATCCCGCGCCACCGACCCCTTGTGGTCCGAGATGATCCCCGCGATCCCCATCAGGTCGATCAGCCGGCTCGCCCGCGTATAGCCGATCGCCAGCCGCCGCTGAAGGAGCGACACGCTCCCGCGCTTGGTCTCCAGCACGATCTCCACCGCCCGGTTGAACATCGGGTCCTCCTGCGCCGCCTTCAGGCTCGCGCTGGAGTTGTTCTGGCTCTGGAGCACCTTCTCCTCGTCGCTCGCCTCCGCCCCGCCGCTGCGCAGCTGCATCAGCTGCCGCTCAAAGCTCGGCGCCGCGATCTCCTTCATGAACTTCACCACCCGCCGGATCTCCCGGTCGTCCACCAGCGTCCCCTGCGACCGCATCAGCTTGTGCGTGTTGGGCGACAGGAACAGCATGTCCCCCTGCCCCAGCAGCAGCTCCCCGCCCTTCTGGTCCAGCACGATCCGGCTGTCCATCCCCGACGCCACCTTGAACGCGATCCGCGCCGGCATGTTCGACTTGATCAGACCCGTCACCACGTTCGCCTGCGGACGCTGCGTCGCCAGGATCAGGTGGATCCCCACCGCTCGCGCCTTCTGCGCGATCCGGATGATCGAACCCTCCACCTCCTTGTTCGTCATCATCAGGTCCGCAAGCTCGTCGATGATGAACACCATATACGGCAGCTTCCGCGGCACCCGCGCCTGCTCCTCCGGCGTCTTCGCGTTCAGCCGCTCGCACAGCTCCTCGAACGGCAGCTCGTTGTACGCCGCGATGTCGCGGCACCCCGCGTCCGCCAGCAGCTCGTACCGCTCGTCCATCTTCGTCGTCGCCCACTCCAGGATCGCCGCCGCCTTGCCCATCTCCGTCACCACCGGGCACATCAGGTGCGGGATGTCCTTGAACTGCGACATCTCCACCATCTTGGGGTCCACCAGCACCAGCTTCAGCTCGCTGGGCTTCTTGGTGTACAGGAACCCCATGATGATCGTGTTCATGCACACGCTCTTGCCCGACCCCGTCGTGCCGGCGATCAGCATGTGCGGCATCTTCGCCAGGTCCTCGATCAGCGGCTCGCCGCTCGCGTCCTTGCCCAGGAACGTCGGCAGCTTCATCTTGCTGAACCGCTCGCTGTTGGACATCAGCTCCTTCAGCCGCACCTTCTCCTTGACCTCGTTGGGCACCTCGACGCCCACCGTGTCGCGCCCCGCCATGTTGCTCACGATGCGGATGTTGACCGACTTGAGAGCCCGGGCGATGTCGCTGCTCACCGCGTTCACCGCCGCAACCTTCGTCCCCGGCGCCAGCCGCACCTCGTACATCGTGATCACCGGCCCGCTCTCGATCCCCACCACCTCGCCGTCGATGCGGTACTGCTTCAGCGCCGCCTCCAGCGCCTCGGCCTGCGACCGCACGTACTCCTCCAGCTTCTCCGAGAAGTTCTCCTCCGGCTCCTCCAGCAGGTCAAGCCCCGGGAACCTGTAGTTCTCGCCCTCCTCCACCACCTGAAGATCGCGCAGGTCCTCCGCCGTCGCCACCGCCTTGTTCTGCTGCCCGAACACGATCGGCAGCTTCGCGATCTTCTCCTTCAACGCCTCCTGATCAAAGACCTGCGGCGCCCCCGGCAGGTCGTCGTCATCCTCTTCCTCGACCGCCACCGGATCGGCATCCTCATCAATCTCATCCACATCCTCATCTTCATCCAGAACCTCGACCGGCTCTGTGCCCTCCGCCTCCTCCGTTTCCTCCGTGTTCTTCTTCTTCCGCCCCTTCACAGGCTTCGCCTCGATCTCCGCCGGCGGGCCCGCCATCTCCTCATCCGGGTCCATCACCCCCAGCCGCGCCGCCGTCACCTCTTCCCCCTCTTCCGCGACCGCCTTCGCCCGCGTGATCTTGATCTTCCGCTTCCCATCCGCCCCCCGCGGCTGGTCATCATCAATGTCGTTCACCCGCACCTTCCGCCGCTTGCCCTTGCCGGTCAGCCGCGCCATGATCGCCGAGAACAGGCTCTCGCCCGCGTTCGCCGTCACCTTCACCGCCGCAGTCCCCGCCGCCAGCGCGACCTCGCCCGTCGCCACGCCCACCGTCTGTGCCGCGGGAACGCCGTGCTCGCGCGTCTTCTCCCACATCCACCCGAACGCCGCGAGCAGCCACTCATCGCACGCCACCACCCCGCCGATGATCGTCGCGCACAGCAGGATGATCCCCGCCCCCAGCCCGCCGAACCGCAGCGTCAGCTCCCCCACCCCCACCGTCCCCACCAGCCCCCCCGCCAGGTCCGGCATCGCCCCGCTCGTCGGGAACAGCAGGTGCTGCAACCCCGCCACGGCGAACGTCACCATCAATACGCCGATGAACCGCACCATCCCATGCCGCAGCGATCCCGCGGCGGACGACAGCAACCCAATCCCCAGCATCACCACCAACACCCACGCCCCAAACCCCACCAGCTTGAACAGCGTGTAAGCCACGGTGGCGCCAAAGGTTCCGCACCAGTTCGCCACCGGGCTGTTGGCCGGGAACACCGTGTGGCTGGGCGGATCAGCCCGATCAAACCCGATCAGGCTCGCAAACACAAACGCCCACGCCGCGAGCAGGATGAGCAGCGCCGCCCGTCGGGCCAGCGTCCCCGCCGAGGTGCCATTCGAAGAGCGCGTACTACGACTGTTGGATGAAGCCATACGGGGCCTGATATCGACCGACCCCGTTTGCGATGGTCAGAAGTTGCGCGTCGGGGCCCGCCCTGTTAGGGTTTTTTGGGGCGGAATCGCCTTCCTGACGCCTGGCGGGGGGTCGTTGACCCGTGTCCGAGCCGCTGTGACGCGTCCGCGCACCGGTGACGCGTGCCAACACCCCGCTGCCGCGTGCCGACACGACGTCGGCACAGGCCCACGCCCCGTCGGCACGGGCCAACGACGCGCCGGCGCCGGGAATCGGAACGTTGGCGAACGCCGACGCTCAGCCGCCCGAGCCCTGTGGCCCCCGCCCCGCCACCCACACCCCATCCTCAAACCGCCCGATCCCCAGCGGGTTCCCGTCCCTCAGTTCCTCCGGCAGCAGCTCCTGCGGCGCGTTCTGAAAACACACCGGCCTGCACCACCGCTCGATCGCAAACGGCCCCACCGCCGTGGTGTCCGGCCGGTTGCACGCCGGGTACGGCCCCGAGTGCACCATCCCGTGCGCCACCCGCACCCCGGTGGGCACGCCGTTGAACACTACCCGCCCCGCTGAACGCCGTCCGATCATCAGCGAGTGCTCGAGGTACCAGTCATTGGGCCGCCCGATGTCCGAAGGCTCCAGGTAGTACGTGTAGGTAAGCGCACCGAAGATGGTGAGTTCCGACACACGGTCGATCGGCAGCCGCACCACTAGCGCGGCCGGACCGAACACCTCCTCCCGAAGCTCCTCGTTGAACACCACCAAATCCTGAACACACGAATCGTCCACCACGAACAGCCGCGCCGGGGCTCCGCGCGGGCCATCCCTCGCGCCGCCCTCGGCGGCCAGCCTCACGCCGGGCCGTGCCGCGATCACAGAACAGCGCCGCTGGTACGAGTCACGGATCCACGCCGCCAGCATGTCACGCCCAGGGGCCGCCCGAACCTTCTCACCGAGAGCGGTGATCAATCGGTCTCCTGCGTCACCATGAGGAACCACGATCGTCCCGGGCCGGGTGCACTGCTGGCCGCACCTCGCCAAGATGGCCGCGGCGAGCTCAGCCGCAATCGTCTCTCCCCGCGCTTTCGCCGCGTCCGTCGAAACCACCACCACGTTGTTGCTCCCCATCTCCGCGAACACCGGCTTGGGCGTGTAGGCGCTCCGCGCCAGCCTCTCGATCGCGAGCCCGCCCTTCACCGACCCCGTGAACCCCACCGCCTCCACCGCCTCATGCTGCAAGAGCCGCTCGGCCACTCGCAGGTCGGCCACGTCCTCGTTGTTCGCATACTCCAGCGCCGCAACCCCGGTCGTCTCCGCGAACGCCCACGAAGCGATCGAGTGCAGCAGCCGTCCAGTGCGCGGGTGCGCAGGGTGCTCCTTCACCACCACCGCGCACCCCGCCGCCAACGCGCTCGCGGTATCGCCGCCACACACCCCGTACGAGAGCGGGAAGTTGCTCGCCCCGAACACCGCCACCACCCGCAGCGGCCGGAGCAAGCGCCGCACATCGTGATTCGGCCCGATCGACTCGCCCGCCTCTTCCGCCCGCCGATCCACCGCCGCCCGCACCCACGACCCCTCGCGCACCACCCCCGCGAACATGCGAAAGGTCTTCACCATCCGCAGAAACTCCGGCGCAAGCTCTTCGGGTGTCAGCGCCGTTTCACCACTCGTAGTCGTGATGATCGCGTCGCGCTCGGCCGCAAGCGCCTGCGCTACTGCATCGAGCCCCGCGGCCCGCTGCTCCCTCGAGAGCTCATCCATGCGGACCCGCGCGTACCACGCCGATTGCACAACATCCCACACGTCGCGCTCAGTGCCCATGCGTTTACCATATCCCATGCCCCCCACCCCTCCCCTCATCCGCCCCTTCTCCGACCCCGACATCCCCCCCGCCAACGCCCTCACCAACCACTACATCCAGCACACCGCCATCCACTTCGCCACCCAGCCCGCCTCCGACGACGACTTCCGCGACAACTGGCTCCAGACCCGCGGCAAGTTCCCCTGGCTCGCCGCCTCACTCGACAACCGCTTCGCCGGCTACGCCAAGGCCTACACCTGGCGCTCCCGCGCCGCCTACGACCACACCGCCGAGCTTGGCCTCTACATCCACCCCGACTTCCACCGCAAGGGCATCGGCCGCGCCCTCTACACCGCCCTCATCGCCGACTGCCGATCCCGCGGCTTCCACACCCTCATCGCCGGCATCGCCCTCCCCAACGACCCCTCCATCAAGCTCCACGAAGCCTGCGGCTTCACCCACACCGGCACCTTCAAACAGGTCGGCCGCAAGTTCGATCAGTGGCACGACGTCGGCTTCTGGCAGCTCCTTCTCTAACTCAATCCCGCGCCCGCCGAGCCGCGAACCACCACACCCACGCCGCGATCACAAGCTGCACAGGCACCCGCACCCACAGGTACACCGGCCCCTGCGCGTGCCCCCCGAAGGGCACCCGCTCGACCGCCGACCAGATGTTGAAGGGCAGCAGCCCCGCCAGCATCAGCAGCAGAAACCAGCCCGCATACCGCCGCGTCCTCAGCGCCAACGTCAGCGCCCCGGCGACGATCTCCACCACCCCCGTCACATAAATAACCTCCACCCTCCAAGGCACAAAGGGCGGGATCATCCGCGCCATCTCGGCGGGCATCAGGAAGTGGCCCACCCCCGTAAACCCGAACATCAGCGCGATACCGGTACACCCCCGCAGCACCGGACGGCCCCGAAACCCCGGGAACGGCGCCAGCACGACGTACGGAACCATCAACAGGCCAAGCATCACCAGCAGAGTCATCCACCTACCTCCGCCCCCAGCATGGTACTCGGCATCTGTTATCCTCTGCGACCATGCTCTCCCGCATCCAGTCCTACCTCCTCCAAGGCATCGACGCCCTCCCCTGCGAGGTCGAGGTCAACTGCAACGAGCTCGAGGTCAACGAGGACGGCCACGCGACCTTCATCACCGTCGGCCTCCCCGACGCCGGCGTCAAGGAGTCCCACGAGCGCGTCCGCGCGGCCCTCAACAACTCCGGCTACCGCTACCCGCAGGGCAAGACCCTCATCAACCTCGCCCCCGCCGATGTCCGCAAAGAGGGCCCCGTCTACGACCTCCCCATCGCCGTGGGCATGATGGTCGCGCAGGGCATCATCCGCCCCCGCGGCGTCGCACCCGTCCCCCGCCAAACCCTCAAAGGTCCCGCCACGACCCTCGAGCCCGAGGGACTCGACTTCCGCAAGTACCTCTTCGCCGGTGAGCTCGCCCTCGACGGCCGACTCCGCCCCGTCAAGGGCGCCATCGCACTCGCCGCCCTCGCCAAGACCAAGGGCGCCACCGGCGTCATCCTCCCCGCACCCAACGCCGCCGAGGCCGCCGTGGTCCCCGGCGTCGAAGTCCACGGCGTGCACACCCTCACCGAGGTCGTCGGCCTCCTCAACGGCGACCTCGAGCCCACGCCCACCCCCGCGCCCGACATCCTCTCTCTCCTCACCAGCGCCGCCGCGCCCATCGACTTCTCCGAAGTCCGCGGCCAGGAAGCCGTCAAGCGTGCAATCGTCATCGCCGCCGCGGGAGGGCACAACCTCCTCATGCTCGGCCCCCCCGGCAGCGGCAAGACCATGATGGCCAAAGCCCTCCCCGGCGTCCTCCCGCCCCTCACCCCCGAAGAAGCCATCGAGATCACCCGCATCTACTCCGCCGCGGGCCAGCTCCCCCCCGGCACCGGCCTCATCTCCACCCGCCCCGTGCGCTCGCCCCACCACACCGCCAGCAGCGCCGCTATCGTCGGCGGCGGCGTCGTCCCGCGCCCGGGCGAGATCTCCCTCTCCCACCGCGGCGTCCTCTTCCTCGACGAGCTCGCCGAGTTCCCCCGCGATGTGCTCGAAGGTTTGCGCCAGCCCATGGAAGACCACGTCGTCACCATCGCGCGTTCACACTCCGCCGTGCGCTTCCCCGCCAACTTCATGCTCATCGCCGCGATGAACCCGACGCCCAAGGGCGACCTCTCGCCCGGCGAGGCGGGCAAGCGCGAGATGGAGCGCTACATGGCCCGCCTCAGCGGCCCCCTGCTCGACCGCATCGACATCCACGTCGAAGCCCCCGCCGTCCCTTGGAAAGAACTCAGCAGCCGCTCCGCACCCAAGGGCGGCACCACCACCGCCCAGATGCGCGCCCAGGTCGAAAAGGCCCGCGCCGCCCAGACCGCGCGCCAGGGCATCGCCACCCCCAACGCCCGCCTCAGCGGCAAGCAGCTCGACACCCTCGCCCCGCTCGAGCCCCTCGCCCACGACATGCTCGGCCAGGCCCTCACCGAGCTCGGCCTCTCCGCCCGCGCCTACGACAAGGTCCGCCGCATCGCCCGCACCATCGCCGACCTCGAGGGCGCCGAAACCCTCGGCGTCCACCACGTCTCCGAAGCCGTCTCCTACCGCCTCCTCGACCGCAAAATGTGAACCCGTGCCGCCGAGATGTCCTCATCTCGGTGTACCCGCCCCACGGATGCACGCCGCAACCTCACCGAACGTTGCGACCGTCCGGATGCGGCAGCGCCTCGAACTCTGCGTCGGCCCCTTTACCCGGGCGCGCTCGCAGCCAGTTTCCGAGCACGTACACATCCGCGGCACCGCGCAGCCACGGGTCCAGCACCCACGCCTGGTCAGGGGGGAGGTCGCTCACCGTCCTGGGCGCGAGCTCCACGCCATAGACCACCACCGCATGATGCTCATTGGCGTTCCCGCGATTGACCTGAATCCCGCGCAGAACCCAGAGTGAAGCGCACGTTTCAGGCGCGACCGCGCGGAACACAAGGTCCTGCCACTGGTAACAAAGTCCCACCGCACCGGGAAAGTAGTTCACCCTGATATTACCGAACCACCCGTTCTGCCACTGTTCGCTAGAGCACTCATAAGCACCTTGCACCGCAGACACATACGCGCGGTCGATCGCCTCCCAACCTTCGCGCCCCTCGGGAAGATGGGCAACTCTTGCGCGTGCACACCCCGAGAGCAGCAGAATGAACAGAACAGCCGCGAAGACGACAACCCGCACCTCCGGCCCTCCTCCCAGCCCCCCTCAGGCAGCCCGCTTGCATCTTCTTTCTTGACGTTCCGCCCTGTGGCACTAAAGTCCATTGGCGCCCGTCGCGGCGCTCTGGGGTAAGTACTTCGACATTCTACGTGCTCGTCGTTCTCCGTGGGCTCGTCGCTCGCACTCTCGTGCTGTGGTCGAACCGGAGGAACAGGACCTCGGCCGACCCTTTCTGTAAAGGAATTCTCATGCTCTCGATCCATCGTCTCGTCACCGCGGCGTCGCTGACCGCCGCGATCCTCCTCGCAGGATGCAACGCAAGCCAGCAGCGTCGCAGCGAGCCCGCCCAGACGCAGCCCGCGGCGACGGAGGCCCCCGCCGCCAAGCGCACCTACCCCGGGCGCTACCACCCCGACGTGCCCAACGGCTACGGCGTGACGGAGCTCGCCTTCCCAACAGGCGACATCGGCAGCAGCGCGCTGCTGGTGCATGAGGTGCTCCCGCTCCAGGTGCGCGCCGGCCAGCCCTACTCCTACGACATCCACGTCACCAACCTCACCGACGGCACGCTCCAGAACGTGCTCCTGGCCTCCACCGACACCCAGAACACCGCCATGCAGAGCGCCTCGCCCGCCCCCACCAAGGGCGAAGGCGGCCGCGCCCAGTGGTTCATCGGCGACCTCCGCGCCAGGCAGACGCAGGTCGTCCGCGTGACCGCCAAGTCCGACAAGCCCGGCCAGGCCGGCAACTGCGTCACCGTCTCCTACAACAACTCGCTCTGCGCTGTCACGCAGGTGGTCGAGCCCGCGCTCGCCCTCACCAAGGTCGCGACCCCCGAGGCCCTGGTCTGCGACACCATCGTGATCCGCTACGAGGTCAAGAACTCCGGCACCGGCCTGGCCGAGAACGTCCGCGTCACCGACACGCTCGCCGAAGGCCTCACGGTCGACGGCCGCAACACCGTCAACCTCGACGCCGGAACCCTCAAGGCCGGCGAGTCGCGCGTGCTCACCGTCAACGCCAAGGCCGCCAAGACCGGCACCTTTGAGAGCCCCGCCAGCGCCGCCGCCTCCGGCGGCCTCACCGCCAAGGCCGCCGCAGCTTCCACGGTCGTCCGCCAGCCCATGCTCACGCTCACCTGCAAGGGCTCGGACCGCGTCTTCATCGGCCGCGATGCCACCTTCGAGTTCACGGTCAAGAACACCGGCAACGGCCCCTCCAACAACACCACCGTCAGCGTCCCGCTGCCCGCCGGTGTGCAGCTCGTCCGCGCCAGCGACGGCGGCTCCGCCGCCGGCGGCCGCCTGACCTGGAACGTCGGCTCCCTGCCCGCGGGCCAGGCGAAGACCGTCGCCGCGATCTTCCGCGCCACCGAGGCCACCAACATCCGTATGGCCAGCTCCGCCCAGGGCGTCTGCGCCCCGGCCGTCACCAGCACCTGCGAGACCGCCGTCGTCGGCATCCCCGCCCTGCTGCTGGACGGCAACGACGATCCGGACCCCGTCCAGATCGGCGAGAACACCACCTACACGCTCACCGTCACCAATCAGGGTTCCGCCCCGCTGACCAACGTCAGGCTGGTCTGCACGATGGAGGGCGGCTCGATGCAGTACGTCTCCCAGTCCGGCCCCACCCAGGGCCAGGTGGACGGCAACACCATCACCTTCGCCCCCATCGCGACCCTCGCCCCCAAGGCCCGCGCGACCTTCAAGGTCGTCGTCAAGGCCACCAAGGAAGGCCAGGTCCAGTTCAAGGGTGAGGCCAGCAGCGCCGAAATCACCCGCGCCCTGGTGAAGACCGAGACGACGAACTTCTACAAGTAAGCCGTCCCGCGGTCTCAACATTCTCCCTCAAGTCCCTGGCGAGCCGGCGCACCAGCGCCGGCCGCCTTTTTTTTGAGCCGCCACGCGCCGCGCACCGCCACGGCACGCCGCCCCTGCCCGCTATACTGCCCCCCTCAGCGAGGAACTAACGCATGCTCCCCAGCCTCACCGTGCTCGCACAGGCCAAGACCTCCGACGTCGCCCTCTGGATCGTCTTCGGCATCGTCGGCCTTGTCGTCTTCATCGTCATCATCTTCCTGCTCCAGTTCATCAGCCTGTACATCCAGGCCCTGACGAGCAACGCCCGCGTGGGCATGTGGGACATGATCGGCATGAAGCTGCGGAAGGTCGACATCCGCACCGTCGTCATCAACCGTATCCGCGCCGTCAAGGCCGGCATGGACATCCCCACCAACCTCATCGAAACCCACTACCTCGCCGGCGGCCGAGTCTCCAACGTCATCTCCGCCATGATCGCCGCCCGCGGCGCCCGCATCGAGCTCCCCTGGAACGTCGCCACCGCCATCGACCTCGCCGGCCGCGACATCCTCGAGGCCGTCCACACCTCCGTCAACCCCAAGGTCATCGACTGCCCCGCCTCTAACGGCCCCCGCCCCACCATCGACGCCGTCGCCAAGGACGGCATCCAGCTCAAGGTCAAGGCCCGCGTCACCGTCCGCACAAACATCGCACGTCTCGTCGGCGGCGCCACCGAAGAAACCATCATCGCCCGCGTCGGCCAGGGCATCGTCTCCACCATCGGCTCCGCCAACGACCACAAGGCCGTGCTCGAGAACCCCGACGACATCTCCAAGAAGGTCATGAGCACCGGCCTCGACGCCGGCACCGCCTTCGAGATCCTCTCCATCGACATCGCCGACGTCGACGTCGGCGACAACATCGGCGCCCAGCTCCAGGCCGCCCAGGCCGAGGCCGACAAGAAGCGATTCCAGGCCGAGGCCGAAAAGCGCCGCGCCCTCGCCCTCGCCCTCGAGCAGGAAAACAAGGCCCGCATCGAGGAGAACAAGGCCCTCGTCGTCCTCGCCGAAGCCGAAATCCCCAAGGCCATCTCCGACGCCTTCCGCAGCGGCCGCCTCGGTGTCATGGACTACTACAAGCTCCAGAACCTCCAAGCCGACACCTCGATGCGCGGCAGCATCGCCGGCGACGGCAGCACCCGCCCCAGCACCTGATTCACTTCCCCGCCAGCGCCTCGTCCAGCAGCGCGCCCACCCGCTCCCGCCGGAACCCCTCATCCGTCCAGATCGACCGCGCCAACGGCTCGCTCGGCTCGGGGTACACCAGCTCCGCCGCGTTCCGCCGCGGCCGGTCCGCCCTCGCCGGCGGTGCAGGCGGCGCCGGCGGCCCCTGCGGAACGCGGTAGTCCGGTCGATTGGGGTTCGGCTGCGAAGGGTCCTGCCGCGGGTTCACCGGCTGCGCCGAAAAGATGTTCCGCCGCGGAGCCGCCGGCGGCACATTCAGCAGCCTGCCCAGGTCCCCGCCCAGCGAGAACACCGTCCCCGCGGGCACCTCCGCCAGAACCCCCTCCTCCAGCACCCGGTAGCTCGACCGCGGGAACACCGCCGACACCGCCCCGTTCCGCCGCATGTAGTACTCGCTCTGCGCACGGTCCCCAAAGAACCGCGGCCTCACATCCAGCTTGTACAGCTTGTCGAAGCTCGACGTCGCCCGCATATCCAGCGGCATCACCCGCTGGCTGGTATTCAGCGGCCCGAGGTCCGACACCGTCGGCTCCACAGGCTTCCACAACTGCCCGCCCACGTTGACGTTCTCCGGCTGCGCCCCCGCAGACGCCGTCAACACCACAGCCGCAAGTACCATCGTCGCTCGCATCACATCCGTTCCATCAGGAACCGTACCTCAAACGTCACCCCCGCGCGGGGCTGGTCCGCCGGAATCTTCCCCAGCGCCTCGCCCCGCGCTGTCCAACGGTACACCGCCTCGATCAGCGGCTTGTCAACCTCCTCATACCCCGTCCCCTTGTCCTTGAACGCCGCGCGCAGCACACGCCCATCGCGCCCGAACGTCACCAGCACCACCGTGTTCCGCGGCGACGCCGTCGCCAGTGTCGCATACCCATACCGCGGCCGCACCGTGAACACGCGCAGCCCCTTCCCCGCCAGCGGCTCGCCCGGCTTGTACACCAGCGAGCCCACGATCGCCGCCGCGGGCGACTCCTCCTCCGCCTTCTTCCCCCGATCCGCATCCGGCGCATCCGCGCTGTTCACCCCTTCCACACCCGCCGGCGGGACCACCGGCCGCGGCTCCACCGTCGTCACAGCCTCCGGCCGCTCGGGCAGCGGCTGCACAGGCTCGGGCTGCGGCGGCAGCACCTGCTGCGCCCGCGGCTGCTGCTCCTCCAACTGCAGCGGCTCAGGCTGCGGCGCGGGCAGCACAAGCTCCGACAACGCCTCCACAAGCTCCGCCCCCTCCAGACGCACAGGCTCCACCTGCCTGGGCTCTGGCTGCTGCTCGCGCTCCTGGAGCGGCTCGGGCTGCGGCGCTTCCGGCTGCTGAGGCAACGGCTGGGGCGCCTGCTCCTGCGCCGCCTCGCCGGGCTCACCCTCAGGCTGCGCGCGGTCCGCCGCCTCATCCACCCGCGGGGCCGACTGCACCGCCGATCCCGCCGGCGACGCCTGCCCCGACTGCGGCCCCCCCGTCCGCGGCGAGATCGCCAGCGCCGCCTGATCAACATCCGACTTCGGTGCGAGGTTCTCCGTCGGCGTGGCCGAACCCTTCCACACCGGCCGCTCCTCCGTCGCCTCCTCCACCCCCAGCCGCACCCTCTCCTCCTCCGGCGGGGGCGGCTCAGGCTCGGGTTCCGGTTCCGGCTCGGGCGTCATGGGCTCAGGCGCCACAGGCTCCACCACCGGCGTGGGCGGGGCCGCCGCCATCGCCGGGCGAACCAGCTCAAACCCTTGCGATATCGTCAGTTGTGACTCCGCCGCCACCGACACCGCCCGCGTCCCCAGGTGGGCGAGCGACACCAGCCCGCCCGCATGCAGGGCCAGGCTCAGGCCGATGCTGGTCGCCAAAAGCCGCGGCTTCACGCTCAAATGATTCACCGGGCACAGCCCCGGGACCACCCCTATCCAGGGGGATGAAAGAAACTCCTCCCGCCCTGGGGAGTCTGATGTAACAATGGAGTCCCGCCCCGATGCGGGCACAGGCGACGGCAAGACCGTCCGGGACCGCGTGTGGCGGCCGAAGCCTGACCCCACCCACAGGAGCTCGGAATGAAGTTCGGCGCACTCACCCTGACACTGGTCCTCGCGATGACCGGGGCCGTCCCCACCCTCATGGCGCAGGACAAACCCGCACCCAAGGCCGCCGAGGGCCCCAAGCTCAAGATCGGCGACGCCGCCCCCAAGATCGAGGTCGTCAAGTGGGTCAAGGGCTCCGCGGTCGAGTCCTACACCCCCGGCAAGGTCTACGTCGTCGAGTTCTGGGCCACCTGGTGCGGCCCCTGCATCCGCAACATCCCTCACCTCACCGAGCTCCAGAAGCAGTACAAGGACAAGGTCCAGTTCGTCGGCGTCAGCATCTGGGAGGACAACGTGCCCCCGGAGGAAGGCCAGACCTACCTCTCCCGCGTCGAGGCCTTCGTCAAGGACATGGGCGAGAAGATGGACTACACCGTCGCCTTCGGCGGCGACCACGGCACCATGGCCGACACCTGGATGAAGGCCGCCGGCCTCCGCGGCATCCCCGCCGCGTTCATCGTCAAGGACAGCAAGATCGTCTGGATCGGCCACCCCGCCCGCATGGACGAGGACCTCGCCGCCGTCGTCGCCGGCACCTACGACCCCGCCAAGGCCGCCGAGCGCGCCGCCAAGCAGCAGGAGAAGGAGGCCAAGGGCCGCCAGATCTCCAACCGCATCGGCCTCGCCCTCCAGGAAGACCGCAAGGAGGACGCCATCAAGGCCATCGACGAGCTCGTCGAGTTCGACCCCACCATGGCCCTCCCCGTCGCGAGCACCAAGTTCAAGCTGCTCATGGACGTCAAGGGCCCCGACGCCGCCTACGGCTACGCCCGCCAGATCACCGACGGCAAGGGCAAGGACGACGCCCAGGCCCTCAACCAGATCGCCTGGATGATCCTCGACGAAGACGGCATCGCCAAGCGTGACTACGACTACGCCCTCTCCGTCGCCGAGCGTGCCAACCAGGTCAGCAACGGCAAGAACGCCGCCATCCTCGACACCCTCGCCCGCGCCCACTTCGAGAAGGGCAACATCGACAAGGCCATCGACTTCCAGACCAAGGCCCTGAGCGCCATCACCAAGTCCGAGGAAGACATGTTCCGAGCCGACATGGAAGAAGCCCTCAAGAAGTACAAGGCCGCCAAGAAGTAACCCGCCGGCAACCACTTAACCCCCACGGCCCCGCGCACAAAGCGCGGGGCCGTTTTGCCTTGCTGAATGATTCTCATGGCAAAGGAGCCGACCGCGAACGGTCGTTAGTTCAGCCCAGCCAGGCACGGAGCGCAGCGAGTTCCGACTCAGTCTCCTCTGGATCGACGGTCTCGGCGACAACCTCCCGAATAACTGACCTCCACTTGAGGCTAACCACCTGCACCGCGGCCGACCCTGCCGCGGCGCTCGCAAACCCGTGCCGAGACGCGAGAACGTCCATAGGCCCCGGTCGCACCAGCCGCGTCCGAGGCCAGATGACCCACGCCTCAAACAACTTCCAATGGTTCGTCTTCCCACGCGATTCATAGTGCTTCTCGCACCGTCGCAGCGACTCGGTCAGAAGGTCCGCGCACCAGCCTCGGTAGAATGATGCCTCCACCGAACAGGCGTCCTGTGCATCAACCGCCGACTCCGCACCCGCAACACCGCCCCGCTGCTGTCGATAGACATCCACCAGGAAACGCCGCAGCGCCGAGTACACCAGCGAACGCAGCCGCGACCCCTCCCTTCGCTCGGACTTCTCGAAGAGCCGTCGGCCGAGCACCACCTCTACAAAGAAGCGCTGCGTCAGTTCCTCAGCTCGCTCGCGGCCCCGCACCTTCGCCGCCACGAACCCGAGCACGCAACCCCAGTACACACGCGCAAGGGCCTCCTGCGCGCGACGCACCTCCTCCGGCGAGCCGCTCCGCAGCCCCTCAATGAGAGACCAGCGCGTGGTGATGAACCGGTCCTGACCCACAAGCCCCCTCGTTTCAAACCACTACAGCCTACCACAGCGTGCAACCCTTGCGTCTCGGGGTGCCTAACGCAACACTATGTTCCGCACTGGGGAGCGTGTCACGGACATGAACAGGCATATGACCTCGGCCGACGCCGTGCCAACACCCGCCGCTGCCGCCCGCCTTCTCGACGCCGCGCTCGCCGGGGACGAGGCCCAATCGGACGGGTGCCCCCATCAGATCGGTCAATACACCATCGATTCGGTCATCGGGCGGGGTGCTTCGGGGTTCGTGTACCGGGCGTACGGCAGGGGCTCCGACCTTCCCGTTGCAATCAAGGTCCTGTCCCCCCTTCTCAGCAGTGATGCACGCGCCCGCGCTTTCCGCGAGATCGATGCGCTCGCCGCTCTCCGGTTGAACTGCGTCCCGCGCCTGCTCGACCGTGGACTCTCCGATGGTGCCCCTTACCTCGTGACGGAGCTCATCGATGGCAGGCCGCTCGATGAGTATGTCAGCCCGCTCTGACGTCGAGAGAAGGTCGCAGTACTCGCTCGTGTAGGCGATGCAGTTCAGTTGCTCCATGAGCATGGACTTATCCACCGTGATCTCAAGCCCGCCAACATCCTGATTGATCGGCGCAATAACCCTGTCATCCTGGACCTTGGCCTCGCATGCACCGAGTCCGCACATTCAATCACCGATCATGGTGCGGCGGTCGGCACGATCGCGTTCATGTCGCCCGAACAGGCCCGGGGTGACCAGGCTGCGCTATCCACGCGTGCTGACATCTACTCGCTGGGCGCCATCGCTTACCTCATCCTGCTGGGGCACACGCCGTTCGACACTTCGGGCCCGCTCCGCGACGCTCTCATCCGGGCGTGCGTGCAGGCACCACGCACGCCGCGGGAGCTTGACCCAGCGTGCCCCAAGCCCCTCGCGGCCGTCCTTTCAAAGGCCTGCGCATCGGACGCGCGAGCGAGGTTTCACAGCGCAGGCGAGTTCGCGGCCGACCTGCGGCGGTGGCTGGAGGGAGGCCCGGTTATGGCCGCCGGGCCGGGCGTAGCCGCGCGGCTTGCCTGGAAGATCGCATGCTCGCTGCGAAAGCCGTCGGTGCTGGTGCCGGCGCTCGTGATTGGAGTCGCGGCGGTTACGACGCCGCTCATCTCTCTCCGCATCGCGGGAGCGCCGAGGTACTTCGTACATAGCCACCAAACCAACGGGATCTACACCGAGAGCGCCATTCTCATGTCCGCGACGGGGAAACCTCTCGCCCTGATTGGCGGCGGGGCCCAGGTGGGAGTTGCCCAGTTGGTGCGGGGACATGAGGGTCGCGACCTCGCCGTTATCGCGTCGATCGCGGGCACTGCGCCGCCCAGCGGGATCTGCACCGACGGGGACCTGTGGATTGCCAATCCCAGAAACATCGCTCGCCCCCTGCGAGTTCAACCGGGACTCAGCCCCCCTCCAAGGATCACCGACAGAACGACAGCCGGCCCCGGCGCAAACACGTTTAGTGTGGTTGACGGGCTGGTGGCGGACATTCTCCCTGCGAACAACGGCCCCGAGGTCGCTGTGACACACATTTCCGATGAAGGAATCGCGTGTATACGCATTTACTCGCTCGACCTTGAGGTCCTGCGCGAGTACTGGCATCAGGGATCAATCTACACGCTCGCATGGTGGCCTGAGCAGCGGCTGCTCGTGGGCGCGGGTGATTGGCACGGCGCTGGCAAGTTCGAACGGGAGGCCATCGACAGCTCGGACCTTCCGCTCTACACCCACGCGCTCTTCGCACTGCGCCCAGAACCGGACGTAGTCCCCGGATGGTTGCGGCCTGACGTTGAGGGCGGCGCCCAGGACCCGATCGCCTGGTACAGGGTGCTTGCTCCCGCCGGTGAGGCAGAGGGCTACCAGATGTTCGTCATCAATCATGCGCTGAAGCACGACGATGATGGCATCCAGGTGTGTTTCTACAAGAATCCGCTCGCCGACTCGAGAGCCTTCAACTGCAGGGTGTCTCCGCGCGGCCAGCTGTTGCTTGACTCATTGATCGTCAGCGACATGTTCTGTGCGCTGTTCCCCTCGCGCACCGAAGCGGAGGCCGCGGCGTCCAGGTTGACGCTCGTACCAGTTCCGCATTCGCAAAGCTCTACCCCTAGATGAAGCCCGGATCTTCGTGTCTCTCCGTGAACCGCGCCGCCCCGGCGCCTCACCAGGAGACACGCCCATGCACCGTTTGGTTATCGCTGTCAGCTGCCTTGCTCTCACCGCGACCGCCCACGCCCAGCTCCGCGGGACGCTCGTCTATCACACGCTGAACGGGCCGCACGATACCACTCTTCACCGGATGGACCTCGAACAGCGCACCCCCGTCCCCATCCCCACCCCCGGCATCCCCAACCCGCACAACCCGCGCTTCTCGCGCGATGGGGTGTGGCTCACGTTCCAGGGAAACCGCCACATCTGGGTCTGCCGTCCCGAAGGCGCTGAACTCCGGCAGGTCACCTCCGCGGAAGGGGACTGGGTCGAGCCCAGCTTCTCGCCCGAAGGAGATCGAATCGTCTACCACCGCGTCCACGGCGAGATCCGGGTCATCAACTTCGACGGGACCGGCGACTGCTCGACGGATGTCAACGGCGGTCACACACGCTGGCAGCCGCGCCCGGGGTCAACCAAGATCGTCTTCACCAACTGGCCCACGATGCCGTCCGGGCTCTTTGTTGGCTCCCTTGTCGGTTGCACTCTCACCTTTGGGCCCTTCATCATGCCCGAACCTCAAAGCCAGGCGTACAACAATGCGGCCTGGAGCCCGGACGGACGCCACCTTGCGGTCGGCTGGCGCACCAGCGACGGCACCTACGACATTCTGCTCGTGACCGAACAAGGGGTCATTGTCCGCAACCTCACCAACACGCCCGGCGTGGACGAGGGCGTTCCAGCATGGTCCTCCGACGGCCGCTACATCGTTTTCAGCCGCCAGTCAGGGAGTGAGAAGCGCGACCTCTTCTCCATGCGGCTGGACGGGTCCGAGCTCGAGAACATCACCAACACACCGGACATCGACGAGCACGCCCCGTCCCTGGCCAGCTCCTTCAACTGCGAATCCTCGGTGGCCTACTGGGCTCTGTCCTACGACGTCAAGGAGTCCTGCGGCCGTGCGGAGTTGGACGGCTCCGCCGTCGGCGACGCTGACATCATCCCCGTCAACGATGCACCCGCCGGTGCCTTTACGGCCGCCCTCAACCTGACCGGCGCGCCCTCCCGGGTCAACATCCCAACCGAGTTCCACGCGCCCCTCCCGCAGGGCACCGTCGAGGCATGGGTCCGGCTCGCGCCGGGCTCTACCGACTCCACCATCTTCAACCACGGGATCGCCGCGGCGCACACCGATCTCGCGATTGGCCTCAGCCAGCCGCTCACGCCCGGAGCCCCCTACCGAAGCCAGCTCTGGGTCAACAACGGGGGCAGCCAGCCCATCGAGATGCCGGGCTTCCAGACCGGGCAGTGGCACCACATGGCCTGGCAGTGGACCGGCGAGACGCACCGCTACTTCCTCGACGGTGCTCTGTTCGCCGAGTTCCCCTCGACGCTGTCGCCTCTCTTTACTGGCGATGAGGCGGAGATCGGCAGCGACGATCAGGAGCTCGGCTACTTCCAGGGGCAACTCGCCCACCTGCGAATCAGCACGCGCGCGCTCGCGCCCGCCGAGCTCGCCTCAGGCTTCTTTGGCCCCTGCCTCGCCGACTTCAACCGTGACGGCGACATCGGCACGGATGCCGACATCGAGGCGTTCTTCGCCTGCCTCGCGGGGAGCTGCTGCCGTTTCTGTGGCACAGTCGACTTCAACGGCGATGGCGACATCGGGACCGACGCGGACATCGAGAGCTTCTTCCGGGTGCTCGCCGGAGGGCCCTGCTGAGGCCGGGCCCTCTGAGTCCCGACGTCATCATCGACCCCGACCCCTCCCTCCGGAGGGGTTCTTCATTGATCAGCCGGGCGGTCCGTGGGTTAGGGCCGTCGTCATCTGCATTGAAGGGTCCCCGTCTAAACTGCCCCCGTGCCCAGGCCCCCGCACCACCACGGCTCAGGCCCCACCCGCCCCCGCGTCCGCCCGCGCCCTCACCTCTACGTCTTCACCCGTGATGCCGTCCGCAAGCTCGACCGCCTCGCCGTGTCCGAGTACGGCGTTCCCTCCATCGTCCTCATGGAGAATGCCGCCCGCCACGTCGCGGATGTCGCCCTCGACGGCCTCGAGGGTGTTGAGAAGCCCCGCGTCCTGGTCGTCGCCGGCGCGGGCAACAACGGCGGCGACGGCCTCGCCGCGGCACGCCACCTCCACAACGCCGGCCTGCGCGTCATCGTCTTCCTCGCCGCCAACCCCGCCCAGTACGCCGGCGATGCCCGCACCAACCTCGACATCGTCCACCGCATGGGCCTCCAGCTCTTCCTGATGGACCCGGGCAACCCCGCGCGCTCCCTCTCCGCGGCGATGGCCGGCTTCCGCTCCACCGACCTCATCATCGACGCCCTGGTCGGCACCGGCCTCTCCCGCGACCTCGACCCCATCCACGAGAAGGTGGTGCAGGAGATCAACGGCTACGCCGCCGACGGCGTGCCCGTCCTCTCGGTGGACCTTCCCAGCGGGCTCGATGCCGACACCGGCCTACCCCGGCGCGTGGCGGTGCGAGCCAGCGCGACGGTGACCTTTGCGGGCCTCAAGGAGGGCTTCTTCGCGCTCGAGGCGCAGCCGTTCCTGGGGGAGGTGGTGGTCGCGGACATCGGCGTGCCGCGGGAACTGCTCGACCAGCTGGGCCGGCGGATGCAGGACCCGGTGCAGGCCGAGGGCGGAGCGCCGGGCGCCGCGCCTGCGCCGCCGCGCCGGGGCGCGGCGCGGGAGGACCGGTAGGGGCCGGTGCTACCATGCGAACGAGGGAGCACCTATGGCCGTGCGCATGGAACTGTCCCGTATCCTGATCCGCGAGCTGAACGACTACCAGATCATCGAGCTGCGCGAGGTGACAGGGGGCGATGCGCCCAAGCCCCCCACCGCCAGCGTCTACGAGGCCGCGGTGGAGGAGTCCCAGGCACGCTCGTTCCCGATCGTGATCGGCCTGCCCGAGGCCCAGTCCATCGAGCGCCGCCTCAAGGGCATCACCATCAAGCGCCCCCAGACCCACGACCTGCTGGCCAACGTGATCGAGGCCCTTGGCGCGAAGCTGGATTCGATCACCATCAACGACCTCTCCGACCACACTTTCTTCGCGACCCTCGACGTCACCAAGGCCGACGGCCAGCAGATGCACATCGACTCCCGCCCCAGCGACGCCATCGCCCTGGGGATCGCGGGGGGCGTCCCGATCTATGTCGCGGAGCACGTGCTCGAGGCGGCGACCCGTGATGAGGGGTGAGGCGGGAGAGCCGCCGCGGAGCGGCGGGGTACCCAAAGGCGGGGTGCCCGGGGCCCTGGACACGGGCACGCACGTCATCCCCCGCTCATACATCACCGCGGACACCCCCGGCATCGGCGGCGCGATCAAGCAGCGGCCCGAGGACTTCCTCGTCGATGAGGTCCCCCAATACCTCCCCGCCGGCAGCGGCGAGCACATCTACCTCGCCGTCACGAAGCGCGGCATGTCCACCATGGAAATGGTCGAGGTGCTCGCCCGCCACTTCGGCGTCAAGCGCAGCGCCGTGGGCTACGCCGGCCTGAAGGACAAGCAGGCCGTCACGCGCCAGACGGTCTCCATCCACGCGCCGGGAAAGAAGATCGAGGAGTTCCCCGAGCTCCGCAACGAGCGGGTCGCCATCGTCGGCGCCGACTATCACGCCAACAAGCTCCGCCCCGGCCACCTGCGTGGCAACCGCTTCTCCGTCCGCATCCGCGCCGTCAAGCCCACCGATGTGCTCGCCGCCCAACGCGTCCTCCGCCGCCTCGCCGACGTGGGCGTGCCCAACCGCGTCGGCGAGCAGCGCTTCGGCATGCTCGAGAACAACCACCTCGTCGGCCGCGCCCTCGTCGTGGGCGACTTCGACGGCGCGGTCCGCGAACTGCTGGGCGTGAACGCGGCACACCCGGACGTCAACGCCGAAGCCCGCCGGCTGTTCGAAGAGGGCAGATTCAAGGAAGCCCAGGACGCCTACCCGCGCTCGGCGCGCACCGAGCAGCGCGTGCTCTACCTGCTCTCCCGCGGCGCGGGCACCCGCGACGCCATGCTCTCGCTCGACGAGCCCATCCTCCGCTACTACCTCTCCGCGTTCCAGTCCGCCGTGTTCAACCGCGTGCTCGACGAGCGCATCGCGCTAGGCACGCTCGCGCGCCTCGACCCCGGCGATGTGGGCGTCAAGCACGAGAACCTCGCCGCGTTCACCGTGGACGCACCCACCAGCGCCGACCCCGAAACCGCGCGCCGGCTCGCGGCCTTCGAGATCAGCCCCAGCGGGCCCATGTGGGGCTCGGCCATGCTGCGGGCGTCGGGGCCAACCGGCGAACGCGAGCTGGCATCGCTCGCGGCGTTCGGCGTCAAACCCGACCAGCTTGCCGCCTTCGACGCCGCCTCCCGGCACGCGCTCGACGGCAAGCGCCGCCCCCTGCGCGTGCCCGTCATCGACCCCGAGGTCGAGGGCGGCGTCGATGAGCACGGCCCCTACGTCCGCTGCGCCTTCGAGCTGCCCAAGGGCAGCTTCGCCACCGTCGTGCTGCGGGAGGTGATGAAGCCTGATCCCGGGCAGGCGCGCGAGTGGGAAGAGGTCGGCTAGAGTTCGACCATGAAGACCGCCGCCGTCGTGACCCTCGCCAGCGCCTTTCTCCTGGCAGGCTGCCCCAAGCACAGCGCCCAGTCCACCAGCGACGCCAAGGCCCCCGCCTTCACGCCCACCACCGCCACCGGCCCCGCCGAAGCCGCGTACACCCTCCGCGGCAGGATCAGCGCCCTCCCCAACCCCCCCAAGACCTCCCTCGTCATCCACCACGAGGAGATCCCCGACTTCGCCGACGCGGACGGCAACAAGATCGGCATGGAAGAGATGGAGATGCAGTTCCCCTACCTCGCCACGGGCGTCTCGCTCGACGGCCTCGCGCCCGGCGACCCGGTCGAGGCGGTGATGGAAATGCGGTACAAGGGCCAGCCGCGGTTCCTGATCACGAGCATCAAAAAACTGCCGGCCGACACCGCGCTGAAGCTGGGGACGATCGAAACGGACAAGTAGGCTCGCGGTCAGCAGGCGCCGCCGGCGAGGACTCTGAAGAAGGCTTCGATGTCGGCGTCGGTGCCGCTGTCGCCGTCGGCGTCGAAGTCGGCGCCCAGGTGCCAGCAGGTGGCGCAGCAGTTGCCGGCCAGGCAGGCGAAGAAGGCCTCGATGTCGGCGTCGGCGCCGGTGTCGCCGTCGCCGTCAAAGTCGGCGGTAGCGCAGGGTGGGAGGATGCTGAGCATGACGCTGCTGGTGCTGATGCCGGCGCAGTCGTTGGCGATGGTGCAGGTGTAAGGGCCCGCATCGGTGGGCTGCACGTCGGCGATGGTGAGCATCGCGGTGGTGGCGCCGGACACCGTGCCGCCACCGGGGGAAGCACCGCCGGGGCCGTCGGCCACGACGCTGCCCCTGTGCCACTGGTACGTGAAGGGGCCGGGGCCTGCCGCGGAAGCGGAGAGCACGATCGTGGAACCGGGGCGGGTGGAGACGGGCTGTGGGTGTCCGGTGATGATGGGCGGGGCGGGTTCGGAGGGGAGTTCGAGGGTTTCGCCGATAGTCAGGTCACCAGCGACCGGCTCGTAGCGGCGGCCGCCGAAGAGGACGGTGGTGTGGCGGATCGTGTCGTAGGCGAGCGGGGCTTCCCAGCGGAGCACCGAGGAGTTGGCCCAGCGGGTCCAGGCAGCACCGTCCCATTCGCTGATCCATGGCAGGACGCCGCCGGAGTAGCCGCCGAACTGGATGGTTCGGCCCCGGAGGGAGTCGAACGCGAAGCCGGGGCTGCTCCTCCCGAAGCCGACCTCGGAGTTGACGTGCGCCCACGCCTGTCCGTCCCATTCCCAGGTCTGGCGTGGGGCGGGCCAATCACCATCCTTCAGAACGACGCGCTGGCGGACGGGGTCGTAGGTCATGCTGTGGTGCGAACGCGGCGATGGACCGGCCGTGGAGACCAGGCTCCACGCGGCCCCGTTCCATGCCCAGGTGTCGCCGAGCAGGAGTGCGCCCGGCTGAGTCGAGGTGCGGCCTCCGAAGAGGAGCGTGACGGCACGGGCCTGGTCGTACGCCATTGCGTGGCCGTATCGCGGGCCTGGTCCCTCGGCGGGGCGCGGGTCCCAGTGGGCTCCGTCCCATTCCCACGTGTCCCCCAGCACTGTGCTTGACTCGCGTCCACCAAAGAGCACGGTCCTGGAACGGGCCGTGTCGAAGCACATCGCGGCGCTCTCCCGCGGCGGGGGGCCGTCGGTTGCGAGGCGGGTCCAGGACTGGCCGTTCCAACCCCACGTGTCGCCGAGGGCCTCCAGGTTGTACCTGGCGCCGCCGAACATGAGGGTGAGGGCGTGGGCGGAGTCGAACGCCATCGCGTGGCGGCTGCGGGCGGGGGGCTCGGTAGGGCCGACCTGGGTCCAGGTCTGGCCGTCCCATTCCCAGGTCTCGTTGGAGGTGAGGTGCTGGGACAGCTTGCCACCGAAGAGCACGGTGCGCTGGGAGGAGGGGTCGTACGCCATGAAGGCGTCGGAGCGCGGGCCGGGGCCCTGGGCTGGGATAAGCATCCATGTTGAGCCGTCCCATTCCCACGTGTCGTTAAGCTGGTCCCCGCCGAAGAGGACGGTGCGGTTGCGTTGCGGGTCGTAGGCCATCGTGTGGCCGGTGCGGGCCGATGGGCCGGAGGAGGCTACCTGCACCCAGCTTGTGCCGTCCCACTCCCACGTGTCGCTGTAAAAACCCGCTGGCCCGGCGCCGCCGAAGAGAAGCGTGCGCTGGCGGGCGTGGTCGTACACCATTTGTGCGCGAGCGCGGGGCGCGGGGCCGGTCGTGGACGCGAGCACCCAGCCCTGGCCGTCGTACTCCCAGGTATCGCCGAAGGTGCCCGCGCCGAAGCCGCCGAAGACGACGCAGACCGCGCGGGACGCGTCGTAGGCCATCGCGTGGGCCTGGCGCTTCTGGGGGGGATTGGGGGTTGAGCGCTGGGACCAGGCGCTGCCGTCCCACTCCCAGGTGTCCATGTGCGAGGCCGAGGTCACGCCGCCGGTGAGCACAACGCGGGCGCGCGCCGCATCGAACGCCATCGCGTGGTCGTACCGGGGCTGCGGGCGCGTCGAGGCGTACGGGAGCCGGGCGCGCCACTGACCGCCGCGCCGGGCCCAGGTTCCATAGGGCAACTGGCCGTTGTCGGCCCAGCCGCTGAAGCAGAAAAGTTCCCCGCGCGCAGCGTCGTAGACCAGGGGCGTGGAGCGCTGCGTGATCTCCTCGGTGCGGACCAGGACCCAGTGGCCGCATTGGGCCACGGCATGGGTCAGCGCACCACATACCACCGCGCCCAGCGCTGCGAGCCTATGCATGGATTGCCCCTCCGGAGTGACTGCCCCCGAATGGGAGCATGGGTCAGTATACGGACAGGGTGCTCAGGGTGATCCGGGAAAGGTGCCGCCCGATCTCAGGCGGGTGGGGTTGCGCGCGGCACGGCCCGAGGACGGGCCGTGGCACCCGGGCCTCGGTCACGGAAGCACCGGTCAGCAGGCGCCGCCGGCGAGGACTCTGAAGAAGGCTTCGATGTCGGCGTCGGTGCCGCTGTCGCCGTCGGCGTCGAAGTCGGCGCCCAGGTGCCAGCAGGTGGCGCAGCAGTTGCCGGCGAGGCAGGCGAAGAAGGCCTCGATGTCGGCGTCGGTCCCGGTGTCGCCGTCGCCGTCAAAGTCGGCGGTTCCGCAGGGCGGGGCGAGGTTGAGGGGGTTGATGTACTGGAGGTTGGCCTCGAAGTGGAGCTGGGTGTGGGAGCCGTCGGTGGGGTTGTAGACGTAGAGGCCGCCGGTGGTGGTGCCGCGGGTGTAGAGGATGTTGCCGTTGGCGAGGGGGTGGACGCCGCGGATTCCGCCGGCGATCTCGACGCGCTGGGCGAGGTCTTCGGAGCCGTCGGCGTTAATGACGAAGATGCCGGAGGGGGCGGTGAAGCCGGCGACCATGTAGCGGCCGCCGGGGAGGGCGGTGATCTGCTGGGGGAAGTCCATGCCGTTGATGCCGTCGCTGGCGTGGAAGACGGAGAGGAAAGTTCCGCCGGTGGTGTAGCGGTCGAGGTCGTCGGTGTCGATGTTGGCGATGAGCAGGTCGTCGCCGAGGGGCGCGATGTCGAAGGGGTCGCCGCAGGGGAGGTTGGCGTGGAAGGAGCCGTCGGTGTTGAAGACGACCAGGGCATTGCCGGGGGCGCCGTTGCCGCCGCCGGCGTTGGCGGTGTAGACCTTGTCGCCGATGAGCTTGATGCCGCGGATGTTGTCCATGCCGCCGGTGATGGCGCTGATGAACTGCGGGGTGAGGCTGGCGGTGAAGCGGTAGATGGCGTCGCTGATCTGGTCGGAGACCCAGATTTCGTTGCCGACCTGGATAGCGGCCTTGGGGCTCTGGAAGTTCCACTGGAGGCCGGTGGGGTCGTCGGGGATGAAGTCGGGGTTGATGATGGAGCCGTCCTGGGCGCTGACGAGCATGACGCGGTCGGTCCAGTCGACGACCATGAGGTATTGCTGTGCCGCGGCGAGGGGGGCGAAGGCGAAGAGTGCGGCGGCGGCGAGGACGGCGCGGGTCGTCGTGGGGGTCATGAACGAATCCTCCGGGTTGGGGTGGAGCCCCAGCATAACGGGGCGTGGCGGGGGCTCAAGTGAAATCGGCCAATGTGCGGCAGGCGCACCAGGGTCCGCGGCGTCACCTGAGCGTGACACCCGCGCGGTTATCGGGATGGGTCGTGCAGATGGGACCAGTTGGGAAGAAGGGAGGGAGCCAGCCCCCCTCCGCCTCGCAAAGCCTCGGCACCTCCCCCGCGGAGCCGGGGGAGGAGTGCGCCCGGTGGTGGATCAGCAGGTGCCGCCGGCCAAAACTCGGAAGAAGGCTTCGATGTCGGAGTCGGTGCCGACGTCGCCGTCGGCGTTGAAGTCGGCGCCAAGGTGCCAGCAGGTGGGGCAGCAGTTGCCGGCGAGGCAGGCGAAGAAGGCCTCGATATCGGCGTCGGTGCCGGTGTCGCCGTCGTTGTCGAAGTCGGCGGTGGAGCAGGCGTCGGGGGTCTCGATGTCGATCTCGACGCGGCTGGTGGTGGAGAAGCTGCCGCGGAAGTCGGGCGGGTCGTTGACGCTCCAGAGGTGCCAGGCCCAGAGTCGCTGAGCGAGGGGGCCGTCGAGGTCGTGGGTGGTGAGGGTGGCGGTGAAGGTGCCGTGGCCGGACCAGGTGAGGTCCTGTCCGGTGACGCCGAAGTAGCCGAAGGCGGGGTTGTCGACGGGGACGAAGAGCTCGAAGAAGAGGTCCTGGGCCTGGAAGCCCTGGTGGGTCGTGAACTGCATGTGGATGCGGGTCTCGACGATCGTGCCCTCGGTGGGGCCGATGAAGCGGAGCTGCTGGAGGTAGGTGCCGGGCTCGTCGGGGAAGAAGTCGATGGTGTAGGTGGTGATGCCGGCGAGGGAGGTTGAGGCGGCGGTGAGGGTGGCGAGGACGGCGGGTATGAGCGTGCGCACGGGAGGACTCCGGGTGGTCGGGGTTATTCGTAGGCGGGGCGGGGTGGTTTCGGGGGGAATGGGTGCAACGGGGGCGGGGGGCGCGTGGTAGGCTGTGGCAACCCACTGGGAGGCTTTGTATGAATGGAGCGTTGCTTGCGGTGCTGCCGGTTGCCGCGGTTGTTGTGCCGGCGCAGGGGCAGGTGGCGGCGGTTCCGGTGCACCGGGGGGATGTGGCGGCGGTGACGTTCGGCGATGAGCTGGTGGTGCGGCTGCGGGAGGGGCGGGTCAGTGATCTGGGCGCGGGGACGCTGGATGGTGTGACGGCGTTGATGGCGGAGCTGGAGGCGAGGGGCTTCCGGTGGGAGCGGGCGTACCCGGAGCACACCGAGGCGCGGCTGGATGAGATGCACGCGGCGGCGGAGCGGTATTGGGGGGAGCCGGTCGCGAACCTCAACAACCAGTTCAACCTGTGGCTGCCGGCGGGCGAGGATATTTGGAAGCTGTGCGCGCGGCTGGAGGCGACGGGGGTGGTGCGGCGGGCCGAGCCGCACCTGACGGGAATCGGGAACGACCCGCTGCCGCCGAACTTTGTGCCCAACCAGCACTACTTCGCGGCGATGCCCAACGGGATCAACAACAGCGAGGTGAGCACGTGGCCGGGCGGGCGCGGGCCGGGCGTGGTGGTGGTGGATGTGGAGCGGCAGTGGAACGTGAACCACGCGGAGTTCGCGGGGCGGATGCTGCGCGCGGGGCCGGGCACGAGCGGCGACCCCGCGGCGAGCAGCAACGACCACGGCACGGCGGTGATGGGGATTTTGGTGTCGCAGAGCGGGACGTGGGGGACGACGGGGTCGGTGCCCGATGCGCAGCCGTACTACGCGCACGTGTATCTGGCGGGGTTGTACAACGTGGCGCAGGCGACGGTGAACGCGGCGAGCGTGACCGGGCCGGGAGGGGTGATCCTGATCGAGCAGCACATGATCGGGCCCGCGAGCAACTATGTGCCGATGGAGTGGCGGCTGGACTGCTACAACGCGATCCGCACGGCGGTGGGCAACGGGATCACGGTGTGCGAGGCGGCGGGGAACGGGAACCAGAACCTGGATGCGGCGATCTATCAGACGGGCAACGGGGGGCACTACCCGTTCAAGCCGGAGAACGATTCGGGCGCGATCATGGTGGGCGCGGGCGGCGCGGCGGTGGGCGGGACGGTGGCGGCGCGGTCGCGGCTGACGTTCAGCAACTACGGGCAGACGGTGGACCTGCAGGGGTGGGGCGAGCGGGTGTTCACGATCGCCTACGGGGACGCGTACAGCGCGGAGGGCGTGAACTACCGGTACACATCGGGTTTCAGCGGGACGAGCAGCGCGACGCCGATCGTCAGCTCCGCGGCGGCGCAACTGCTGGGGGTTTACAAGGCGGTGAAGGGGCGGTGGCTGACGCCGGCGGAGGTGAAGCACTACCTGCGCACGACGGGGACGCCGCAGGCGCCTGGGATCAACCCGCTGACGCAGAACATCGGGCCGCAGCCGGACACGCGGGCGGCGGTGGTGGCGGCGCTGGGCGGGCCCGACTGCAACAGCAACAACCGGCCGGATGCGATCGATGTGGCGATGGGGGTCGCGGATGTGAACGGCAACGGCGTGCCGGACACGTGCGAGCCGCCGCCGTGCAGCGCGGACTACAACCACGACGGCGAGGTGGGCACGGACGCGGACATCGAGGACTTCTTCCGGTGCCTGGCGGGGGACTGCTGCGCGGCGTGTACGGGCGCGGACTTCAACTGGGATGGGGACGTGGCGACGGATGCGGATATCGAGGCGTTCTTCCGGGTGCTGGCCGGGGG
>JAEYTB010000209.1 GCA_023434205.1 Planctomycetota bacterium | reverse complement strand
CCCGCCACCCGTGCCCCCAGCAGCCGCTCGATCACCCCGCCCAGCTTCTCCGACAGCGTCTCCTCCGACCCGATCTCCTCCGTCACGTCCAGCAGGTCGCTCAGCGACCGCTCCCGCGCCGCGATCTGCTCATTGAGCCCCTGCAGCTCCTCGGTCTGCGCCGACAGCTCCTCGGTCTGCTGCTCCATCTCCGACGCCTGCGACTGCAGCTCCTCGTTCTGCTGCGTGATCTCCTCCTCCCGCGCCGCCAGCTCCTCGTTGCTCGCCTCCAGCTCCGTGTTGGTCGCCTCCAGCGTCGCGATGACCCGCTCCAGCCGCGTCGACAGCCGCACCACCCGGTGCACCACCCACGCCGTCAGCAGGATGTTCGCCATCTGCATCATCACGAACAGCGGCAGTTCGTTCGGGCCGTACAGCGTCCGGTCGACCAGGTAGAGCCACTTGTAGAAGCCCATCAGGACGAACAGCCCCGCCATCGTCCACAGCATCCGCACATCGCGGAACCCCAGCCACACCAGCAGCGGCAGCGCGTACGTCAGCGGCACGAACGCCCGCGGGAACACCTCCAGCCGCAGGACCCCCATCCCCGCCACCAGCACCGCGCACACCAGCAGCCGCACCCACAGCGGCCCCTTGGGCTTGTGCTGCGACCCCGCCCTGAGCGCCGTCACGATCGGCATTACGCGCCCCCCTTGCGGAACAGGCACGGGCCCACCCGCACCAGCCCCAGCGACGGGGCCGGCCGCTCCGCCTTGCCCACCACCAGCAGCCCGCCCGGCCGCACGCGCTCCGCGAGCCCGCGCCACAACTCCTCAGCCGCCTCGGGCCGCAGGTAAATCGCCAGATTCCGGCACATCACCAGGTCGAACGCGCCCGGAACTTCCGCAGGCAACGCGAACGCGTCCCCACGCACCCACCGGCACGCCGAACGCAGCCCCGCATCAACCCGCCACGCCCCCCCAGCCCCAGCAGGGCTGAACCACCGCCCCCGCACCCCCTCATCAACCCCCTCCACCGCCGCCGCGCTGTACTCCCCACGCGCCGCGTGGGCCACCGCGGCCCCGCGGCAATCAACCCCCCACAGCTCCGACCCCGACAGCAGCCCGCGCTCCGCCAGGATCACCGCGAGGCTGTACAGCTCCGACCCGTCGGAGCACCCCACGCTCAACGCCCGCCGCACCCCGCCCCGCGACGCCTGCCAGACCTCTTCCACGTGACCCGCGAGCCCCGCGAACACCGCGCTGTCCCTGAAGAACGACGTCACCCCGATCAGCAGCGACGCCGCCGCACGCTCGGCGCTCGCGCCGCTCGCCGCAACCTCCGCCGCCGCCGCCTGCGGGTTCGCCGCTCGGACCGCGCGCAGGCACGCATCGTGCCGCCGCCGCAGCACCCCAGCCCGGTACCGCCGCACCTCCACCCCCGCGGCACTCAGCATCTGCTCATAGAACCGCCCTTCATCCACCGCGAGCGGCTGCTCCCGCGCCGTGACCCTCGGCGAAGCGTCCCGCTCCCGCATCCCAAGAGACCACGCCAGTGCCCCGCCCTGTGGTGAATCGCCCGCAAAGACAACGTGCGCCTCGCCCCGGAACAGAACCTCAGCGCGCTCGCCGCCGGCCGGCAAGGCCTCACCTGCTGAAGTCCGAACGCCACCGCTCATGCATCGGACTCTAACCGGTGACGCCCCAAGGTAAAGAGGCATTCATGATGATTAATCCCCCCGTCACCTCAACCGCATGTGGCGCGACCGTTCGGGGGGAGTTGGGCCCTGCTCAGTACGCCCCCTCCACCGTCACCGGCATGGTCAGCCGGTACGTCATCGACCCATGCACCAGCAGCACCGTCGCCGTCGCCTTCGAGCCCGCGCCCCACTTCGGCCCGCGCCTCGCCACCAGCCGCGACTCCTTCGAGTCATACCGGAACGTCCGCACCGGCGTCAGCCGCGGCCGCCACGACTCGCGCTTCTCGTTCGACAGCCACAGCCGAACCGACTTGATGTTGTCCGGCAACCCCTTCTCGTTCGCCGTGGACAGCCGCACCGACGCCACCATCCCGCCCCCGTCCCGCGGCTTGCCCGGCCCGGGCATCATGTCCCGCGTCAGCTCCACGCTCACCACGATCACCCGACCATCAATCGTGATGATCCGCTCCGCCGGCTTGGGCTCGGGCGTGCCGCACCGGTCGTCAGGCTTGTCAGGCTTGGGCGCCTCCGGCCGCGGCCGGTCGGGCTTGGGCTCCGCGGGCTTCTCCGGCACCGGCTGTACCGGCCGCTTCTCCTGGAACGGGTTGGAAGGGTCGTACTGCGCCAGACTTACAGACGTCATCAGGACGCAGGCAAGGCCCGCGGCCCAGCGTGCCAGGCGGTTCATCGCAGAATCTCCAGGGGGCCCGGCCGGCTCATCTCGGAGCCCGCTCGCTGGCCTTCCCCATACTAAACGCACGCCCCGCCGCGATGTTGCACCTTTCCGGGTGCAACCAGCCGATGCACAGCCGGTAGAACACTGACCAGACAGGAGTGCGCACGATGAAAACCCGGCTTGTGGCGGTCCGGCTCGCGGCAGTGCTGTTGATCACGGGCTTCACCGGCAGCGCCCTGGGCCAGGCGGGCACGCCCGACATGCGCGAGCCCCCCGCCAAAGCGCCCGACAGAGCGCCCGCCAAGTCGCCCGCTCCTTCTCAGAAGAACCTCGTCAACCTCCGCCCCAAGTTCAAGGTCGGCCAGGAAGCCCGCTTCGAGATGGACATCAAGGCCAACCGCTCCCGCCGCGGCGGCGCCGCCGCCCCGTCCGGCAACCCCATGGACATGATGGGCGACGGCAAGCAGGACATGGCCATGACCGTCGTCCTCAAGTGCCTCACCGCCGACCCCGAGACCGGCTACACGCTCGACATGACCATCGAGACGTTCAAGATGGACGCCACCATCGGCGGCGAGTCCGTCCGCTTCGACTCCACCAAGCCCGACGAGTCCGACCCCCTCGCCGCCCTCTTCCAAACCCTCGTCGGCACCACCATGCCCGTCAAGATGGACAAGGACGGCAACATCTCCTCCGTCGGCGGCGGCCTCGCCGCCCTCCCGGGCATGGACGGCGGCAGCCTCATGAAGGGCGCCTTCGGCCCCATGTCCACGCAGAGCAAAGGCACCGGGGAAGCCGCCGTGGGCGAGAGCTGGACCAACGAGGACACCATCGAGGGCGGCCTGGGCGTGATCCGCATGAAAACCACCAACACGCTCAAAAGCCACGCCCGCTCCATGGCGACCATCGCCACCAGGGGCACTTTCAGCCTCGACCCCTCAAGCTCCCAGGCCGGCATCCGCATCCGCGAGGGCGACCTCACCGGCCAGACCCTCTGGGACACCGAGACCGGCATGCTCGAATCGATGACCTTCCGCAAAAAGCTGACGGTCGAAAAACGCGAGCAGAACGGCCAGCCCAGCGTCAGCAGCGACGACGTCACCATGAAGGTGACACGCGTGAAGAGCGGGCGTTAAGCCTTCACTGCCCCCGCGATCACCCGCAACGCCTCATCCACCATCCCCCGCGTCACGTCCAGGTGCGTCACCGCACGCACACGCCTCTGCCCCGGCGGCAGCATCAGCACGCCCTCGGCCTTCAGCTTCGCGCACAGGTCCGCCGCCGTCATGCCCAGCGAAGGGCTGATGTCGAAGAACACCAGGTTCGTCTCCACCCCGTGCGCCGCCTGGTCGGGCTCCAGCGTCAGCCCCTTGATGTTCGCGATCCCCTCCGCCAGCCGCTTCGCGTTCGCGTGGTCCTCCGCGAGCCGCTCAAAGTGGTTCTCCATCGCGTACAGCGCCGCGCCCGCCAGAACCCCCGCCTGCCGCATCGCCCCGCCGAACATCTTGCGGAACCGCGCCACCCGCCGGATCGTCTCCACATCACCCGCCACCGCCGAGCCCGCCGGCGTCCCCAGCCCCTTGCTGAAGCAGCACGACACCGTGTCAAAGTGCGCGGCATACTCCGCCGGCGTGCGCCCCGTCGCGATGCACGCGTTCCACAGCCGCGCCCCGTCCAGGTGCAGCTTCAGCCCCAGCTCGCGCCCGCGCTTCGTCACCCGCTGCACGCGCTCCATCGACCACACCGACCCCCCGCCGCGGTTCTGCGTGTTCTCGATCTCCAGCAGGCGGCTGTTGGGCGCGTGGATCCCCACGGGCCGTACCGCGGCGTCCACATCCTCCACATCAAACTGCCCCCGCGCCCCCGACAGCGGCCGGATCATGCACCCCGACAGCGCCGCCGGACCGCCCGTCTCGTAGTGGATGATGTGGCTGTCGGCGTGCGCGATGATCTCGTCGCCCGGCTCCGTGTGGGCGCGGATCGCCGTCTGGTTCGCCATCGTCCCGGTGGGCACAAAGCATGCCGCGGCCTTGCCCATCCGCTGCGCGAACACCTCCTGCAGCCGGATCACCGTGGGGTCGTCCCCCAGCACATCATCGCCCAGCTCCGCCCGGGTCATCGCCGCGAGCATCTCTTTGGTCGGCCGCGTCACCGTGTCTGAACGAAGGTCGATCATGGCCAAGGGTAGGTGACGGGTGTTCGGGCGGACAGGCGTTCGGGTGGCTGTCAAAACGACAACCGCGGTGCCGAGTTTGCACCCGCGCTCCACCCAAATCCCCCGCCCGCCCCGCGCCCGCCGTCCCCGCTGCTGGCACGAGGTTTGCCCTCTTCCTTCCCGCAGTCCGGACCCAGGACAGAAAGGAGAACTCACATGGTCCGCAGCATCATCAACCGGTCCTCCCCCACCCCCACCAGCCGGCCCATGCCGGCCCCCTTTGTTCCGCTCTCCCGGGTCATCGATCAGTTCTTTGACGACCCCTTCTTCGCCCTCGCCCCCGTCGCGGTCAGCCGCACGGAGCAGTCGGCCCTCGCCGTGGACCTGTCGGAGAACGACCAGGAGTTCATCGTGCGTGCCTCGCTCCCCGGCTTCACCGAGGACCAGATCACCGCCGAGGTCAACGAGGGCGTGCTCACGATCCGCGCCGAGAAGTCCGAGGAGCAGCAGGAGACCAACGAGCGCTGGCACCGGCGCGAGCGGCGCTGGGGCAGCGTCGAGCGCCAGGTCCTTCTCCCCGCGCCCGTCCAGGACAACCAGGCCAACGCCGAGCTCTCCCACGGCGTGCTCACGCTCCGCCTCCCCAAGGTCCAGAAGGCCCCTGCCACCCGCATCAGCATCAACGGCCAGGCCAAGGCCCGCCAGAACGGCGCCAACGGCCAGCACGCCGCCCGCTGAACGCGTGAACAACCCACGCCACAGCCGCCCCGGCCCCCGCCGGGGCTTTTTTGTCTTTGCGCTTTCCCGCCAGAAAATTCCAGATTCCACTTATCCGGCTCCCCTGTGCCGCCGATCCCTCTTTCAGTCAGGGACGGTTATGTGACCGTCCTTCAAGGCAAGCGTTTGCCGAATGCACGGACGCGACACGCGGGGCACGGAGGCCCATCCTCGTCACTCAGGGAGCCAACCATGGCCACGAAGACTCGCCGTTCCTCCACCCGCACCGCGTCCCGCGCCAAAAAGTCCTGGGGCAAGAAGGCCAAGGCCTGGAAGCGCACCAAGACGCGCACCACGGCCCGCAAGGCCTCGGCCAAGCGCCGCTCGGTCCGCAAGACCGCCCGCCGCTCCGCGAGCAAGAACACCGCCCGCAAGACGGCCCGCAAGTCCGTCCGCAAGACGGCGCGCAAGACCAACTGGAGCAAGAGCACCAAGCGCACCGCCGGCCGCAAGACCACGGCTCGCAAGACCAACCGCGCCTGGTGGGCCCGCACCACCAACGCGTCCTCGACCTGGCGCACCTTCCGCCGCGCCGCCTAAGTCAACGCAACCAACGCGACGCACGCAGCCGCCCCATCCGTTGAAGGGGCGGTTCGTGTTTTTGCCTTGGGTACCCCGCCGCTCCGCGGCGGCTCCTTCTTCAGTTCGCCGCGGGGGAGGAGTAAGCACCCCCTCCGCCTCGCAGGGCCTCGGCACCTCCCCCCGCAGAGCCGGGGGAGGAGTGGATACACCCCCTCCGCCTCGCAGGGCCTCGGCACCTCCCCCGCGGAGCCGGGGGAGGAGTAAGCGCCCCCTCCGCCTCGCAGAGCCTCGGCACCTCCCCCGCAGAGCCGGGGGAGGAGTGAGGCACCCCCTCCGCCTCGCAGGGCCTCGGCACCTCCCCCGCGGAGCCGGGGGAGGAGTTGGTGGCGGAGCCGGGGGAGGAGTGAGGGCGTCTAGCTGTCGTCGTAGGTGATGGTTTCGAGGACCCAGATGGGAGGGAACTGGGTGAAGGTT